>JAKQBR010000340.1 GCA_029574005.1 Deltaproteobacteria bacterium | reverse complement strand
CATCTCCTCCGCCCAGAACGCCCCCGAGATCGTCCAGAATGCCGCCGTCATGCTTGCCTTCCTGCAGTATCTTGATGATATTCTCGGCCCCGCCCGGCTCGCTGCCTTTCTTCAAGAGGCCGAGCAGCAGCG
Source organism: Deltaproteobacteria bacterium (assembly GCA_029574005.1). Classification (GTDB taxonomy): domain Bacteria; phylum Desulfobacterota; class Desulfomonilia; order UBA1062; family UBA1062; genus JAKQBR01. Next base: position 33,304 of record JAKQBR010000340.1, on the reverse strand, counting down.
TCGGCAGGGCGCCGCCAACCGCGTTCGTCACCCCGGACTTGTTTTCTCCCAGAAGTTCCGCGGTCCTGGCGATAAGGTTGTCGGTTAAGAGCCCTTTCAACATCCCGATCATGTTCACTGCCATTGAAGTCCTCCTTTTCTTCAGGTCTGAGCAAAACAGTCTTTGCTTGAAAACCGCCGCGAGGAGCTCACATGGCTGCGGATTTCTTGAAGCGTGATCGTACGGGACACCCAAAAAAGCTAACAATCTGTGAGGTCTATCAGCGATGACATATGCCTGCACAAAAAACATCGACAGGCCTTACCGAGGATCATGGCAGAGTCGTCCGATATGAGCCCTCTCTTCCCATATGGTTTCCTTAAATACTATAATATCGTTTCAACCAAGGTTGTCAATGGACCCGGCTTAAGCCGAGCGAGCAGGCGGCGCGCATGCGCAGGCCGACGCTCATTCCAGCGCCAAGGCATACGGCATGGCGCCTCTAATCGCCGCGGGCCAGAAGCCCGTTGAGGACGATGCCGATCCCTTCCTCGAACATGGATAGCGTGCTCTCGCCCTCGGACTTGATGTAGACCTTGTTGATGAAGAGGGTATAGATGGAGTAGAACAGCTCCGCCACGCGGTCCACGTCCATGGCGGCGAAGCGTTTTTGATCGACGCCTTTCTTCAGGATCTCCTTGAGCATGTCCATGGAGGCGCGATTGATCTCGTAGAAGGGGTCTTCGCTCGGCGAGATCGGGAACACGGATGGGTTATCGATGAGGACGGCCTTCAGAACAGGGTCCTGCTGCAGATACTCGATGCCCTTGGTGGAATAAACGGCCAGCTTTTGAACCGGATCATCGAACCTGTCGGCCTCGCGCTTGGCATGGCCCTGCCATTTCAACAGGGCATAGGCCACGGCCTTTTCATAGAGGTCGCGCTTGTTGCTGACATACAGGTAGAGATTGCCTTTGGTCATATGCAGGGCCTCGGCGACGTCCTCCATGCGCGCCCGCCGGTACCCGTAGCGCGCGAATACCTCCAGGGCCGCCTCATAGATCCGGATGCGCTTGACGTCCTTCTTTGCCATAATGGTTTGCCATCGGTTTTCTATCAGCCGGGGAGAAGGGCTGTCAATCAAAATGAATAAGTGAACAGAAAATTCATTTGTTCATTTTCCGCCTTGACTCCGATGAAATTCTCGGTAGACTATAAAAAAATTCTGATCGAGGAGGTATACCCATGCTTCAGCTTTCGCCACACGCCATAGATATGGTCAAGGATCCATCCACGATATCGGCGTATTCCCTCCAGTCGCTGGCCATCCTGCGCGACCCGCACCAGTTCAAGTGGCAGGTCATCACCTTGTTCCTCCTGGTACTGTACGTGTACCAGTCGCAGATCTCCAAGAAGAACTGGAGCGTGGTCTTAGGCGGCCTGGCGCTCTGGGGCTGCGACTGGTTCAATGAGATCTGGAACGGGCTGGTGTTCTACTTCACCCAGTATGCCCCGGTCTGGGGCACCCCCGGCAACGAGACCTCCTACCTGATCCTGATCGGGCTCAACATCGAGATCACCATGATGTTCGCCGTAATGGGCGTGGTGGCCTGCCTGGCCCTGCCCGCCGACAAGCACATGAAGATCTTCGGCATCCCCAACCGGCTGCTGATCGCCATCGGCTTTACCACCGCGGCCGTGATCGTGGAGATGATTTTAAATGCCATGGGCGCGCTCACGTGGGAATATGCCTGGTGGAGCCTCAAGGCGCCGTGGCTGCTCTGGCTCATCGGGTATTTCTACTTCTTTGCCGTGGCCTTCTGGGTCCATGACATGGAGAAGATGAAGAGCAAGCTCATCGCCGTGGGCACGATTCTGGGCATCGATGCCGCCTGCCTGATCGTTTTCAGCGGCATCCTCGGCTGGATCTAAAACACCGTGGCCGGGGAGGCGGCCGCCTCCCCGGCATGCCCTGGCTGGATACCGACAAGGCCGGCCCGCTCAGCTTGGTTTCCCAGGCCAAGGACGTACCGAAGCCATGCACCTTGGCGCATGGTCTTTGGGGGCATTCAACATCGTCTTCAAGGATGCCCTTCTTTATGCTAATGTCCCCCGAGCAAGGCCTTTCGAGAAAAGATGCCGTCGCATTCACTTCCGGGAGAGATAGCCGCTCGAGGCTGTAAGCGCCGGGCGCATGCACGGGTGATAGGGCGAACGCCCGCGATGGTGTGAGCATAGAAAGGAGGAACACATGCCAAGATTGCTTTCGGGTTTGCTGCTCATGGTCCTCATGTCGTTCGGTGGCACCGCCCTCGCGGCGGCGCCCCAACCGGCCACGGTTATCCTGGCCGGCAATTATTGGGACGGGCTGGCGCCCAAGCCGCTCGGGTATGCCGAGATCGTGGTGAAGGACGGCACCATAACCGCGGTCGGGAGCAAAGTCGTCCGGCCCGAAGGCGCCGAGATAATCGACCTGTCCAGGCAGTTCGTCATGCCCGGATTCATCGACTGCCATTTGCATCTGACCGGCAATATCCGGATCATCAACGCCTTTGCGGGCATGAATGACGCCGCGCTGACCCTGGCCGGGGTTAACGCCTGCCAGATGCTGCTGCACAACGGGTTCACCACGGTGCGCGATGCCGGCGACTTCAGCATCGTATCGTGGATCACCCCGGTGCTGAGAACCGCGATCGAATCGGGCGCCATTCGAGGGCCCAAGATCATCAGCGGCGGGCATATGCTCTCGGCCGTGGGCGGCCACTTTGACTTTAGCGGCCAGACAAGAAACGGCATCATCATGGAACAGGTCTCGGTCGTCGAAGGGGTCGACGCTCTGCGGCGCGCCGTGCACGATGAGGCGCGCCACGGCGTGGACTGGATCAAGTTCGCCGGCAGCGGCGGCTTCCTGTCTCCCAGCGACGGGCCCGAAGATGTCTCCTATTCGCAGGAAGAAATGAACGCCATCGTGGCCGCGGCTAAAGGCTTGGGAAAGCCCGTGTTCGTGCATGCCTACGGGGACAAGGCGGTGCGCATGGCGGCTGGCGCGGGCGTGCGTTCCGTCGAGCACGGCAGCCTCTCGTCGGTGGAAACGCTGCAGATGCTGGCGTCAAAGGGCATCTATCTGGTGCCCACCCAATACGCGGTGGTGCGCAATGCCCGCGAAACCTGTAAAGGCCATATCAACATGGAAGACCCGGAATGGGCGCGGGCCAAGGCGGTCAAGTATTGCAGCCAGCTGCTGGAATGCGCCAGGAATGTGGCCAAGAGCAATGTCAAGATCGCGCTGGGCACGGACCTCGGGACATTTGATTATTCGGTAAACGGCGCCAAGGAGTTTTCAGAAATGGTGCAAAACGGGATTAGCCCTTTGCGCGCGCTCAAGGCGGGAACATCCATGGCGGCTGAGCTGCTCGACCTGAACACCGGTATCATCGCGCCGGGAAAACGCGCGGATATCGTCGCCATGTCCGGCAACCCGTTTGAAGACATCTCCGTCACCGAACAGGTCGTTTTTGTCATGAAGGACGGGGTGGTGTACCGCAACGACCATTAGTGCACGCCGCCAGCCGGGTGGTGCTTTCCGTGGGTGTGCGGGGCAACAATCTGGCGGATGCGATACGCCCGTATGTGCCGGCCGTCTCATCCATTGGCGACGCGTTCAGGGTTGGCCGCATCGCCCACGCCGTGCACAGTGCCTACAAGACGGCGCGCGAGCTCTGAGACCCTCGCCAGAGGGCACGCCTCTTGTTGGATCGGCCTCTCCTTCCCTGCCCCGTCCCGCCAGGGTGGGGGAGAAGGAAGATCCATGTTAAAGCCTGAAGAGGGTGAACGCTCAGCGTTGCATTCTTCGCTTGAGGCCAAGAAGCCCCATGAGGCCGGGGCCGAAGAGCCAGATGGCGGCGGGGACAGGGACAGGGCTGGCGCCTGCGTGGGCCCCCAGGCCGTCAACGGTGTCCGTAGCAAAGCCTTCCCACTCGATTGACGGATCAAAGGCGTCCGACCCGATCGGGTCTCCGACCATGACCGACGGCTTCCGTCGCAGTGTATTGTCGGCCGTGCTGATCACTCCAGTGCCCCATTCCGTGCCGGGATCAAAACCAATCTGCCCGATGACGTCTATGATTTCCGTGCCCTTGAAAAGCGCGATCGCGTCATCGCCGTTAAACAGCGTAGCGCCAACGGTTTGATCTGCTTGCGCCAGGAATTCAGCCTGAGCGGACGAGTGCGCGACAACGAACACATCGCCATTCGCAAGGCTTCCATTCAAGGGAATGGATAGTCCAGGATTCGTAGCGCCATTGAAATAGAGCTTAATGGCATAGTTGCCATCCGTCAGATCGATAGACGAACCCGTGCCGTTGTAGATCTCAAGCGCCTTGTTGTTCGATGAACCCTCGATATACTCGGAAAAGAACAAGTCCGCCTTCACAGGACTCGGCAAGAGAAAAGAAAGCAGGACAAGCACAAGAGACCGCATCAGAATTTCCGCCGCGACCGTACAACCCCTTCGAGTGGCCATAATCCCCCCTCTTCATGGTATTATTTATCCAATGGTGTGACGATTGATGTATTTATTATTTTATTTTACACCTCTATATATGTCAAGTGTCTATTACGACCACAAGGGATCATTGCGGGACCGCCCCCCCGGCTTTCCTAAAAACGGCCGCGGCGCATCGATCTGCCCCGCCGTCGATTTGCCAAGGGCCTGGGCGGCGACCTTAGCCACCGCCCCCCCATGAGGGGTCTTGACTTGGGGGAGCGCAGTAGGCTATCAGACATGCAGCATACGATCCCGCGGCAGACGGGCGCAGGGAGACCCGCAAGGAGGTCCGTATGGCACACGAACTTGAAGCCATTTTTTCACCACGATCGGTAGCGGTACTGGGCGCCTCAACCACCAAGGGCAAGGTCGGGTATGACATCTTTGCCAACATCATCAAGGGCGGTTTCACCGGGACGCTCTACCCGGTCAATCCCACGGCCAACGCCATTTTGAGCAACAAGGCCTATAAGAGCATCCTCGCTATACCGGAGCCCGTCGACCTGGCGATCGTGATCCTGCCGCCCAAGCTCGCCCTGCCGGCCATCGCGGAGGTGATCGAAAAGGGGGTCAAGGGCGTGGTCATCGTCAGCGCCGGTTTTCGCGAGGTCGGGGGTGAAGGCCGCGAGATCGAGGACCGTATCGTGGCGCAGTGCCGTGAGGCCGGCGTGCGCCTGGTCGGCCCCAACTGCCTGGGCGTGATCAACCCGATCGAGGGCGTGCGGCTCAATGCCAGCTTCTCCAAACGCATGCCGCAGCCGGGCAACATCTCCTTCATCTCCCAGAGCGGCGCCTTGTGCACATCGGTTTTGGACTTCGCCGCGGACCGCGACTTCGGCTTTTCGAAATTCATCTCCATCGGGAACAAGGCCGACGTGGACGAGCTCGATCTGTTGCGCTACCTCCATGAGGATTTCGACACCGACGTGATCATGATGTATCTGGAAGAGCTGCGCCGCGGCCGTGAATTCATCGATGAGGTCAAGGAGATCACCTCCGGAAGCAGGCCGACCCCCATCCTGGCGATCAAATCAGGCCGCACGAGCGCCGGGGCTCAGGCGGCCGCCTCGCATACCGGGGCATTGGCCGGTTCGGAGGCCATTTACGATGCCATCTTCAAACAGGCGGGCATCATCCGCTGCAATACCATCGACGAGCTCTTCGACTTCGCCAGCGCGTTTGCCTTCAAGAAGCGCAGCCTCCTCGGCAAGCACATCCGCAAGATCCCGGGCGGCAACCGCGTGGCCATCGTCACCAATGCCGGCGGCCCGGGGATCATCGCCACGGACATGACCATGTCGGCGGGTCTCGAACTGGCCCGCTTCAACCCCGACACCATCGAGGCCCTTGCCAGCCATCTGCCGTCTACCGCCAACATTCACAACCCCGTGGACGTGATCGGCGATGCGCCCTATGACCGCTACGAGAAGGCCCTCGCGGCCGTCATCAGCGATGAGAACGTCGACGGCGCCCTGGTCATCCTGACCCCGCAGTCCATGACCAATGCGCTGGATACGGCCAAGGCGATCGTGCAGATCGCCCAGCGCTCGAACAAGCCGATCCTGTGCTGCTTCATGGGGGTGGTGGACGTTTCGCAAGGCGTCAAGTACCTCCAGGAATACGGCTATCCGGTGTATCGCTTCCCGGAAAACGCCGCCAACGCCTTTGCCGCGCTGTACCGGTTTTCGCGCTGGGTGAACCGCCAGCATATGGCGCCGCTTGTTATCAGCCATGATAAAGCCAAGGCCGAACAGATCATCCAGGCCTGCCTGGCCGCCGGCAAGACCAAGCTGGGCGAGCTGGAAGGCAACGAGCTGCTGGCCTGCTACTCCTTCCCGGTCCTGCCGACCCGCTTGAGCACCAGCGAGGAAGAGGCCGCGGCCGCGGCGCGCGAGATCGGCCTGCCGGTGGTCCTCAAGATCGTCTCGCCCCAGATCCTGCATAAATCGGATGCCGGCGGCGTCGCGGTCGGCCTCAAGACCGAGGACGAGGTGCGGGATGCCTACCGGCGCATCATGGCCAGCGCCGCCCAGTATGACCCGAAGGCCGAAATAACGGGCGTGCTGGTGGTCAAACATGCCCCGGCGGGCGAGGAGATCATCTTAGGCGCCAATCGCTATCCTGTCTTCGGACCGCTTTTGATGTTCGGTCTGGGAGGCATCTTCGTGGAGGTCTTCAAGGATGTGGAGTTCCGCCTGGCGCCGATCAACCGCAATGAAGGCCGCCGGATGATCCGCAGCATCAAGGGCTACAAGATCCTGCAGGGCTACCGCGGCAAACCCGCGGTCGATCTGGCGGCCCTGGAGCGGTTGCTGGTGTGTCTCTCGGACCTCATGATGAACCACCCCCAGATCAAGGAGATCGACATCAACCCCTTATTGGCGCACGCGGAAGGCCAGGGCGCAACCGTGGCCGACTGCCGGATAATTCTGGAAGAGGCGGACGAGGCGTAAACACCCCGGGGAGACGATCGGTTGCCCTGGGCCCGGGGCCGCCCGCGGCAGATAACCATGCCTGCCGATGCGAGGTGACGGATCATGGAAGAAAAGAAGCCGAGGACAACCGAAGACGTGCTCAAGGTCCTGTGCGATTCGGTCAATGCGGTGCTCAGCATGGCCACGCAGACGAAGATCTCCTATTCGCCCATGGTGCAGAAGGTGGACAAAACCTGCCTGAAGCCCGATATCGGCTGTTTCGTCCTGTTCGACGGCGGCTTTTCCGGTCTGGTGGTCATGAACTTCTCGAAGGAGGCGGCCATGGAGATCTATCGCGCCTATATGCTCTCCATGGGCATGCCGGAGGCGGAGCTGGCAAGCCTGTATACCTCGGATGAGGTCGGTAACACCTTGGGCGAACTGATGAACCAGATCATCGGCAATTTTCAGGTGGAGGTCAAAAAGGAGTTCCAGTGCTCGGTGAATCAAAACCAGCCCAGGATGATCGTGCTGAACAAGGAGCTCATGGTCTCGATCAACGCGCCGATCCAGAACCCCCAATACCGCAAGGTAGCCTTCGAGACCGCCAGCCATCGCCCGTTCTATCTGGAAATCTGCATGGAACGCTTCGAGTTCATCGAGCTGTATCCTTTCGAGAAGCCGCACGCCTTCGATCCGGAGGCCCTCCTCGCCGAGGCCAAGAAAAAAGACTAGGTCCGCACCCTGCGAAGATCGGCCCGGATTGCGCCCTTATAAGGTCGGAGCGGCGGAGGGGGGCACTTTCTTCGAAACCTTGAAGCGCCTGACGATATCGGTCAGGGTGTCGGCCTCGGTGCGCATTGCCTCGGCTGTGCCGGCAAGCTCCTCCACGGTAGCCGCATTGTGCTGAGTGGAAGAATCGATGCTGTTTATGGCCTGGTTAAGCTCGGCAATACCGTGCGCCTGTTCATTGGATGAGCTTTCGATCTGCTCCATGATCCGCGCCAAAGAACCCATGTGGGACATGATCTCGGTTAAGGATGATGAGGCCTTTTTCATCATTTCATCCCCCGTATTGATTCGCGCGACCGTTTCTTCAATAAGCCCTCTAATCTGCCGGGCCGCCTCGGCGGAACGTCCCGCCAAGGCGCGCACCTCCTGTGCGACCACCGCGAACCCCCTGCCCTGTTCTCCGGCGCGGGCTGCCTCCACCGCGGCATTCAGTGCCAGAAGATTGGTTTGAAAGGCCACCTCGTTGACCGTGGTCACGATATCACCGATCCGGCGTGATACACTGGAAATTTCGCCGATAGCCTGCGCCAGTTCCCCAAAAACCGTGCTGCCAATATCTCCGCTCGTTTTCATCGCAAAGGCGGTCTCTTTCCCGTCCCGGACAAGGTTCGTATTGAGGTTGATGGAAGCGTGCATCCCGTCGACGGCCGCGGCGACCTCCTCGACCGACGATGCCTGTCCCTGGGTATTCTGCGACACGCTCTGCGAGCTCGCGCTCAGTTCATGGCTGGCGGTGAATACCCGCATGGTGGCATCCCGCACCTGGGTAATCACCTCATCCATGTTTCCGACAAAGCTATTGAACCCGTAGGCAAGCTCACCCACTTCATCGATGCCGTTGATTTCAAGGCGCCGGGTCAGGTCTCCCTGGCCTTGCGCCATATCCTTCAATATGCGCGACATCTCTCCAACCGAACCGGAAAAACCGCGCATGATCAGCATGCTGTTGATCACCGTCATGGCAATGGTTTCAATGAACAGCAGGACAAAACCCACCCACATCCCTGAAAGATCCACCTTGGTGGCCGCTGATATGAAAATAACCGCGATCAAGTACACTATGGGGACCATGCCGGTCAAGAGATTGGAAATGATCAATTTCTTGCCGAGGCCGATGCGGACGAGCCCCTTCTCGTTTTCAAGCACATCAAACCGGCCGATCTTTTGATAGAATGGGAACAGGCTTGTCTCGGCCGCCAGATAATACAGGGTGACGAGAGAAAATCCGGTGCAGGCGATAATGGCGCATAAAAAGAGGAATTCCGGGAGATAGATATGCCCTTGCAGAAACAAAACCAGCGACACGCACACATTGGTCAGCACCACCCATCGGAAGACGACCACGCAAGCATCGACGATGGGGAGCCATGCCGCCGGGCGGACTGCCCGATGCATGGCTTCATTATCGCAGTCGGCCTGCATGGCGCGTATGATGGGCCGCGTCAACGTATATTTGATGATGACCGATAGGCCCGTGGAAAACGGTACCAGGAGATTGGTCAGCATTATGGCATACGGAAACGACGGGTGCGCCCTGGGCAGGCAGAAGTAAATGAAAAAGGCAAGGAACGGAGTGCAGAGTATATAGGTGACGAGCTCCTGGAAGAGAAGCGGCCGGATAAAAAACATGCTGTTATAATTCGTCTTTTCCACGAAGATAGTCTCCTCGATGTGGTGTTTCCGTCTCTATCGGAATAAACGACGCCGGGGTTAAACTGCACAAGGCATGTAATAGTAAACGCCGATCCATGCCTGAAGCGGACACTGAAAATACCGTTCCGGATTGCCGGGAAATGTTGGTATAATCATGGCATGCCGGATCTTCATGAACAGGCCGAGCAAGTGACCTCGCGCTTCATCAACCAGACCAATGCGCATGTCTTCCTGACCGGACGGGCGGGCACGGGCAAGACCACCTTTCTGCGCAGCATCACACGCCTGACCCACAAGAACACCATCGTGGCCGCGCCCACGGGCATCGCGGCCATCAACGCCGAAGGGGTCACCCTGCACTCCCTGTTCCAGCTGCCGTTCGGGGCCTTTATCCCCACGGATCAGCTCCCGGGCAACCGGGCGCCGGACTTTGAAATCAACACCCCGCGGACGCTTGAGCGGCACATGAGGATGCATGCCGCCAAGCGCAACCTGCTGAAGAAACTCGAGCTCCTGATCATCGACGAGGTGAGCATGCTGCGGGCCGACCTCCTGGATGCCGTCGATACGGTGCTCCGACGCATCCGCCAGCGCGCAGAGCCTTTCGGCGGGGTGCAGGTCCTCTTCATCGGCGATCTGCAGCAATTGCCGCCCGTGGTCAAGGACGCGGAGTGGCAGGTCCTGAAAGACTATTACGCCTCACCGTTTTTCTTCGAGGCCGCCGCCCTCAAAAGCAAACCGCCCGTCACCATCGAGCTCGAGACCGTCTACCGCCAGAGCGACCCGGCCTTCATCACCATCCTGAACCGCGTGCGCGACAACTGCCTGAGGCCCGAGGATATCGACGCCCTCAACCTTCGCCATCGCCCGGGATTCCGCGCAGCACCCGGCGACGGCTACATCTACCTGGTCACGCACAACCACATGGCCGACCGCGTCAACCGCGAGGAACTGGGGCAGCTGCCCGGGCAGGCGTTTCACTACCGGGCCGTCATCGAGAACGCATTCGACGAAAACAGTTTTCCGGTCGAGCCTGTCCTGACCTTGAAGCCCCAGGCCCAGGTCATGTTCATCAAGAACGACCCATCCGGAGCGCAGAGGTTCTTCAACGGACGGATCGGGATTGTCGAGGAGCTCAGGCCCGAGGCCGTCAAGGTGGGCTTCCCAGACGGCACTCCATCCATCTGGGTGGATACCTATACCTGGGAGAACAAGCGCTTTAACCTCAACCCGGAAAGCAACGCCATCGAATCAGAGGTCATCGGCACCTTCACCCACTTCCCCTTGAAGCTGGCCTGGGCCATCACGGTGCATAAGAGCCAGGGGCTGACGTTCGACAAGGCCATCATCGACGTATCCCAGTCCTTTGCCGCCGGTCAGACGTACGTGGCCCTGTCGCGTCTGAGGTCCCTGGACGGGCTCGTGCTGACCGCGCCCTTCAAGCGCCAGGGCATCGCGCACGATGCAAGCCTGCAATCCTTCCTGCGGCGGCCAAGGGGTCCCGTGGAGCAGCAGACCGTCTTTGAGCGCGCTTCGCTGGCCTACCTAAAGGAGGTCGTCCTGGACGCCTTCGATTTCAAGCCGCTTTGCCGTGAAATCGATTATTTCCTGCGCTCCTTCACCATGGACGCGAGGCTTTCAGAGAAACAGAAAGACCTGGACTGGGCGACACACCTTGCCCAAGACCTCCAGCCCGTGCGCGATGTGGGTGAGCGCTTCCTCAGGGAGCTGGGCGCCACCCTGCGACCGGAGCACGAAAAGGGCCTGCCGCACGTGATCGATCGCGTATCCGCGGCCAAGGGCTATTTCGAGCCGATCCTGAAAGGCTTCTCGCGCACTATCATCGATCACAGCGCCCTCTTGGGCCAGAAGAAAGGCGTCAAACAGTATGTTCGCGAGCTGCACGGCCTGGAGCTCCTCTTCCACGGCCAGCTCCAGAAGATCTACAAGGCCCTGGCCTTGACCCAGACCCACCTGAACCATGGGGAGCTGACCCGCGCCGGGCTCTCGATGCCGGGGCACGAGAGGATGCCGGAGGCACGGCCCGCCAAGCCCCCCGCCGTGAAGGCCGAAAAGACCGACACCCGGCGCATCACCCTCGATCTGCTGAGGGCCGGCAAGAGCATCCAGGCAATCGCGGCCGAGCGCGGTTTGACGCGCATCACCATCGAGGGACACCTGGCGCACTGGGTGGAACAGGGCGAGGTCGCCGTCGCCGACCTGGTTGCCCCTACGGCCGTGGCTGAGATCAGCGCCGCATTCCACGGCCGCCAGGAGCTCCACCTCGCCCCGGTCAAGGAAGCGCTGGAGAATAGATACGATTACGGGACCATCCGACTGGTGGCGGCACACGTCAAGAGACAGCGATCCATGGCAGGGGATGGAGAGAGCGGCGGGGATGGGGGAACAGCCGAATAGCGGCGCCGAGAACATGCTGAAACCACCCCCGAAACACAGAACACCCCGCGCTAGACCAGCGCCCGGTTAGCGGGTATACATATAACCTGTTATTTTCCTGAGGCCTTTTCTATAAGCGGCGCAAAGATACGCTCATTTTCCCTGCTCCAGGCCAGGACGGTATCGCTGTCGTAGCGCTCGGGATAGCGCTTATAGTGCCGCTTGACCTGTTCGATGGCGAGCCCCATGCCGGCAATCTTCGGGACCAGCCCCGGATGCCGGACCAGGCCGGGCAGACGCCCCGGTATGCTGGCGGCGGATACCCCCGGCATGCGGGCCTGAAAGGCGGTTATCATGTCATCCTTGCTCATGAGGCCCGCTTCCACCATATCGGCGATACCCTCGGGCGGCAGCGATTCCAGCGTCAGCCTGACCGCATCCATGGCCGCCAGGGTCCTGCCGCGCGCCTGCTGGTAGCGGGCGGCATACGGCCAGAGGGCCTTTTGGGAGGCATCGCCCCCCTTCAGCGCTTGCGCGGCGGCCTGGGCGGCCAGGTTCCCGGCATAGAGCGAAGATGCCACCCCGCTGGAATGCATGGGAATGACCTGGCAGGCCGCCTCGCCGATGGCCATGAAGCCGTTGGCCACTGGCTTGTCCAGTGAATGCCGGATACGTATCAGGCCGCCTCCGCCCGAGAGCTCCTGTCCGAAATAACCCTGTTTTTCCCGGAACCGTTCGACGGCCGCGCCGACCGTGATGACGGCCTCCTGGGTCTTTTTGTAGCCGACCAGGATGTAGGCGCGCTGGCGTTCAAGGGAAAGAAACGAGAAAACCGTGGAGTAGGAGCCGTAGTTCCCGACCCTGGTCCAGGTCTCCTCGTCGCCGTGCAGCCCTTTGGCCACGGCGGCGCGCGCCGCATCCGCGTCGATGGCGTGGAAGTGGTTGGAGGCGCTCACGACATGGAGTTCGTCCTCCGGAAAGGCGATGCCGAATTCTGGCGGGAGCTGTCTGGCCAGAACGGCATGATAGCCCGAGGCATCGATCACGATGCGGGCCCGCACATCGGCCGTGCCGCCCCCCGATGTCTCAAAGCGCGCGCCTTCCACCCACCCCGCGCCGGTCAGCGGGGCCATGGCCCGGTAGCCGCCGTGAAAGTGTACGCCGGACCTGATCGCTTCATCCAGCAACCGCTGCACGAAGCGATTGAGATGCAGCGCCACGGGAAGCGCGTAGGCCTTGCAGTCGATGCTGAAGGCCTCATGACCGCGGGAGGAAAACACGCGGATCCGTTCCGGATGATAGGGGATGAGGTCGCCGGCCGGCGGTTCGACCCCGACCTGCCGAAAGATCTGCTGCTCGGCCTCGATGATGATCGGCTTGCCCAGAGCGTCGGCCGTCGAGGCATCGAACAGGCCCACCGAGAAACCCTGGCGGGCCAGTTCGCGCGCCGCAAGGCACCCGCCCGGCCCCGCGCCCACAATCATGACGTCGTAGTCTCCGTTAAAAGGCCGCGGCGTGGCCGTCTTTCCGGCGCCGGTTTCCGCGCCCGGCTGGGCGGCTTCTTTATGTGCGCAGGCGTTTAAGCCTGCGCCCATGGCCAGGGCCCCGCCCATGACCGTCCCGGCCTTGATGAATTCGCGTCTTGTCAGGTTGCTCTCGTGCATGACACCTTCCCTTCGTGCTCTTTGCCGATCGGCATTGAAAGGCATACTACCTTTCCCGTGGCACAGACTCAAGGCCATCTTCATGGGCCATGTTTACCCGGTCACCCTGCAGGGCCTCCCGTTTCTTCTTTACGAAAAAGACGTGCATCGGACTTTGCTTCATCACATGTTTGATACTACCCATCCTGAACTTCCCTCTACGATCCGAAAAGGCATCGCCGTGTGCATGAAAATCCTGAGAAACCCCACCGAAAAATCTTGCCCTAAAACGACCGTCATCGCGTTTCATCAAACCGCCCTGCACACTCCTTCATTCCGCCCGATTATCATGCCTGTAGCCCCGATAATCGCCAAAAATTCTTTCAGTCCTGAGCCTTTGGAACAAGGGGAAATCCCTGCCTTTTTCAACGGCAGACCTGCGGAGATAATTGAAAGCGGACGGGTTCTTCGATCATCTCCCCCATCCCCCTCCTTTGTGACCAAAAGGGGGGGATCAGAGTGTCTATCCTTATTCCGAATCTTCCTCGGTTTCGTTGGTGGGTTCGTTGGTGAATTCGTCAATCGCTTCGCCGACGGGTTCGTCGGTGCCTGTATCATCCATGGGTTCATCAGCGGAGTTGTCGGTCGGTTCTTCGGCCGGTTCGTCGGTGATGTACTTGGTGAAGTCCACGATGCGCTCGTCCTCGCTGTCGCGCAGGCGTAAGGTCCGCACGCCCTGGGCCGAGCGTCCGGTGGTGCGGATCTGGTCCACGGGCACGCGGATGATCTGGCCGGAGCTGGAGATGACGATGAGCTCGTCGGTTTCCTTGACCATGCGGATGCCGACCAGGTCGCCGGTCTTGTCGGTGATCTGGGCCGTGATGACGCCCCGGCCGGCGCGGTTCTGGACCGGGTACATGGCCACGGGGGTCTTCTTGGCGTAGCCGTTGGCGGTCAGATTGATGACGAAGTCATCCGGGGATTGGACCACGTCCATGCCGATGACGGTCTCTTGCGCGTCGAGCTTGATGGCGCGCACGCCCTGGGCCTGACGGCCCATGACGCGCACGTCGCGAGCCGGGAAGCAGATGGCCTTGCCGGCCGACGAGGCCACGATGATGTTGTCCCGGTTCGTGGTCAGGCGGGCCGAGACCAGCTGGTCGCTCGGGTCCAGGGTGCAGGCGATGATGCCGGTCTTGAGGATGTTGGCGAAGTCCTTGAGCTGCACGCGCTTGATATAGGCCTTGGCCGTGACCAGGACCACGGCGGCGTTGGCCGTGATGTTCGGGGCCACCAGGATGGCGCAGATGCGCTCTTCCTTCTGGATGGGCCGGATATTGTTGATGGTGATGCCCCTGGTGGCGCGGTCGCGCTCCGGGATCTCGTAGACCTTGGTCTGATACACGCGGCCCTTGTTGGTGAAGTAGAGGATATTGGCGTGCGTGGAGGCGATGAAGACGTGCTCCAGGAAGTCCTCCTCGGAGGTGGCGCCGCCCTTGACGCCCACGCCGCCCCGGTTCTGGGTGCGGTAAGAGGTCAGCTCGGAGCGCTTGATGTAGCCCTTGCGCGTGATGGTGACCACCATCTTTTCATCCGGGATGAGGTCTTCCATGTTGAAGTCGGACACGGTGGTGTAGTCGATCTGGGTCTTGCGCGGGTCGCTGTACTTGTCCCTGATTTCGACCAGCTCGGCGCGGATGACCTTGAAGAGCTCTTCGCGGTCGGCCAGGATCTTTTCCAGGCGGGCGATCTCGGCCAGGAGCTCGTCGTATTCCTGCTGCAGCTTGTCGCGCTCCAGCCCGGTCAGGCGCTGCAGGCGCATGTCCAGGATGGCCTGGGCCTGGACCTCGGAGAACTCGAAGCGCTGCATCAGGTTGTTCCGCGCGTCCACGGGCGTGGGCGAGGCCTTGATCAGGGCCACGACCTCGTCGATGAACTCCAGGGCCTTCAAGAGCCCTTCCAGGATATGGACGCGGGCCTTGGCCTTGGCCAGCTCGAAGATGGAGCGGCGGGTCACGACCTCTTCGCGGAAGTCCAGGAAGGCCTGCAGGAACTCCTGCAGGTTCATGATGCGGGGCCTGCCGTTGTGGATGGCCAGCATGTTCATGGAGAACGAGGTCTGCAGGTTGGTGAGCTTGAAGAGCTGATTCTGCAGCACCACGGCCTGGGCGCTCTTCTTGAGCTCGATGACCACGCGCATGCCGTCCTTGTCGGATTCGTCGCGGATGGCCGACAGGTCATCGATCTTCTTTTCCTGGGCCAGGGTGGCAATGCGTTCGATCAGCTCGGCCTTGTTGACCGCGTAGGGCAGCTCGTCGATGATCACGCGTTCGCGGCCCTTTTCCTCTTCGATGTGCACCTTGCCGCGCACCGTGATGATGCCACGGCCGGTGGTGTAGCCGCGTTGCAGCTCGGTGCCGGCATAGACGATGCCGCCGGTGGGAAAATCCGGCCCGGGGACGATCTTCATGATCTCGGCCAGGGTGATGTCGGGATTGTCGATCAGGGCGATCAGGGCATTGACGATCTCGCCCAGATTGTGCGGCGGGATGGAGGTGGCCATGCCCACGGCGATGCCGGAGGAGCCGTTCAACAGGAGCGCGGGGATGCGCGCAGGCAGCACCACGGGTTCGAGCAGGGACTCGTCGTAGTTGGGGGTGAAATCCACGGTCTCCTTTTCGATGTCCGCGAGCATCTCCTCGGCGATGCGCGCCATGCGGATTTCGGTGTAGCGCATGGCCGCGGGCGGATCGCCGTCGATGGAGCCGAAGTTGCCCTGCCCGTCCACCATCGGATAGCGCAGGGAAAAGTCCTGGGCCATGCGCACGATGGCGTCGTACACGGACTGGTCGCCGTGGGGGTGGTACTTACCGATGACATCGCCCACGGTGCGGGCGGATTTCCGGTAGGGCTTGTTGTGCGTGTTGCCGGATTCGTTCATGGCGAACAAGATCCGGCGGTGCACCGGCTTGAGGCCGTCGCGCACATCGGGGATGGCGCGGCCGATGATGACGCTCATGGCGTAATCCAGGTAGCACTTGCGCATTTCCTGGTCTATGGCAACGGGTGTAGTCGACATGCGTTATATCCCTTTCTTCAAGCGCTTAGATGTCCAGGTTGGTGACGCGCAGGGCATTGGTCTGGATGAAATCGCGGCGCGGTTCGACCTCGTCGCCCATGAGGGTGGAGAAGATCTGGTCGGTTTCCACCGCGTCCTCGATATTGACCTGCAGCATGGTGCGCTTGGCCGGGTCCATGGTGGTGTCCCACAGCTGATCGGGGTTCATTTCGCCCAAGCCTTTGTACCTCTGGACCGTGAAGCCTTTCTTGGCCTCTTCCAGGATCTTGTCGGCCGCCTCCTTGAGGTTGGTGACCTGGTAGGAAGAGCTGCCGCGCACGATGGTAAACGGCGGCTTGCCGATCTTGATGAGCTGGCCGTGGATCTTCATGAGCTCCTCGAAGCCCTTGGTTTCAAAGAGTTTCGCATCGATGATGGTCTCTTTCCTCAATCCGTTCTTGACCGAATGGAAGCGCAGATGGTCTTCTGCCAGATCGCACCGCACCGGCCCCAGGTGGGGAAACCAGGTCTTGATGACATCCATGATCTTGTCGCGCATAACGGCCGGGACGAAGGGGGGTTGGATATCGGCGGCGTCGAGGTAGGAGGCGCTCTGAATGATGCGCTCGTCCATGTTGCGCATCTCGTAATTTGCCAGGCTGTTGCCGCGGCGGATGATGAGGCGGATGAAACGCACCAACTCCTTGTCCGTGATATCGACCGCGCCTTTGAGGGTGCATTCCTTGCCGGCGTTGTTAAGCAGAAAATCGTCAAGGGCGTCCTCGTTCAGGAGGTAGTTGATCTGCTTGCCCTTGGCGATCTTGAAGAGCGGCGGCTGGGCGATGTAGAGGTGGCCGCGTTCGATGATCTCGGGCATCTGGCGGAAGAAGAAGGTTAACAGCAGGGTGCGGATATGGGCGCCGTCCACGTCGGCATCGGTCATGATGACGATGGTATGGTAGCGCAGCTTGGAGATGTCGAAGTTGTCCGAACCGATGCCGGTGCCCAAGGCCGTAACCAGGTTCTTGATCTCCTGGTTGGACAGCATCTTGTCCACCCTCGCCTTTTCGACATTGAGGATCTTGCCGCGCAGCGGGAGGATGGCCTGGTTCTTGCGGTCGCGTCCCTGTTTGGCGCTGCCGCCGGCCGAATCTCCCTCCACGATGTAGAGCTCGCAGAGCGATGGATCGCGCTCCTGGCAGTCGGCCAGCTTTCCGGGCAGGAACGTATTCTCCAGCGCGGATTTGCGGCGCGTGAGCTCTCTCGCCTTGCGGGCCGCCTCGCGGGCCTGCGCCGAATCGAGGATCTTCTTGATGATGGCGGCCGCCTCGGACGGGTTCTCGTTCAGGTAATCGCCCAAGACCTCATTGACCACCGTTTCGGTGATCCCCTGAATCTCGGAGTTGCCGAGCTTGCCTTTGGTCTGGCCCTCGAACTGGGGGTTGGGCAGCATGACGGACAGGACGGCGCACAGCCCTTCCTTGGTGTCATCGCCCTGGATGGGAATCTTCATATTCTTGAGGAAGCCCTTGTCCTTGGCATAGGCGTTGATGGTGCGGGTGAGCGCCTTGCGGAAGCCCACTACATGCGTGCCACCGTCATGCGTATTGATGTTGTTGGCAAAGGAAAAGAGGCTTTCTGAATACGAGGTATTGTACTGCAGCACGCACTCGACCACCACATCGCCCTTTTCCTTCTTGAAGTACAGCGGCGGGTGAAGGGTCTTTTTCTTGGCATTGAGATAGTTGACGAAGTCGATCAGACCGTCCTTGAAATGAAAGGTAGTGGTGGTATCGCTGCGCTCATCCTCCAGCACGATGCGCAGATCGCGGTTGAGGAAGGCGGTCTCGCGCAGCCGGTTGGCCAAAACATCGAAGTCGAAGATCGTGGTTTCAAAGATGTCGGCATCGGGCTTGAAGTGCACGATGGTCCCGCGCCGGTTGGTCTCGCCGATCACGGCCAGAGGCGCCTGGGGCACCCCGCGTTCGTATTTCTGGACATGCACCTTGCCGTCGCGATGGATTTCAAGCTCAAGGGACTCGGACAAGGCGTTGACGCACGAAACCCCTACACCGTGCAGACCGCCCGAAACCTTGTAGATGGAGTTGTCGAACTTTCCGCCGGCATGCAGGGTGGTGAGGACCACCTCGGCGGCCGAAATGCCGGTCTCTTCGTGGATGTCCGTGGGGATGCCGCGGCCGTCGTCGCTGACGGTGACGCTCTCATCCATGTGGATGGTGACCTTGATGTTCTTGCAATAGCCGGCGATGGCCTCATCCACGCTGTTGTCAACGACCTCGTATACCAGGTGGTGCAGGCCTTGGGACGATGTGGAACCGATATACATGGCGGGCCTGAGGCGTACGGCCTCGAAGCCTCCCAGAACTTTGATATCCTTAGCGGTATATTCCTGCATAATCTCCTTGTCCTTGAGGCGCTAAAAGCGCATGGGCATGATGACCCATTTGCAGTCCGTGCGTTCCAGAGGGGTTACCAGGCAGGGTCCCTGCGGACCCTTGAGGTGGATCTCGGCCTCGCCATCGATATAGACCAGGCAATCCATGAAATAGCGCGGGTTGAAATTGATCTCGATGTCATCGCCTTGATGGTCACAGGGAAGCGGAATCTCGACATCGCCCTGTTCGGGGTTGTGGGCAAAGAGCACGGTCTGGCCCTTGGTAAATTGGAAACGCACGCAACTGGCGATATCGGTCACCATGGTGGCGCATACCCTCAGGGCATTGAGCAGGGACAGGGCGTCCATGCGGATATAGATGGGATAGGAATCGATCTTGATGATTCCCCGGTAATCAGGGAATTTTCCATCGATTAGACGTACGGTAGCCACGGTATCGGGCGATGTATAATAGATGGAATCTTTGGTCAAGAGGATAGAGGCGTCCTCCTCCTGGACATCGATCAGGCGCCTGAGTTCCTGCATGCCCTTGCGCGGGACGATGATACCATGGCTCAAGTCGATCTTCTCGGCGATATCGCTGCGAATCACGGAAAGTCGTCGGCTGTCGGTCGTCACCATCTCGATATAGGGAACGGAGGTCAGTTCATCCTCGCCGTAGGTCAGGAGTGCGCCTCCCAGGGTGTATTTCGTATCGCTTTCGGCCGAGGAAGGAATGGAAAAGATCGTTTTGTCGATCATGGATTTGATGATGAGCGGATCGATGGAAAGACCGATCTCACGCTCTCCGAATTCGATCATGGGGAACTCCTCAGGGTCCATGATGTTGAGGTGGGTCTTAAAATTACCCACGACCACATGCGCCCGCGAGAGTTCTTCCGTGAAGAGGGTCAGTTGATCATCCGGAAGTTCACGGATGAGATCAAAGAAGCTCTTGCAGTTGATGGCGCAGGCCCCCTGCTCTTCGACATAACATTGAGAGCGCACCTGTATGGATGTGTGCAGGTCGGTGGCCTTGATCTTCAGACCGTCAGGAGAGGTTTCCAAGAGGACATGGCTCAAGATAGGCAAGGTCGTCTTGCGGTCGGTGAAACCCTGCACCTTGGAAAGCATACCCTGGAGAACATTTTTCTGGATTTTGCATTTCATATGCTTTTACCTCTCATAGAAAATACAGAGTAAAGGCCATGTCGATATGTTCAAACATGACATAGCCCCATGACTTCCTTCATGAAAGACGGAAACAAACCCGGTATAAAAAGCCGACGCCAAGAACGGCAAGGACCATACACTGTAGAGATGAAGAAAACTTGTTCAAAAGTCATACGGGAACCTCATCCGAGGACAATGTCTGGGCGATGCGAAGAAGCTCGTCGCGGGAAAAGGCCTCGATAACGATTTTCCCTTTTTTCGTGCCCCAATGGCAAGAAACCTTGGTGGAAAAACGTTCAGAAAGACTCAAGGAGATCTTTTCAAGGATCGGATCGATCTTCCGGCGCGTATCCTTGGGACGCTGTTTGGCGCGGGTGGCCAACCTTTCGGCGTCACGAACGGTCAAATTGCGGGAGCGTATGGCGGAAAGAAGCGCCAGCTGCTCGGCAACACCGGAGGCCATGAGGATGGCGCGGGCATGTCCGGTGGAAATGTGACCTTCACGAAGGGCTTGCTTGGCCTCCTCAGGCAGACCCATCAAACGCAGGGCGTTTGTGACGGTCGAGCGGTCCTTGGCTACCGTTGCGGCGATATCCTGATGCGTGAGATGGAACTGTTTTACCAAGGTATGGTAGGCCTCGGACTCTTCCATTGGATTGAGATCCTCGCGCTGCAGATTTTCAATGAGCGAAAGGCGATAGGCCTCGTCATCGGGGCACTCCCTCACAATCACGGGGATGCGATCAAGACCCGCCAATTTGGCAGCACGGTAACGGCGCTCACCGGCGATAATCTCATAGCGGGAATCAACGCGGCGCACCACGATGGGAGAAATGAGGCCATTGACACGGATGGATTCAGACAGCTCGGCGAGACCGGCGTCCTCGATGGTCTTGCGGGGCTGAATGGGGTTGGGAACGATCTCATCCAGGGAGAGATCGACCAGGGAGCCGGAAGGATCGGCGAGCGATTCTGAAAAGATGGCATCGATGCCCCGACCCAGACGCGATTTCGATTTCAATGGACAGCCCTCCGTTCAATCTCTTTCGCCAACATCAGATAGTGCTGGGCGCCCTTGGATGAAACATCATAGAGGCAGATTGGCAGGCCATAACTTGGTGCCTC
This sequence comes from Deltaproteobacteria bacterium, assembly GCA_029574005.1. Lineage (GTDB taxonomy): Bacteria > Desulfobacterota > Desulfomonilia > UBA1062 > UBA1062 > JAKQBR01. Next base: position 12,128 of record JAKQBR010000340.1, on the reverse strand, counting down.
GCACAGGCGAATGTTACGCGGGATAACCGTCTGAAAGACCTTATTCGAAAAGTGAACCTTCACATTCTGGGCGATATCATGCGACAGGCGCGTCCGGGGATCGAACATGGTAAGGAGGAATCCCTCGATGGCCAAGGAAGGATTCAGACGCTGGCGCACCAGGTCATATGTCTTCAGCAGGCTCTTGAGACCCTCCAGGGCGTAGTATTCACACTGCACAGGGATCAGAAGCGACGTACAGGCGGTCAGGGCATTCAAAGTGAGCAGTCCCAGGGATGGAGGACAGTCGATCAAAACGTAATCGAAATCGGTGGCAAGGGAAGAAAGCGATTTGGATATGATACGCTCGCGCAGATGCGCCTGCTGGAGCTCCACTTCGGCGCCGATCAGATCTGGATGACTGGGCGCCAGGAAAAAACCCTTTACGGACGTGGAGAGGGTGACGCTATCAATGGTCTTCTTGCCGATCATCACATGGTAGATCGTGGCAGGCAGACTGTAGGGATCGATGCCCAACCCCGACGTGGCATTGGCCTGGGGATCAAGATCAATGAGCAGAACGCTTTTGCCCAGGAGCGCCAGCGAGGCCCCCAGATTGACAGCCGTAGTGGTTTTGCCCACCCCGCCCTTCTGATTGGAAATACTGATCACCTTACCGGACACAACCTTGACGTATCACAAAAAAAGGCAAAGAGGAACAGGAAAGTTTCACGTGAAACAACCGTTTAACTACATAATATTAAAAGGCGTATTAATCGTTGAGGATGGGCTGAAAGGGTCAGTGCGGCAGGTAACGGAAGGTGATGATCGTCACAAGGATGGCCACCGTCAACCAAGCCGCGATCGTATCGCCGGAGCGCGTCAGCGGGTTCTGGCGGATGCGCGTGAACCCTTCCTTGATGTGGTCTTCCGGCACCATGGCCTTCAAGGCATCCATAATGCCGGTGAAATCCGTAAAACTGTTCTGGATCAGGTGTGATTGTTTGCCCACGATCAGCGAGATGAATTGACGCTGCCCGACGGAGAGGCCGTCCAGCGCGGTAATGTCGTTCCGGGCGATCGATTTACGTCCCATGAAATTGCCGATCGTTACCCCGTCGGGCGATATCGTAACGCGCTTGAGAAGGTTGTTGATGGCCATGAGATAGAAAAACAGCATCAGGATGACGATGAGGATGATGTGCCCCGTCGCCATGCCGCGACCCATCAGGTCGGCGAATACCGGAATGGAAAGGATCACCGCCAGCGCCATGGGCAGCCGCAGGCTGCTTTTTATCTTGTAAACCTTCTCCATGTCTTTTATGGTACACGAAGAACCGGCCACTTGGCAAGATGCTAATTTGCCGCCGGGAGGCCGGTAATCAGGCTGCGCCAACGAGGAAGAGGCTGACATGCTGGAATTCGCCATCACGCTTGCAAGACAGACCGGAGACTATATCAGCGCGCGGTCAACCACGGACTTCGCGGTGGAGCACAAAGGCCGCATCGATCTGGTGACCGAGGTCGATAAGGCGGCCCAGGAGCGGATCGTCTCGGCCATCGAGAGACGCTTCCCCGACCACGGCATTGTTGCCGAAGAGGGTTACCGCAAGGATGGCGGGAGCGGCTACACGTGGATTATCGACCCCCTGGATGGCACCACCAACTATGTCCACCGCTTGCCGGTCTACGCCGTCTCCCTGGCTCTCTACCGCGGAGAAAGCCCGCTGCTGGGTGTCTGCTATAACCCGGCCGCGGGCGAACTGTTCGCCGCCGAGACCGGCAAGGGGGCAACCCGTAACGGAACGCCCATCACGGTTTCGACCACAACCGAGTTCGTGGATGCCCTGGTTGCCACCGGTTTTCCCTATCGGTCCCAGAACCTCGAAAAGATAACCGCGCGCTTCTTCCGCGTCGTCACCCGGGCGCAGGGGGTGCGCCGCCTCGGCGCCGCGGCCCTTGATCTCTGCTATGTCGCCTGCGGCGTCTTTGATGCCTTCTGGGAGGAAGGTCTGGCCCCCTGGGACATGGCTGCCGGGGCCCTGATCCTGAAAGAGGCCGGGGGGAGAATCACCAACCTCGATGGATCGCCGTTCGACCTTGCGCGCGGCACGGTGATAGCCAGCAACTCCCGCCTGCACGATGATCTCCTGAGGTGCATGGAGTAACTATGCAACTGGCCGACTCCCACAACCATATCCATTTTTCGGAATGTGATACGTCAGCGGTGCTCATGCGCGCCCACTGCGCCGGCGTGGTGAATCAGCTCATCGTCGGTATCGATCCTGATGACAGCCGCCGCGCCTTGACGGTCGCGGAATCAGCATCAGGGCTGTATGCTGCCGTCGGCATTCACCCTCAGCTCGCCGGACAGTATTCGCCCCGAGATGTGCAGGCCCTGGCGGATATGGCGTCCTCAACGGTTGTGGCGGTGGGCGAAACCGGTTTCGACCTCTACCGCACCCCCACAACCGAAGAGCTCCAGGCCGAGCTCTTCCGGTCCCATATCGATCTGGCCCGCCGATTGAAGTTGCCGCTCGTCATTCATGACCGACAGGCACATGCCCAGACGCTGAGCGTATTGGACGAGGCTGATGGATGGTCCCTGGGGGGGGTCATGCACTGCTTTTCCGGCGATGTAGACCTGGCCCGGAGGGTCCTTGACAAGGGCTTCTATCTCTCCATCCCCGGGGTCATCACCTACAAGAACGCACACGACCTGGTTGCGGCGGCGGCCTATGCCCCGCCTGAGCGGCTCCTGATCGAAACCGATGCACCGTATCTTTCTCCGCAGCGGTACCGCGGCAGGCCGAACGAACCGGCCTACCTGGTCGAAACCCTGACATGTCTGGCGCGCATCAAGGAGATTGATGTTGACGAACTGGCCGCAATCACCGTACAGAATTTTCACACGCTCTTTTTGAAGAACCATGACGAGAGACGGAGGATGGATGATTAAGCGATTCGAGGTCAAGACCACCGCCGCCGCGCAGATGATCGATATCACCGCTCAGGTCAAAGGTCTGGTCCGTGCCCAAAACATGTCGGCGGGCATGATCGTCGTGTATGTCCCTCACACGACCTGTGCCGTGACCATCAATGAGAACGCCGACCCGGACGTTAAAGAGGATATTATCGAGAACCTGGAACGGCTGGTGCCGAGCGGGGGACGATACAAGCATAGCGAAGGCAATTCACATGCCCATATCAAAGCCAGCGTGATCGGTTCCAGCGTCAATATCTTCGTGGAAAGCTCGACGTTGGTGCTGGGCACCTGGCAGGGTATCTTCCTTGTCGAGTTCGACGGACCGCGTCAACGCTCGGTCCTGGTAAAATTCTTACCGGATTGAGCCGCGCCATCACGGACAGTCTGTAAGCTTTGGTCACACCGTCCGCGGGTGTTGATCGATCAGTTTCCCTTGGCTAACTCGCGTTTTGCCCAGTCGGCGAAATACGCGATCCTGCCCGTCGATGCCTTGAGCAGCAAAGCCTTGCCTTCGGCCCGATCCTTGTCGGCACCGGATTCCAGCAGCACCAGTCCGAGATACACCTGTCCTTCTGGGTTGTCGGGCACGAGCCGCTGGGCTTCACGCAGGTATTTGAGGGACCGTTTGTTGTCCTTGAGCGGCCAAGGCAGGATATTCCACATGCGGCCCAGGGCGGTCAAGGGGGCGCCCCACATGAAGGTCTTGTCGATGGCATAGGCCTTTTCAAAGCTCTCGCGGGTCTTGTTTACCAGGCCTTCCTTCACGGCCGTAAACATGCTGACGCCGTCGGCATAGTTGCCCACGCTCAGGCCGTAGTAGATCCAGCCTTCAACACGCTGGGGGTTGAGCTGAATGGCCTTGTCGCCATAGTTCATACCCATACGGCCGTAGCGTATGCAGACGGGCTTCCATGCCGCCTCATTCTTGAGGTTTTCACGTTTGACCTCTTCAGCGTAGGATCGGCAACCGCGAGCGGCGCGCCAATATGCCTCATAGCTCTGATCTCCGGCCTCAATGGCTTTGATTGACAGGTCGAGGGCGGCTTTATGGGTCTGGCTTCCGCCGTTGTAGTAGGCCTTGATGAAAAGCTCGTCGCTCTGTTTGAGCAGTTCCTGTCCGGCCAGAGGACTGAACAGTATGGCGATCGCTATGACGGTTAAATATAGGCTGCGCATGGGGCCTCCCTTCTTCTTGAGTTGCTTGCGTATCTGATCGGATCGATTGTTGAATGGCTTGACCTTTTACGCGCGGTTCTGCGACGCCTCATGAAAAAGATATAAATAAAACAACAATTATCATATCGTTGATAAATTGATTGACATATCAATTTGTTTTCATTATAAGGCACTATCATGGAATGAATTATGACTGCCACAGGAGGATCATGAATCATGTCGGATGAGTACTTTGGCGAATCACATCAAATGCTCCGCGAGAGTTTGAGAAAGTTTATAGCCCGTGAGATAAGTCCTTTTGTTGACGAGTGGGAGGAGCAAGGCACCTTTCCCAGGGAACTGTATAAAAAGGCGGGCAACGAAGGCTTTCTGGGCATGGGGTATCCTGAGGAATACGGGGGCACTCAAGCCGATGTATTCCATCAGATAGTCTTTGCAGAAGAAATGATGCGCTGCGGTTCCGTGGGGCTTGTCTGCAGTCTGGGATCAAGCGCCATCGCCGTCCCGCCCATACTTGCCCTGGGCACAGAGGAACAGAAACAGAAGTATGTACCACCGGCGCTGGCCGGCGACCTGATCGCCGTTCTCGGCATCACTGAACCCAGCGGCGGTTCCGATGTGGCCAACCTGCTGACCAAGGCCGTCCGCAAAGGTGATAACTATATTGTCAACGGTTCCAAAACATTCATCACCAGCGGGACACGGGCCGACTTTGTAACTACGGCGGTGCGTACGGGAGGACCAGGGTTTGGGGGGATCAGTCTCCTGATCATTGAGAAAGGGACCCCGGGATTTACCACGTCCAAAAAGATCGATAAAATGGGCTGGTTGGCCTCGGATACGGCCGAGCTCGCCTTTGACGACTGTGAAGTGCCGGTGAAAAATCTCCTGGGTGAAGAGAACCACGGATTCATCGGGATCATGGTGAATTTCCAGAAGGAACGGCTCTATCTTGCGGTTCAGGCCTATTCCGTCGCCGAGTATGCCCTTGAGCTTTCCATTAAGTACGCGAAAGAGCGCGTGGCCTTCGGGAAACCGATTGTCGGTTTCCAGGTTACCCGGCACAAGTTGGCGGAGATGGCCACGCTCGTGGAGGCATCGAAACAATTCACCTACCAGGTGGCGGCCAAGCTCGCCAAAGGGCAAAATGTCTTGCGGGATGTCTGCATGGCCAAGAATTTTGCCACTAAAACCTGTGACCGCGTAGTCTATGATGCCGTTCAAATTCACGGCGGATATGGGTATTGCAGAGAGTATATGGTGGAGCGGCTGTACCGGGATTCACGGCTCTTTTCCATTGGCGGCGGGACCTACGAGATCATGAACGAGGTCATCAGCAAGCAGCTGGGCCTGTGATGAGGGCAGGTCCGCTTGAATCTGCGATGTGCGCCGCCAAGGCCTTCTCCCTTAACGTCGGCGCGCGAGTGGTTGAGAGGCCGACCATCGCCAGCATACTTTAGATAAGGACTACCCTCCTTATATTCCCGGATGCCTGACTCCAGAGAGTCAGGCATCCGGGATCTTCCCTCACGACGCTTTTTATGCCATAGATGCAATAATGCCTATGGAAAAGGAGCTTTCGCATGCATGAACTGCCCGTCACCGAGAGCATTCTCTCCATTGTCCTGAAGCATGCCGCGGCCAACCAGGTTCACAACGTGGTATCCATAAGCCTGCGGGTCGGCGAGATGAGTGATCTTGAGGACGAGTGGATCCAACGCTATTTCGATTACCTCAGCAAAGGGACAGCGGCCGAAGGCGCCAAGCTCAAGATCGAGCGGGTGCCGGTGACGATTCAGTGCTCGAGCTGTCAGGCCGCCTACACCATCAAGATCCGCGAGGTGAAGGATCCGAAATGTCCGCACTGCGGCGCTACCGGCGGCAAGCTCCTTGCGGGCCGTGAATACTATATCAAGGATATGGAGGTGAGATGATGGAGGAGATCCGCCTGATCGAGGTCAAGGAGGAGATTCTGTCCGATAACAAAGGCCTGGCAGATCAACTGCGACTTGATCTCAAAAAGTCACATACCTTTCTCCTCAACCTCATGTCATCGCCCGGCGCCGGCAAGACCACCTTCATCCTGGCCACCATCGCCGCGCTGCAAGGAAAATTCAGGCTTGGGGTCATCGAGGCGGACATAGACTCTGTCGTGGACGCCGAAAGGGTGGCCAAAACCGGCGTCACAGCCATCCAGCTGCGCACGGGCGGGTTCTGCCATCTCGACGCCGCCATGGTCTCCAAGGGTCTGGAGGCGCTCGATCTTAGCACGCTCGACCTCGTCATCATCGAGAATGTCGGAAACCTGGTCTGCCCGGCCGAGTTCGACACCGGCGCCGTGAGGAACGTCATGATCCTCTCCGTGCCCGAAGGCGACGACAAGCCCCTCAAATATCCGCTCATGTTCTCGATCTGCGATGTGCTCATCGTGAACAAGATCGATTATCTGCCCATTTCCGACTTCGACCTGGGCGCCATGCGCGAACGCGTCCTGAAGCTCAATCCCGGCATCAAGATCTTCGAGGTCTCGGCCAAGAACGGGACCGGTATCGAGGCCTGGACCGGCTGGCTGGAGCAGGAGGCGCGCGCCTTCATAGCCCCCTGAAGCGTGGGCCCCTATGTGTTAAGGGGCGGGTCGCTCTGGATGTCTGCGTTGCTGACGGGCGAGGAACCCTCCAGCTTGAGTAGATCCTCGTACATGCGCGGGTAGTAGCGCTTGAACTCCGCGCACATGGTTTCAAAGGGAAAGTCATCGAACTGTCCATAATCGTGCACATACTCCATGTGCCGTTTCCCCTCGCGGTCATAGGGATGGAAGAGAGAGTCTGTTCGGCCGTCGAATTCGAGCGGTATGACGCCGAACCTTTCGCACAAGGCAAGGTCAAAGGCCGGCGTGGCTTTGATCCAAGCGCCCTCTAGCTGGAAAACGGTATAGCCATGAAAGACAAAGAGATCGCTCTGCATGATTTCGATCAGTTTCTGCGTTGCCAGATGGTTCTTTACAATGGCGAATCCGAGACGGCACGGCACGCCAGCGGCGCGTGCCGCCGCGGCCAGCAGGATGGCCTTCTGGACGCAGAATCCCTGTCCCTGCTCAAGGACGTAGCTCGCGCGGTAGAGTGCCTTGTTCAGTGAGGTGCAATACGGATTGTAGCGGATGCCGTCGCGCACGGCGTAGTAGAGCCTGGTCGCCTTTTCCCGGGGGGTGGAGCAACCCCGGGTCTCCTCCAACGCAAAGCTCGCGATGGCCGGGTGCGCGCTCTCGATATAAGCGGTCGGCTCAAGGTATCGTGATGTCATGACGCCATTAAAGCACAGCCTGGGCGCTGCGGCAATGCCCGCGGAAAAATGTGCATATTCGGCGAGTCTTGAAAATGAAAAAATCGGTCCCTATTACTGGGATGAGAAAAAAATGATGGAGGTGAGCACAATGTTCAGGATATGGGATCCGTTCAGAGAAATCGAAGGATTGGAGCGGGATGTCAACCGGCTCTTTTCAGGAGAGCGGACCTACGGTAACCCGCCGATAAATGTCTTTGTCGGTGAAGAGGATGTGATCGTTACATCCGAGATCCCGGGCCTTGAGCCCGACGGAATCGATCTATCCGTCACCGGAGACATGTTGACCCTGAAAGGCGAGCGCAAACCACTCGAATTCAAGGAAGGCAATGCCTGGCATCGTCGCGAACGCGGATACGGGGCTTTCAGCCGCACGGTGCGCTTGCCCTACAGCGTTGACGGCGCCAAGGTGGAGGCCAAATACGAAAAAGGCGTTTTGCGTGTCACGCTCCCGCGGGCCGAAGCCGATAAACCGCGCAAGATCAATGTGCGCACAGATGCATAAGGGAGGTATCTATCATGGCGGAAGAAGCAATGAAAAAACCCGAATCAAAAGGCACCATGGCAGAACGCACCAGGGATCGGCGCACCTATATCCCGCGCGTGGATATCTACAGCGAGGACGAAAATCTCTATCTGGTGGCCGACATGCCCGGCGCCGATGAAAGCACGGTCAGCATCACGCTGGACAAGGACGTGCTCACAATCGAAGGCACGGTGGACGAACCGACCTACGATGGACGCAAGCTGAGCCACGGCGAATACGGCATCGGAGACTACTATCGTTCGTTCACCCTCTCGGAAGAGATCGACCGGGAGAAGATCGAGGCCAGCATGAAAAACGGGGTTCTGCGCGTGATTCTGCCCAAGGCCGAACCGCACAAGACCAAGAAGATCGCGATTCATGCCGGATAAGAAAAGATAAGGAGGGAAGAGACTATGAAATACATGGCTCCATGGAGATGGGGAAGAGATGTGGCCGTGAGGAAAGAGGTCGAGGATAATCCGATCGTCTCCTTCCAGCGGGCGATCAACGCCTTGTTTGATGATTTCTTCCGCGGTGTTGATTTTGGACCCATGGAAATGGGGATGTCGAAATTCAATCCGCGCATAGACATGGCCGAGGACGACAAGAACATCACCATCACAGCCGAACTGCCCGGACTTGATGAAAAGGACATCGAAATCAACCTGAGCAAAGATATCCTGACGATCAAGGGCGAGAAGAAGGAGGAGAAGGAAGAGAAGGGCAAGGAGCGCTATTACATGGAACGGTCCTTCGGAAGCTTCCAGCGCATGATCTCCATCCCGGCCGAGGTCGATACGAATAAAGTCGATGCCACCTTCAAGAAGGGTGTCTTGAGCATCACCCTGCCGAAGCTGGCCAAGGCGAAAGAGGCCCAGAAAAAGATCCAGATCAAGGCCGATTAACACGACCCGCCATCCGGCCACCCAGCCGGATGGTATGCTCACCTGACAAAAAAGCTCGTAACTGAACAATCACCAGTCAGAAATTCAGATCCCCCCTGAATTTACAGGGGGGTGGGACTTTCCGCTGTAGGCAATGGCCTGGAGTCGGTTTGTTCCATTCCTCGGTCAAGTTTCCTGCGAAAAACGTAAGGCATGGATTTCGCAACATAGTCACGGTCTGGCCTATGGCGTTGATAGCTGAGATAACGGTTCCATATTGAATATAACCAGAAATTCATGATGCCGGATGGTCAGAGTCGGACGCACGCACGGTGCGTCCAACGCGGTGAACGTGCCGAAGCGAGAGCTTCGGCCTGACTCCTGTTATCCCTGATATCCGAGCTGGGAGGATATCTGGTAAGTGGTGAAGCGTACGGCAGCGATGATGTCTTCTCGTTGGCGCATGATGTTCTCGGCATTGCCGGTTACGGCAAAGGCCGCCACCACGGCGCCGGCACGGTTGAAGACCGGTCCGCCGATGCCGGCCATGCCGGGGATGGTTTCCTCCCGGTCAAAACCGATACCGGTGGCCTTCACTGTCTCGAGTTCGGTCGAGAACCTCGTCTTGGACGTGAAGGTGTTGCCCGTAAACTTGTCAAAGGCGTACCCGGACAGGAGGGCATTGCGCCTGGACTCTTCCATGTAGGCCAGGAGCAGCTTTCCGATGCAGGTGGAGTGCAGGGGGATCATCGGGCCGGCCTGCGGGAACACCATGAAGTGGTTCTCGGGTTCGATGCGCATGACGATGGTGGCCTTGTCGCCCACGAGCGTGCCGACGTTGACCGGTTCCCGAAACTGGAAGCACAGCCGCTCGATCCAGGCGCGGCCGGTCGTGATGACATCAATATTGGAGGCGCACTGCATCCCGAGCTGGAAGATCTGGGGCCCGAGCCGATAGCGGCCCGAACTCGGGTCTTTTTCGAGATAGCCGATCGCCTCCAGGGTCTGCACGATGCTGGCGATCGTGGTCTTGGCCAGGCCGAGGCGTTTGGAAAACTCGGTTATGCCCAGCGGCTTCTGCTCGACAATAAACAGCCCCAGGATATCCGAGGCCCGTTTGATGGATTGGATCAGGCGCCGTTCTTTTCCCATGGTCCGCGCGCTCCTGTGTTCGTCGTTGACTTCCCTTACCGCATAGCATAAAATATCGGAACATGGTACGATAATGTCGTACAAATTGAGCGAAAGGTGGCCTATGGAAGCGATACAAGTGTTTCAGCGGGCAGTGGACGATCCGGGTGGATACCTCAAGACCATCAAAGCTGAGCGCAAGATCATCGGGTACTGCTGCACCTATACCCCGGAAGAGATCATCTTCGCCGCCGGCGCTCATCCGGTTCGGCTTTTCGGGACCAAAGGGAAAATCCATCGGGCGGATGCGCACCTTCAGGCCTACAGCTGCTCGCTCGTGCGCGGCGTGCTCGAAGATGCCCTGGCCGGCAACCTCGAGTCCTTGGACGGCATGGTCTTTCCGCACACCTGCGATTCGATTCAGCGGCTGTCGGATATCTGGCGGCTCAATATCGCGTCCACCTGGCATAACGACGTGGTCCTGCCGGTCAAGCTCAACACCGAGAGCGCCCAAGAATATCTGCTCGATGTGCTGAAGAAGTTCCGGCGCGAACTTGAGGCCTGGAGCGGCGCGCCGCTTGACGATGCGGCCCTGCACGAGGCGATTGTCACATACAACCGCCTGAGGGCGCTGCTCAAGCGGGTTTATGAACTCAAGAGCGTCTCCCCCGGCATCATAAGCGGGCGGGCGGTCAACGCCATGATAAAAGGCGCCATGATCATGGACCGGCGCGCGGCCATCGGACACCTGGAAGGCCTTGTCCGGACGCTTGAGACCGCGACCGGACAGACACCGCGCCGCGAGGCGAAGCGCACCATCCTGGCAGGCAGCATCTGCAACCATCCCGAGATCTATGACATCGTAGAGAACGCCGGCGCCGACGTCGTGTGGGATGAGCTGTGCACGGGATCGCGCTTCTTCGAGGGGCCGATCGATGAAGACGGGGATCCGCTGGCCGCCATTGCAAGGCGCTACATGAACCGTATGAACTGCCCGGCCAAGCACAAGGACCTGCGCTCGCGCGGCGAAACCCTGGTGCGTATGGCCCAGGACCATGCCGCCGGAGGCGTGATCTTCCTCAACTTCAAATTCTGCGAACCGCACGCCTTCGACTACCCCTATCTCAAGGAGATGCTCCAGGCGCGCGGGGTCCCCAGCCTGTTGCTGGAGATCGATCAGGAGCTGCCCGCCTCCGGGCAGCTGGCCACGCGCATCGAGGCCTTTATCGAGACCATGTAAACCGCTAAGGAGCGAGTATGGCTGAAGACAAACCCAAGGATCCGGAGAAAGACAAGCTCAAGATCAAATCCGCCAAGAAGATGCGGGAGATCATGACCACCTATTATATCGACGCCAAGACCGCCCGCGAAAACGGCAAGAAGGTGGCCTGGATCACGAGCGGCGGGCCGGTCGAGGCCCTGCATGTCATGGATGTCATCCCGGTCTATCCCGAAAACCACAGCGCCATGATCGGCGCCACCAAGATGGGGGGCCAGCTCTGCGAATTGGCCGAGAACATGGGCTACTGCGCGGATATCTGCTCCTACGCCCGCTCGGACATTGCCTGCGCCACGATAAACGGAGGCCCCATCGGCGGCCTGCCTGCCCCGGATTTCCTGGTGTGCTGCAACAATATCTGCGGCACGGTCATGAAGTGGTACGAGGTGCAGGCGCGCTATTTTGGTGTCCCGCTCTTCATCTTCGACACCCCCATCTGCCATACCGATTTCCCGGAAGAGACCCGGCGTTATGTGGAAAAGCAGACCATGGAATACATCACCTTCCTGGAGCAGGCCTGTGGCAAGCCGTTCGACCTCGACCGCATGATGGAGGTGGGCAGGCTCTCGCTGCAAGGCCAGCGGCTCTGGCAGGACATCCTGGATACGACCATGAGCAAGCCCTCCCCCATGAGCGCCTTTGACGCCTTCTTTTTCATGGCCATGATCGTTACCTTGCGCGGCACCCGGATCGCGGTCGATTTCTACCAGGAGCTCCTGGCCGAGATGAGGGAGCGTGCGGCCCAGAAGATCGGTGTCGTGCCGCACGAAAAATATCGCCTGCTGTGGGACAACCTTGCCATCTGGCACAAGATGAAATGGCTCTCCG
>JAKQBR010000298.1 GCA_029574005.1 Deltaproteobacteria bacterium | reverse complement strand
TATCCGGACCTCCAAGGTCAAGGGGGTGACCCTGGCGCCGGAGACCGGCAGCGAGGTGCTCCGGAGCGCCATCGGCAAGCCGATCGCCAACGCGCAGATCCTGGAGGACATCGCCGGGCTCATCGCGGCGGGTGTGCGCGACATCAAGCTCTACGGCATGGTGGGCCTGCCGGGAGAGACGCTTGCCGACATCGACGCCACCATCGACCTGGTCAAGCGCATCCGCCAGACCTTCATCAAGGTCTCACGCGGGAACAGGGCCATCGGCACCCTGGGGGTGAGCGTCAACACCTTCGTGCCCAAGCCTCACACGGCCTTTGAGCGCGCCCCCATGCTGGCGGTCAACGAGGCCAGGCAGCGCCTCAAGCGGATCGCCAAGGGCCTGGCCGGGATCAGCAATGTCGCGGTGAGTTTCGAGGGTCCCAAATGGGCCTATCTGCAGGCCGTCATCGCACGCGGCGACCGTAGCGTGCTCGGGCTGATCGAGGGGCTGAGCCGCGCCCCGGAAGAACGCTGGCAGGACGTGCTCCGGTCCTGGCCCGCCAACCCGGACTACTATGCCCTGCGGCCACGGGCGGATGATGAGCCCCTGCCGTGGTCGTTTTATACCGCGGGGCACTGAGCGCACGGTCGTCGCAAAACAGATCCTGGGGGACCCTTTTTGAAAAAAGGGTCCCCCAGACCCCTCCCAAAAACTTTTAGCGCCTTCGGGGCCAGTCCCATGTCCAGCGGCATCGCTGGACATGGGACTAGCCCCGAAGGTGATAAAGTTCTTTGGAAGGGGACTGGGGAAACCTTTCTTTCAAGAAAGGTTTCCCCAGGGTTTTCCCGCAGGCGTCAGGGCTGCGAATTCTTCATGATCTCCACCACGGCATGGATCGAATCGGTCAGGGTGAAGATCGCCTGGTCCTCGGGCGAGATCATGTGCTCGGCCTGCATGGTCTGTTCAATCCAGTTCAGGAGCCCGGACCAGTATGCCGACCCGAAGAGCACGACCGGGAACGGTTTGATCTTGTCGGTCTGGATGAGGGTCAGGGCCTCGAAGAGCTCGTCCATGGTGCCGAACCCGCCGGGAAAGATCACATAGCCCACGGCATACTTCACGAACATGACCTTGCGGATGAAGAAGTAGCGGAAGCTCAGGTTGACGTCGGTGTAGGGATTGAGCTTCTGTTCGAAAGGCAGCTCGATATTGAGTCCCACGGACTTGCCGCCGGCCTCGAAGGCCCCCTTGTTGGCCGCCTCCATGATGCCCGGGCCGCCGCCGGTGATGATGGCCAGGCCCTCGCGGACCAGTTCGCCGGAGAGCTTCTCGGCGAGATCGTAGTAGACGTCACCCGGCCGCGAACGCGCGGAGCCGAAGATGGTCACGGCCGGCGGGAGGTTGGACATGGCCTCGATGCCATCCACAAACTCGGCCATGATGCGGAACATGCGCCAGGATTCTTCCGGGCTGATCTTATCGATAACATAACGCTCAGTCTTCATCTGCGCTCCTTCGATCGTCTCTCATGTTTTGTATCGGCAATTTATGATATGGACACAACGAGGAGGACGTACATGTTCGATCTGCATATCCATACGACCTATTCCAG
>JAKQBR010000288.1 GCA_029574005.1 Deltaproteobacteria bacterium | reverse complement strand
TGAAATTCCTGCACCACGGCCGTGGCCTTTTCATACCCTATCGTAGGCATCAAGGCCGTGATGATCAAGGGCGATCGGTTGAAATAGGCGCGGCATTTTTCCTCATCGGCCGTGATGCCCCGCACATGCCCGGCCAGGAGGGTGTCGATCCGCGTCAGCAGATCGAGCGATTCCAGCAGGGCGGAAGCCAGGAGCGGCAGGAACTCGTTGATCTGCAGGGTGCCCCGGCCGGCCGCCTCGGCAACGACGGTATCGTTGGCCATCACCTTGAGGCCCACCTGCACGGCGGCCTCGGCCAGCACCGGGTTGACCTTGGCGGGCATGATGGACGACCCGGCCTGCAGTGCCGGCAGCTTGATTTCGCCCAGCAGGTTCAGCAGCCGCAGGTCGTTCATGATCTTGATCAAATTGGCGGCGTGCGCCTTCAAGATGCCCGAGACCTCCACGAAGGCGTCGGCGTTGGCGGTTTCGGCGCACAGGTTTTCGCCGCGGCTCAAGCCCAAACCCGTGACCTCGCGCAGCTTCTCGACGGCCAGGAAGATATAGTCGCGCGGGGCGGCGATGCCGGTGCCCACGGCCGTGCCGCCCAGGTTTACCACGCGCAGGCGCTCTTCGCACTTGAAGGTGCGCCAGCGGTCGCGGCCGAAGGCCTCCGCAAAGGCCGCGAACTCCATGCCCAGCGTCATGGGCACGGCCTCCTGCAGCTCGGTGCGGCCGATCTTCACGATAGCGCCGAACTCCTTTTCCTTGGCCTGAAAGGCCCCCTGCAGATCGGCCACGGCCTGTGCCAGAGATCTCAAGCCGTGGATCGCGGCCACCTTGATGGCCGTGGGGTATACATCGTTGGTGGACTGGTGCAGGTTGACGTCGTCCAGCGGGTGCACCAGGGAATATTCGCCTTTGGCCCCTCCCAGGATCTCGATGGCGCGGTTGGCGATGACCTCGTTGAGGTTCATGTTGGTGGATGTCCCGGCCCCGCCCTGCAGGGCGTCCACCGGGAACTGGTCGGCCAGGCCGCCTCCGATGATCTCGTCGCAGGCTTCCATAATGGCCCGGGCCTTGTCTTCGCCGATGCACCCGGTCTCACGGTTGGCCTGGCAGCAGGCCTTCTTCACCTGGGCCAGGGCCCGCACCAAGGCCGGCTTCACAGCCCGGCCGCTGAGGCTGAAATTGGCGACCGCACGCGCCGTATGGATGCCCCAGTAGGCGTTGGCCGGGATCTCCAGACCGCCCAGGAGGTCCTTTTCGATGCGCACTCCAAGCATAGACGTTTCTTACACTAAATACCGCTTTCGGTAAAGATTCCCGTTTAAAACGCCATCAGCAACACCAGGTCGTCGCCCCTCACGGACACCTGCTTGAGCATCATCTGGGCCAGGTTCTGCTTATAGTCATCCTGGTTCAGCTTGTAGAGCGGATGGTCCTTGAAGGCGCTGTTCATGATCGTGGAGATGAGCCCCGTGATCGTGTCGTTCTCAAGGCTGACCACGTTGTTGACCGTGAACCTGGTCATGACGAAATCGCTCATGTAAAAACATGCGGTTTCCGGCCTGTACACGGGCTTGCACGTAAAGGCGATACTGCCGCCGATCTCGCCGAAAAGCACGGAGGCGCGGTACTGGAGGTCGAGCCCCATGCTGTTGCCCTGAAAAAACACCTTGGGGGCAAAGAGCTTGATCTTGGCCGGAGATGCCTGCTTTTCAATCGGAAACTTCTTTTCGACCATCTTCTGGATGGTTGCCTGCGATATCGTGACCTCCTTGTGCACATCCTTGCATCCGGCAAGCAGCAGCATCAGCATGACCAGGGCGATCCACAGCTTCTTCATAGGCCTTTCATCTCCTTGGGGTATGAATCATTCGCGGCGGGTCCTGACGATTCCCGCCCTTTGGGTATCGTTCTTTAGGCACCGCGCCACGGTTGGCTGTATAGGCGTATTTATTTGCCGCCGCAAGCGCTATGATGGCCCCTTTCATGCCCACTCTCAGGGGCGCACACTCCACCGCATTTGACAACTCCATCAATATGATTTATATGCTTTAGATATTGAACACTTAGGGGACTGGTTGTGTCAACCCAATTGATGTACGAGCGTTTCCTCTGGTTCGATGAGCGCGTCAAGGCGAAAGCCTTTCCCAATGCCGCAAAGCTGGCCGAGCGCTTCGAGATCTCCGCCAAGACCGCCCAGCGCGCCATCGAATTCATGCGCGACCGTCTGGCGGCGCCGCTGGAATATGTGCCGGCCGAGCGTGGCTACCGCTACACGGACGAGGCCTATGAGCTGCCCGGTTCTTGGATCGGCGCGCAGGAGCTGACCGCGCTGCTGGTGGCCTACCGCCTGGCCTCGACCATACCGGATAAGAAACTGAAGCGCTCGTGCGCCGCCATGCTCAAACGCATCCTGGCGCGCCACGGCATCGGCGATGCCATCAGCATGGAAGACCTGGAGCAAAAGGTCTCGGTCAAGAACATTGCCTACTCCCGCGCCGACGGCCCCGTGTTTCACCAGGTGCTGGAGCACCTGCTGCACAGCCGGCCACTTAAGATTGAATATTACTCGCCCCACCGGGACGAGACCACGCTGCGCGACATCCTGCCCCTGCACCTGCTGCACTATATGGGCACCTGGCACATCATCGCGCACTGTGGCCTGAAGAACGACCTGCGCGATTTCGTGGTCTCGCGCATCAAATCGCTCAAGGACAGCGAGCGCGAGCTTGCGCCCGCGTATTCAGCCGCCCAGGTCAAATCCTTTATCCGCCGCAACTTCGGCATCATGAACAGCCCGGATGCCACCATGGTGCGTCTGCGCTTTGCGCCCCAGGTGGCGCCGTGGGTGGCCGAGCTGGTCTGGCACCCGACACAGGAACTAGTCCGCGAGCCCGACGGCGCCCTGACCTTAAGCTTTCCCGTGGCCGACTTCCGCGAGGTCAAGCGCGAGGTCCTGAAATATGGCGCCCAGGTATCGGTGCTCTCACCGCCGACGCTGCGGGAAGAGATCAGGCGCGAGGTTGCGAGTATGCGAAAGATCTACGCCCGCTGAAGGGCGGAAAGGTGGAATATATGCGGTTGTTCAACCCGGCGCAGACCAAAAGGCTCGAGCTGCTGTTCTCGAGGATCGAGAACAGCGGCGAGTCCCTTTCCCTGGAAGAACTGCACGGTTTTCTCTTCGGCCTGGCCGCCACGCCGGAACCGGTGATGCCCAGCGAGTGGTTGCCGGTTGTTTTCGGACAGAACAGCCCGGTGTTCGAGGGCGGCCGGGATGCGCAGACCTGCCTGGGTCATCTCTTCGAGATATACAACCTCTTCATGCGCGACGGCAACCGTGGCAGGCTCGTCTTTCCCTTCGATTACGCCACGATGACGGACGAGGAGTTCGACCAGATCGAGCACTGGGCCTACGGGCTGTATCTGGCCCTGACCCTGCGCCCTGAGATCTGGGGGTTCTCGGACGAGTACGCGGACCTGCCGGATGAAGACCTGCCGACCGGGCTGCTTCAGGTTATCGACGCCTGCGAGATTATCACGGCCGTGGCCCTGCCCGAGGAGCGGCACAATATCGTGCGCACCGTGCCGGGCAAGGAGCCCAAGAGCGCGGGGGAGATCGCCGGCGCGCTCTTGGCCGCGCTACCCGATTGCGTCAAAATCGTGCAGTCGTACGGCACCCGTCT
>JAKQBR010000287.1 GCA_029574005.1 Deltaproteobacteria bacterium | reverse complement strand
CAACCTTGTGCGGGGTGCCGTAGTAGTGGTAATAGCCCGGCATGATACCGGGAATGTCTTCGCCCGCCTTGCGCCAGCACTCCTCAAGGCGCCGCATGGTGTCGCAGCCGTTGGTGATGATGGCCCCATCCAGGAAGCCGTAGTGGCCCTCCCCGGCTAGTTGCAGCAGACACTTGGGATAACTGCAGACCACAGGCCCGTAATAGCTGTCGCCGATATCGGTGGTCGAGGCCTCGATCCCCCGCAGACGGTAGGGCAGGAGACCGGCCGCGGCAATGATCTCGGAAGGCACGTAGGTGCACGAATACCCCACCACCTTCTTGCCGGCCGCCTTCCAGGCCTGTACCGAACCGTTATTGAGCTGATTTGCCGCTTCGCTTAGCTCTTTTCTCACTTTTCACCTCCTGATCCGAAAATAAGACTCTGCGTAAGGCGGCCATGGCCTCGCCGTGTTCCGGGGTCGCATCCTGAGGGGCCAGCATGACGGCCACGCCTTTAATCAGGCTGGGGACAACCGCGTCGGTCACCGGTTTGAGGGTCGTCAGGCCTTCCTGGAGAAGCCATTCCGAGCAAATTCGCAGCTCATCAAGGTCCAGGCAGGTGACCACGGCAGCGCACAGATTGGTCAGACGCTCGGGATCATGGACATGGATGGCATTGGCCAGGCGCAGCACCACGCTCAAGGCGTCGCCGAGTTCCTGGGAATCAAACCCGGCCATCCCGTCGGAGATGGCCTGGAGCACCTCGGTACGAGGCAGCTCTTCCAGCATGCCGAGCTTCCTGCGCCAGGTGCGTATGGCAGGGTTCTTGAGTTTGGCATAGGCACCTATGAGTTCATACGCGAATTCCGGACGCTCGCTCAATACCTCCGCACCTGCCTGTGCCATGAATTCCTTTTCCTCGGCCATGGCTACCTGGGCCTTGCGCTTCAACACCGGATCCATGGCCGCATAAGCTTCCCGCAGCACGCGCCGCATATCCCTGGTCGTGAGCGATTCGCCGCCTTCCATGTAGAAGACACTGCCCATATGCAGCTGCCTGATCACCTCGTTGAGCGAGTTCATCATGGCGCCGATGGGCGCGCCTTCGATATCGCGCATCAAGGCAAACAAGAGTTCCGTGAGCAGTTCGGGGGCAATGGGGTTGAGCGATCCCACCACTTCCTGCAAGGCCTTAACGGCAATGTTGATGGCCCTGACCGCGCTGGCTGCCAACATCAGTATCTTGGAGGGGTATTCCCATAAGATTTCAACGATCTTGGCGACCATGGCCACAAGCGGACCTTCACTCGCATCCAGAAGATCCTTGATTTCCGCAAAATCACTGTTCTGGAAAAACGTCTCCAGCGGCGTCTGTACCAGTTCGACCAGGAATCCCGGTTTTTCATCGAGGATCGCGCGCAGACCCTGCAGACCCGCGGTGGTGAGCTTGCCCAGGTGGACCATGTCGATGCCGTGCAGCATGGTTTTCATGGCGGCCGTCTTTTCCTGGGTCGAAAGTTTGTGCAAGGCATCTCCCATGCCGCCGAGTGTAGCCAGGATGCTATTCACCATCTCCGGAACGACGCCGAAAAGCTCCTTTACCGTCTGCGGATCGGCCAATAAAGCATCGATCGACATTCCCTTTCCATCGGCCGAGGGCGGATCGATAAATCCGTAAGCCGCCTTCAGAATGACATGGTCGGTCAATCTCTTCTTGACCTGGCTCCGGCCTGACCAGGTATGAAACATCTCGGCGATCACCCCCTTGACCACATCCCGGCCGCCCTGTGTCCTGATCACCCCGGAGACGATTTTGCTCAGAAGCTGGGCGCCATTGCCGGACGTTGATCCGCTTTGACAGGTATTATTTTTCTGCATGACACTCATTGCCTCCCCCTCCTCCACTTCGAGAACCGTTCCCGAACCCTGCCGGCCAGCATATGCGCGGCCCAGGACACCAGCGGCGGCCGCTGGTCAAGCACGGCGTTCAGGACGGTAGTTGTCATACGGGACACTTCCCGCGCATCGATATTCGCCATCATGGCCTGGGCATAAGCGGGTATGCGGGTGGGGTCCTGGGCGTGCAGGGTATTGAGCTCCCGTGCCGCCGCAGTGATCGCTTTGCCGATGGAGGCGGGGATATCCGTTCCCGTATCCCCGATCAACCCCTGCGCGAGCCGAGCCATGGAGGAACCCGCCTTTTTCAAGGGCTCGGTATCCAGATCTTCCTCGATGGCCTGAACGATGGAGAGCAGCATGGCAGGAGAAAATTTATCCTCGACCTGGATAATGAGCTCGCTGAAGGCCCCGATGAGGTAGTTCAACACGGCCGGCAGGCCGTCGACCACCGAAAGGGCGACGCCCACATCCTCCCAGAGCAGGTCTCGTACGAGCTTCGGCCCGTTGGCGGGATCGGTATCGACCAGTGAGTTCCACAGCAGCTCCTTTATGAACGGTGTGCCCATGATCTCTTTCAGGACACTGCCGCCGGCCTGAGTCAGAGGAATTCCGTCGCCGCCGTTCATGCCTGGCCTCCTTTCTCGGGCATGGCCAGAGCGCCCGTATCCAGCGCCTCCGGGGTAAAGAGGGGCGCCACCTCGGCCATGATGCGGTTAAAACCGGTCTGCACGTTCATGAGCGCCACGAAGTCGATCTCTGCCAG
Organism: Deltaproteobacteria bacterium; assembly: GCA_029574005.1. GTDB lineage: Bacteria > Desulfobacterota > Desulfomonilia > UBA1062 > UBA1062 > JAKQBR01. The sequence continues at coordinate 776 of JAKQBR010000287.1, read as the reverse complement.
GATAATGCGGATAACCTCGCGCAGGAATTCGGGCGGAAAGTGGTCGTTGACCTGCGTAACGGTTTCCTCGGCCGCCTTGATCAGGGCATTGGCTATTTTGGGAACAGCATCGGCCAGGGACAGCGCCACCCCAACATCCTCCCAGATCAAGGTCCGCACGAGGTCCGGAACCGAGTCCGGATCGATATGATTCAGGAGCAGGGCAAGATTGGCCTTGAAGCCCGGCTTATTGAGCAGGGCCTTGGCGATCCGGTCACCCAGTTCGAAGATCCCTTTGGTTTTTGCACATTCATCCATGACACACCTCGCTTCACAGGGACTTGCAGTCAAAGAAGTAGCGGGCGCCTTCCATCTGGGCCAGCTGTTTTCCGCCCAGCCAGAGCTGCACCATTTTCATGTCGCGCCAGTGCTTCTCGATATCCCACTGCCTGTCCGCGCCGTATTCCTGCAGGATATTCATGGCGCGGGCGGCGTCCTGATAGGTGCGGTCGGCTACAAACATCTTGGTGAGCCTGGCCTTGGCCATGTTCTGATGGGACCAGCGCGGCCCATACAGGTCCGGGCGATCGAGCACGGCCGCCAGGCTGTACACGGCGCTGCGGCAGGCCTCGATGCCGCCCGCGATCTCGGCCAGTTCGGCGGCCACGGCCTCGTGTTCATTGAGCGGACGGCCGTGCAGCGTCTTCCGGGCGCAGAAATCACAGAGCTTTTCATAGATATCCAGCAAGGGGCCGACGTTGAAAATGGCGGTCAGCATCCCTAAGCACATGACTTCC
>JAKQBR010000272.1 GCA_029574005.1 Deltaproteobacteria bacterium | reverse complement strand
GGGGGACCAGCACGGCCGACTCCCTGAGGTCCTCCCTGGGGATGACACGCCTCCTGCGGCCGGCCAGGGTCTCGCGGATGAAGTCTCTGAAGGCCTTCTCATCACCGAGAATCTCAGCAATCCCGAGCTCCTGCATGGGGGATCATGGTATCACAAAGGCCCTGCCATGAACAGGCTTGACCGTGCACGGACTTGCTGTATATTATACCTGCCATGAGAAGCAGGAGCTCCATCGGGAACTACATCGTGCTCATCAGGGATCTGGTCAGCGATGTGGAGGACATCCTGGACGACGGCATCGAGCAGGATTCTTCGCTGCAGTGGAAGAACCGGGCCACCGGCATCCTGCGCAGGATCCTCGGCAAAGACCACACCTATGTGAGGGAGTTCGACCGGATCGAGTTCAGCACCCCCTTCTTCGACGACTTCGACGAACTCCTGGAAGAGGAGACCTTCCGGATCGGACTCGAGGACGCCCGGTCGTACCTGATCTCGCTCATCGACGAGCTCGAGAGCGAGCACAACTGCACGCCCGGCCTCATGGACATGGAAAGCCTGTTTGCCGAGATGAACCGCTACGTTCTCACCCACGTGGGCGACCCCATGGCACGCAGCAGCCTGCACAACCGCATCACGCGGCTGCGCAACGGCATGATGGCGGGCGACATCTCGGGTGACGAGGTGCGCCACCACATGGAGCACATCGGCTACCTGGACACCGGGCTGTATGAGCGCATGGTCCCGCTTCTCACCTGGTATTACATTCAAGGGGCAGGTTTTAAAGGGGCACACAACAATTAATCGCTTTACACCTCCCTTTATACATCCATTTTCCCACAGAAAGGAGTTCACATGCCTCAGATCACACGGGCCCTCGTGAGCGTCACGGACAAGAAGGGCATCACGGATTTCATGCGCGAGCTCGCCTCGTTCGGGGTGGAGATCATCTCCACCGGCGGCACGGCCAAGGCTTTAAAGGACAGCGGCATCACGGTCATGGACATCTCCGAGTACACCGGGTTCCCCGAGATGATGGACGGCAGGCTCAAGACCCTGCACCCCCTGGTCCACGGCGGCATGCTCGCCATCCGGGACAACCCCGAACACGTCGAGGCCATGAAGAAGCACGGCATCAGGCCCATCGACATGCTCATCGTCAACCTCTACCGCTTCGAGGAGACCATCGCCAAGGGCGCCTCCCTGGAGGAGGCCATCGAGAACATCGACATCGGCGGGCCCGCCATGGTGAGGGCAGCCTCCAAGAACAATAAATATGTGTCGGTCGTGACCGACCCTGCCCAGTACCCGCGGATCATCGCCGAGATGAAGGCCTCCGGCGGTTCCGTGAGCGAGAAGACCAACTTCGAGCTCGCCCGGGACGCCTTCTCACTGACGGCCCGCTACGATGCGGCCATCTCAAACTACCTCCAGGGCATCGACGTGGAGGAGGGACAGTTCCCGCTCACCTACACGGTCCAGTACCAGCGCAGGCAGACCATGCGCTACGGCGAGAACCCCCACCAGAAGGCCGCGTTCTACGCCGAGCCGGTCATCGACCAGCCGGCCATCGCAACTGCCGAGCAGCTCTGGGGCAAGGAGCTCTCCTACAACAACATCATGGACGCGGACGCGGCCCTGGATCTCATCATGGAGTTCGGCAGGCCGGCCTGCGTGATCCTCAAGCACTCCAACCCCTGCGGCGCGGCCCAGTCCGAGGGCACCCTGACCGAGGCATACCGGAGGGCCCTGGCCGTGGACACCGCGAGCGCCTTCGGCGGCATCGTGGGGCTCAACCGCACCGTGGACGCCGACACGGCCCGCGCCATCGGCGAGATCTTCACCGAGGTCGTGGTGGCGCCCGACTACACCCCCGAGGCCCTGGCCATCCTGGAGGCGAAGAAGAACGTGCGGCTCCTCAAGGTGCCGGGCATCGCAGGCGGCCCGGCAGCCAAGAGGCAGCTCCTGGCGTCGCGCCGGGTCGTAGGAGGCCTGCTCCTGCAGGAGCGCGACCTGGGCGCCGTGGACCTGTCGAAGGCCCAGGTGGTCACGAAGCGCGGGCCCACCGCGGACGAGCTGGAGGCGCTGAGCTTTGCCTGGAAGATCGTCAAGTACGTGAAGTCCAACGCGGTCATCTACGCCACGAAGGACCAGCTCATCGGCGTGGGCGCGGGCCAGATGAGCCGGGTGGACTCCTCGAAGCTCGCCATCCTCAAGGCGGCCAATGCGGGCCTGTCCACGAAGGGCACGGTGGTGGCCTCCGACGCCTTCTTCCCCTTCCGCGACGGCGTGGACGAGGCGGCCAGGGCCGGTGCAACGGCCATCGTGCAGCCAGGGGGCTCGGTGCGCGACGCCGAGGTCATCCAGGCGGCCGACGAGCACGGCATGGCCATGATCTTCACCGGCATGCGCCACTTCAGGCACTAGGAGAACGGCTATGAGGATCCTCGTCGTCGGGTCCGGAGGCAGGGAGCACGCGCTGTGCTGGAAGATCGCGGTCAGTCCCCTGGTGGATGAGGTGTTCTGCGCGCCGGGCAACGGCGGTATTGCCGCCGATGCGGTGTGCATCGACATCGGCGCCGATGACATCACCGGCCTGCTGCGCTTCGCCAGGGACAACGCCTTTGACCTCACCGTGGTTGGTCCCGAGGCGCCCCTGGCCGCAGGCATGGCCGATGCGTTCAGGGCCGAGGGCCTGGCCGTGTTCGGCCCGGAAAAGGCCGCGGCCATGCTCGAAGGGTCCAAGGCCTTTGCCAAGGACGTGATGAAAACCTGCGGCATCCCCACGGCCGACTACCAGGTCTTCACGGACGCACAGGCCGCCAGGTCATTCATCGAAAAAGCCCCCGGTGGCGTGGTGGTCAAGGCCGACGGCCTGGCAGCGGGCAAGGGCGTGCTCGTCTGTGCGACCAAGGACGAGGCCTACTCCGCCGTCGACGAGGTCATGGTGAAGCGCGCCTTCGGCGCGGCCGGCGACCTGGTGGTGGTCGAGGAGCTCCTCGCCGGCGAGGAGGCATCGTTCATCGCGGTGTGCGACGGCGAAAACGTACTGCCCTTTGCCTCGTCCCAGGACCACAAGCGGGTCTTTGATGGCGACCAGGGGCCCAACACGGGCGGCATGGGCGCGTACTCGCCCGCGCCCGTCGTGGACGACGCCATGACCGGCACGGTCATCGACAGGATCCTGCAGCCCCTGGTGTGGGGCCTGAAGAAGAGAGGCATCACCTACCGGGGCGTCATCTATGCAGGGCTCATGATCACACCCGAAGGGCCGTCGGTCCTGGAGTTCAACGTGCGCATGGGCGACCCCGAGACCCAGCCCCTGCTCATGCGGTGCGCAAGCGACATCGTGCCGGTCATGCTCGAGGTGGCCCAGGGCGGCGGCATCAAGAACGCCCGGCTCGAATCGTCGGCCGGCCCCAGCGTGTGCGTGGTCATGGCCTCCGAGGGCTACCCGGGCCCCATCACCAAGGGCAGGGTCATCAGCGGGATCGACAAGGCCGACGCCATCGAGGGCGTCAAGGTGTTCCATGCCGGCACCAGGCTGCAGGAAAGCTCTTTCGTCACCGCCGGCGGCAGGGTCCTGGGCGTGACCGCCGTGGCGGACGACCTCACGTCCGCCATCGAGAAGGCCTACCGGGCCGCGTCCATGATTTCGTTTGCCGGCATGCACTTTCGCAGGGATATCGGGCACAAGGCCCTCAGGAGGTTGTCATGAAGGTAGCCATTCTCATGGGAAGCAAGTCCGACCTCCCGGCCATGGAGGAGGCTGCGGCAATACTCAGGCAGTTCGGCATCCAGCACGAGATGCGCATCATGTCCGCGCACCGCACCCCTGAGGAGGTCATGGCCTTCACGAAGGCGGCCCGCGACAGCGGGTTCTCCATGATCATCGCGGGTGCGGGCATGGCCGCCCACCTGGCGGGTGTCATCGCGGCGCACACCACGTTGCCCGTCATCGCGGTGCCCGTCGCCTCCTCGACGCTGGGCGGCCTGGACGCTCTGCTGGCCATGGTTCAGATGCCCCCGGGCGTGCCGGTGGCCACCATGGGCATCGGCAAGCCGGGCGCACGGAACGCGGCCCTGCTGGCCGTGGAGATTCTCGCCCTGGCCAATGAGGGGCTCGCGAAGAAACTCGACCAGTACCGCGCCGACATGCGCAGGACCGTGATCGAAGAGGACGAGAGCATCAGGAACACCTGATCATGCTCATCACCACCGACGTTCACCGCATCGCCTCGCTCCTGCTGGCACACCCCGGCTCCGTCGTAGCCTACCCCACCGAGACCTTCTACGGCCTGGGCGCCCGCATCCATGACACGGCAGGTCTGAACCGCATCATCGCGGCCAAGGGCAGGGAGGCGCTCAAAGGCATGATCGTGCTGGTCGGCGATATGGCCATGGCCGCGGACCTTGCGAGCATCAGCGACAGGCAGCAGGCCCTCCTGGAGCAGGTCTGGCCCGGCCCGGTGAGCGTGCTCCTCAGGACGACGCAGAAAATTGACCAGCTCCTGGCCCCGGAAAGAAAGATCGCCCTGCGGATCTCGCCCAATGCCCTTGCCACAGGGCTCATTCACCTGGCAGGACCCATCACCTCCACCTCGGCCAACCGCACCGGCGAACCGCCGGCCCGGACCGCGGAGGAGGTCGAGCGCCAGGGCCTGGACATCGACGCCGTCCTGGACGGCCCTCAGACGCCGGGCGGGAAGCCGTCCACGCTCATCGACCTCACGGTCTGGCCGCCCGCCTGCCTGCGGGAGGGCGTGGTGCCGTTTGCCGATATCCTCGCGTTGATACCCTGAAACGCAGGGATGTCACTCCCCCCTGAACACGGGCCTGCGCTTCTCCAGGATCGCGGCGATGCCTTCCCGGGCGTCCGCGGTCCTGGCCGACTCCATGATGCCCAGGCGCTCCTGCTCGAGCTGGTTCTCCAGCACGCCGAGCATGGCCCGGTTGAGGCTGTTCTTGGCAACGGCATAGGCCTTCAGGGGCCCGGCTGCCAGGCGCTTCGCCCTCTTCATGGTCGCGGCCTCGAGCTCGGCGTCGTCGGCCACCTCGTTGACCAGGCCCGTCTCGAAGGCCTTCTTCGCATCCAGCATGGGGTCGCTGAAGATGAGCTCGCTCGCCCTT
>JAKQBR010000269.1 GCA_029574005.1 Deltaproteobacteria bacterium | reverse complement strand
TGGACCGACAAAAAGACCGGATCGATGCCCTTGTCCGCCACGGTGTAGGTCTGTCCGGTCTTTTTGTCGGTCCACTGGTAGGGGCGCATCTCGGGAGCATCGTCCGGGCCGGTCTTGCCCAGGCCTTTCAGGTCATCATCGGACAGGGCAAAGGCCGTGCATTTGCAGCCCCAGCCGCAGGGCGGGTAGTGTGATTGCCACCAGGGGTCATCGGCCCGCAAGACCAGGCCGTCCCAGGCCAGGTGCTGAGGCCTCGGGTTGCGGCTGTCGCCGTGGCGGTACATCCAGTACGGACGGGCCTTGAGCACGTCCTTGTCCGTCATCTGGGCGTGGCGGCCGGCCTGGTAGGCCGTGAACAGGTTGGTCTCGTAGATCAGCTTGCTGCGCCAGCCGCGCGTGCCGTTATAGGTCCAGCCTGTCTTCTTGACGATGTTATCAAAATCTTTTTGAAAATCGGCCAGGGTCGTGCCCTTGGAGATGGCCGTGTCGATCGCCTCATAAAAGCCGGTCAGGACATCATCCTGTATGGCGCCGGCCGCCATGAAGCCCCGTGCGTGCATGCCCTGCCACAGGTCATTCCAGCGCCTGGTCGAGATCTTGACCTTGCCCCGGAAGTAGGCAATGGCCTCTTCGAAAGGCAGGCCCTGGTAGACCTTGTCAGGCACCACCCACCTCCACGCTGCCCAGCATGGACGCCGCCACCAGGGCGCGCTGCATGATGGCACCGAACTCGGCGGCGCTCGCTTGTGGATAGAGATCGATCAGACCGTCCCGGATCTCTTCCAGGCTGGCGGCGTTCATGACCAGGGCCTTGACGCCGTCGATCATGCCGGCCAGGATCTCGGCGGTGGCATCGTCCAGCTGATCCGTGTACGCATCAATATCGTCTTGCCCCTCATCCGCGCCACGTGCGTTTTGAGAGAAGGCTGCAGGGGGTTGGGGTGTTTGTGGGACGCCGGGTGCATTCTGGGGCGTTTTAGGGGCAGTTTCCAGCAGCTCCTCACCGTCCTCAGGCTCGGGGATGTTGTACGTCTCGTAGAAATACCGCTTGCTTATGGGCAGGCGGCAATCCACGGCCAGAGTCTTGTCGATCGCACTGCGCGCCGTGAGGTCGGGTTTCCGGCCGGCAAAGGTTTCAATGACGGGGTAGCTCGTCACGCCCGGATAGTTGTAATCAACCAGCCAGCGCACCACCGTGGCATTGAGGCAGGCGTCCAGCAGATCGGCGTCGGCCTCGACAATCTCCTGGCGGACATCGTCCTGGGCCTGCTCGTTGCCGAGCTTGCCGGGCGTGCCCTCGGTGCTGGCGGTCTGCCCCAGCACGCGCTTGGATATGCTGCGGTCCATGTACTGGCACATGGTTTCATAGCTCACCTGGCCGGACCGGGCCGCCTCCAGCAGGTCGATGGCCATCGTGTCCGGAATGACCACCCCGGTCTCGGAATGAATCAGCTCGATGGCCTCCAGGAGCTTGTCCTGGTCATCCTTGAGCGTGCCGGACGGATATTTGCCCACGCCGGTGGGCATGCCGAACTTGTCAAGGAAGGTCATCCAGAACTTGATGCCGTTCTTTTTGAACCACACCGGCCACCACAGGGACTGGCCCAGGCCCTTGCCGTAGGGGTTGTCGGATGATCCGAAGGTGAAGACCACGAACTTGCGCTCGGGCAGGGCCTCGCCCTC
>JAKQBR010000268.1 GCA_029574005.1 Deltaproteobacteria bacterium | reverse complement strand
ACTACGGTAGAATCTTTACGGCTCATGTCTTGTCCCCCTCAATGGTTTTGTTTGCTCTTAACCATAGGTAGACTCTTCATGAGCCTTCCGCTACTCTATTTTCATCCTTCGTTGTGACCGAACCGGACATGATGGTTAGATTACCAAACCCCGCTGGAAATCAGGCGGGGAAGGGCTGTACGGATCGTTTCTCCGTGGCTTAATCGTCTTCCCAGCGCAGGGTAAAGCCCTTGCCACTGACGACCTCGGGCGGTACGGCAGGGACCCCGCCCTCGGGGATGACAAAGCTGGCCGGGCTGGCAGAGAGGATGTCCTTTTCGATATCGATGCCGGGCATGCGCTCGATCAGTTCCAGGCCGTCGCCGGTAAGCCTGAAGACCCCTACGGTGGTGACGTAAAACACGCGCTTGCCGGCCTTGAGGGCCTCTTGCCCGTTAAAGGTGATGTGGTCCACATGCGCCACGAACTTGGGCTTGCCGGGCTTTCTGAGGCGGACCCGGCCGCGGCTGACGTCGTAGTCGGCCTTGTCCATCCAGCTGCCCACGAAGATGATGGTTTTGGCATGCGCCACGATGTCGGTGAAACCGCCCGGGCCCACGAAATCCCACATGCTTGCCCCGCGGTGCGAGACATTGACGTTGCCGGCCGAATCGATCTGCAGGAAGCCCAGTACCGTGGCATCGAGACCTTTTTGATAGAGGCGGAACATATCGGCCGTGCTCATGATGCGCTTGGGGTTGATGGCCGAGCCGAAGTAGATGCCGGAGGCCGGCAGGCCGCCAAGGGCCCCGCCCTCGGTGGTGAAGGTGATGCGCTCGGTAACGCCAGTCTCATAGAGGATGCGGGCCACCTCTTCGCCCATGCCGATGCCGATGTTGACCGTGGCGCCGGGAGAGGTTTCCCTCACGAAGAGCCGGGCCGCCGTGCGGGCCACGATACCGGCCACCTGCCCGCGGTAGGGGGTGATGCCCATGAAGGTGTTGACCAGCTTGACGAGTTTGACGGCCTCGTCGGTGGAGAACCGGCCTTGTCCGGCAAAGAACGGCCAGTACCTGGTCTGGAAGACGCCCGCGATCTGTTCGTTGCGGGGGTTGACCACGATGGCGTCGATCATGTCGGCCGGGATGGAGATCTCGTCCGGGTTTTTCGCAATGAGCGCGGCCACCGACACGATGACCTTGCCGCCGTTATATTTGGCGGCCCGGGCCGCTTCGCGGTAGTCGAGGATGAGGGCGGCGTCTTTGAGGTAGATGTTGCCTTCTTCATCGGCATAGGGCGCCAGGAAGAGCGCCCGGTCGATCTTGGGCAGGGTATAGACCAGGTTTTCGCCCTTGACCGCGATGAAGTCGGACACGGCGCCCGGGGAGACCGCCGAGCCGCGCCCTACGCGCGGGTCAAGAAAGGTGCCGACGCCGATGGAGGTCTCCAGCTCGTATCGGCCCTGCCCCTGGCCTTCGATGAGCAGGGCCAGCTCGCCCTGGGGCATGGTGTGCAGTTCGAGGACCCCCTGGTCGGCGAGCCTGAGCAGGGCCTTGGCGGTCTCGCCGTGCCCGACGATGTAGCGGCTGATGAGGCCGGGCAGGTCCAGGTCCTCGATGGTCCCGGGCACCTTGCCTCTTCCGCCCTGCGGGTTGGACCCGATCACGGTGAGGTCCTTGGGGTGTCCGGTGCGCTCATAGGCCTCGCGCAGGGCCCAGTAAAAGATCGACGCCCGGCCGATGGAGGTGAACCCGCCGATGGTAAGCGTGGCGCCGTCGGGGATCAGCCCCATGGCCTCGCGGGCGCTTTTGAATATGGGCGCCAGGCCCGGCGGACAGTAATCGCTGTCGTGCCGCGTCCAGGTCAGCCGGAACGCGAGCAGCTCCATCAAGGTCTTGAAGGCCTTGGTCCCCTTGACGTCGCGATGGGCCTTGATGAGATTGATGATATTCATAGCGCCCCCGCTATCAGTAGAAGCCCCATGGCAGCGGTTCGTCCTCGTCCCATTGCCGTAAGGCATAGTAGTCCGGATTTCTGGGCCAGGCGCGCAGCATCTCCTGCCAGCGGTTTTCCGAATACCGCGCCAGCAGGTGGATCAGGTCGAACACGTCCCGGTCGCCGCGCGCGATTACGGCCTGCAGATAGGCCCACTTGGGGCCTTCAAAGCTCACCTGAACATTGCTCGTCCCGGCCAGGCCCTTGGCCAGGCGCTTGATGCGTTCCTTGGCCTCGCCGACCGTGATCATGGGCGCGCGCTCAAAGGTGCTGTGGGGCTTGGGCACAAAGGTGTTGATATTGACCGCGAGCGTCCCGATGATGCGGTTGCCGCGCGAGACCTTGATGAAGCCCTGGCGGATGCGTTTGATCAGGTCGATCGTGGCGTCGGTGTCGGCCGGGGTCTCGCCGGGCAGACCCACCATGCAGTAGAGCTTGATGTCGCGGATGCCCGAGGCGATCAGGCGTTCGATGTCCATAAGGATGGTCTGGTTGGGTATGGGTTTGCCGATAGAGCGGCGCAAGTCCTCGCTGCCGGTCTCCGGGGCCAGCGTGACGCCCTTGACCTTGGAAAGCCGGATATGCTCCAGCAGCTCGGGGGTGATCATGCCGAAGCGCAAAGACGGCGGGGCGATCGCCAGACCGCGCGCCATGATCCCGGCATACAGCTCCGCGGCCTGGGGGTGGCTGTTGAGCGAGGTGCTGACCAGGCCCAGTTTGAGGCCGGAGGCCTTCACCTCGTCCAGGACGGGCAGGATTGCCTCAACCGGCACCGGCCGGAAAGGGGCATAGATGGCGCGCGCGGTGCAGAACTTGCAGTGATAGGGGCAGCCGCGCGCCGTTTCCACCAGGAACATGTCGCCGAAGGCGGTGTCCTTCGTGAGCACGGCCGAGCGGGCCGGGGTGTCGAGCGGGTCCACGACGGACAGCCGGGGAGGGCTGGATTCGCCCCCGGCCTCGGCGGGGTTGAAGCGCGCAGGCAGATAGATCCCATCGCGACCTTCCAGGCGGTCGAAGAATTCGGCGCGGCTGGAGCTTGAGGCGTAGGCCTCGTGGAGCATCTCGGCCGCGCCTTCGCCGTCGCCCAGGAAGCAGATGTCCAGGATCCGGCAGGCCGGCTCCGGGTTCATGGTCACGGCCGCGCCGCCGGCGATGACGATGGCCCCGGTGCGCCTGGCGGCCGTAAGCTCGATCTTGTTGTCCATGAGGATCCGGACCACGTTGATCCAGTCGAGCTCGTACGAGACGGAAAAGGCTATCACGGGGAAATCCGACAGCGGACGCCCGCTTTCGACCGAGCGGGGGTGGTCGGTGAAGAAGCGTTCACAGACGATGCCGGGGTGGCGGTTCAAGGCGCGGTAGAGCGTGTGCAGCCCCAGGTTGGACATGCCTACCCAGTAGGTGTTGGGGTATGCCAGGGCGATGGCCAGCTTGCCCCCGTGATCCTTCTGAACCGCTCCCTGTTCAGACGTCAATCTCGAGTCCCTTGATCTTGCGGTGCAGATTGGAGCGTTCCACACCGATCAGATCGGCCGTTTTCGAGATGTTGTTGCCGCATTGCAGGAGCTTCCTGGCGATGAAGATGCGTTCGAACTCGGAGCGGGCGTCCTTGAGCAGGTCCATCTCCAACAACCGGTCGAGCTCCGAGGCCTGGCGTCCACCCACGGCCAGCGGCGCTACGTCGTCGACCCCGATGGTCGAGCCCGGGGTCATGATCACGAGGCGTTCGATGATGTTCTTGAGCTCGCGCACGTTGCCCGGCCATTCGTGCTGGATGAGCTTCTTGACCGCCGCGTCCGAGATGGTCTTCTTGACGCCGTTGTTGAGCAGGGCATAGCTCTTGAGGAAGTGATCGATCAGGGCCGGGATGTCCTCCTTGCGCTCGCGCAGGGGCGGCACGTGGATGGGTATGACGTTGAGCCGGTAGTAGAGGTCCTGGCGGAAACGGCCGTTCGCGATCTCGGCCTCCAGATCCTTGTTGGTGGCCGTGAGTACGCGCACATCCACCTGGATGGTCTGCGAGCCGCCCACACGTTCGAAACGCTGCTCCTGCAGGATGCGCAGGATCTTGGCCTGGGTGTTGAGGCTCATGTCGCCGATCTCGTCTAAGAACAGCGTACCCTTGTTGGCCAGGTCGAACTTGCCGCGTTTGCGTTCGGTGGCGCCGGTGAAGGCGCCCTTCTCGTGTCCGAAGAGCTCGCTTTCGATCAGCTCCTCGGGGATAGCGGCGCAGTTGACCTCGATGAAGGGCTCATTCGCGCGCGGGCTGAATTTGTGCAGACGCCGCGCGATCAGTTCCTTGCCCGTGCCGTTTTCCCCCAGGATGAGCACCCAGGAGTCCGAGGCCGCCGCCCGGTCGGCCTCTTCCTTCAAGCGCTGCATGGCCGGCGAGTTGCCGATGATCTCGTCATCCTTCTCGCTCTTCTTCTTCAAGAGGACATTCTCATCGGCCAGGGCCTTCATGTGCATGGCGTTGTTGATGGTGATGATGATGCGGTTCAAGTCCAGGGGCTTCTCGATGAAGTCCAGGGCGCCTAAGCGCGTGGCCTTGACCGCGGTCTCGATCGAGCCGTGGCCGGTCATGATGATGACCGGCAGGTCCGGGTTCGTGCGTTTGATCTCCTGGAGGGCCTGCAGTCCGTCCATGCCCGGCATCCAGATATCCAGAAATACCAGGTCGATATCCTGTTTCTCGATGATCTTGAGGCCTTCCTCGGCCGTCGAGGCCAGGACGGTGCTGTAGCCTTCGTCCTCAAGCCCCCCTTTCAGGGAGAGCCTGATATTCTCTTCATCGTCGATGATCAATACCAGGTATTTCATGCCTTCTCCTTTACCGGAAGTTCGATGCTGATGATGGTTCCCGCCGGGTGGTTGTCCCTGACCCGGATGAACCCATTGTGGTCCGTGATGATGGTCTTGACGATCGCGAGTCCCAAGCCCGTGCCGCCCTTCTTGGTCGAGAAGTACGGTTCGAACATGCGTTCCTTGATGGAACCCGGGATGCCCGGGCCGGTGTCGATGATCTCCAGGGTGGCGATATGGATCTGTTTGTCGTAAGCCGTGCGCGCCGTCACCACCCGGGGGGATGTCTCGGTTTCCGTGACCGCCCGGGTGGCGTTTTCGAGCAGATTGCCGATGGCCCGGCTCATCTGTGAGCGGTCGATCTCGACCAAGGGGAGGTTCTCGTCAAGCTCCACCTGGTAGGCGATATCGGTGTGGGCCTGCCGGTACAACGCCACGGCGTCCTGGACGGTTTCGTTGAGGTTGTCCGGGGCCGGCAGCGAGGTGGGCATCTTGGCGAAGGCCGAGAACTCGTCCACCAGACGCTTCATCTCTTCCACCTGGGCCACGATCAGGCGCGTGCACTCGTCGAACACCTCGCGGTCGTCCGTGAGCTTTTCCAGGTAGCGCCTTCTCAGGCGCTGGGCCGAGAGCTGGATGGGTGTCAGCGGATTCTTGACCTCGTGCGCGATGCGGCGCGCCACCTCACGCCAGGCCGCCACGCGCTGCATGCGCTGCAGCTCGGTCAGGTCGTCGAAGACCACCACCATGCCCAGGTACTCGTTGCTGTCGTCGAAGAGCCGGGAGGCGTGCACCATGAGCACCAGCCGGTTGCCGCCGATCGTGAGCGTGATCTCTTTCTGGGTCGATACGCCCTTGGAGGCGCGCAGCGCGTCGACCAGTTCGTTGACGATGGGCATGTGCTCTTCCTTGAGCACGTCGGTGTACGGGCGGCCGATGACCTTTTCGGTCTTGATGGAGAGCATCTTCTGGGCCGAGGGGTTGATCATGGAGATGCCGTCGTTGTTGTTGACCGAGATCACGCCGGTGGAGATGTTGTTGAGCACGGTCTGGATGTAGTGGTTGCGGTAGGCCAGTTCGTTGTAGGCGTTCTCGAGGTGCTTGCGCGAGATGCGCAGGTCGTCCACCATGGAGTTGAAGTCCGCCACCAGGATGCCCAGCTCGTCGTCCGAGGCCACGTCGATGGTGAAGCCCAGGTCGCCGCGCGAGATGCGCTGGGTGCCTTCGACCAGCTGTTCGATCGGCGTGGTGAGGCCCTTGGAGATGTTCATGCCGAACCAGATGGCGGAGAAGATCACGAGCAGGGTGATGGATGTGAGCGTGATGATATACATGCTCTTGATCGGGCCTTTGAGCTTCAGGCTTTCCATGTAATCGTTGTAGGAGTCCTGGATGAGCTCCAGACGACCGGAAAGGCTCTCCGGGATATAGTAATCCACGACGAGCACGCCCACCACGTCCTTAGGGTTGAAGGATGACCGGATGGGCACGATGCCCTCGATGAGGTCGGCCTTGCCCGTGCGCACCACGCGGTTCAAGGCCCTGCCCTCCATGGCGGACTTCACCAGGGCGGATTCCGGGTCCGGCAGGGTCGAGACCCCCAGCTTGGGCGAGATGATCTTGACCAGCTCCTCGCCCTGGGCCGAGAAGACCTCCACGGCCGAGAGGCGGAACAGCTGCATGGTCTCTTCGAGCTGCGCCTTGAGGATGTCGAGGTTGCCTTCGCGCAGCAGCCGGCGCTGGGTGATCTCGTCGGCGATGAAGGTGGCATAGTGCAGGGCGTCGATGCCGGCCTCCTTGTAGTAGATGTTGGCCACGTTCAAGGACTCCTGGATGGAGTGCTTGACCTGCTCGGACAGCCAGCCCTCCATGCTGCGGTTCAGGAAGATCAGGCTGGTGAAGAAGAGCACCATGGTGGGGATGATGGTCAGCGTGATGAAGGCCACGATAAGCTTGGAGCGCAGGCGCGCCCCCATCATCTTGCGCCGGCGCTCCAGCGTGAGCTTGACCACGTTCCTGATCACCAGGAAGACCACCAGGATCAGGAGCACGATGTTGAGGTTGTACAGGGTGAAGACGAACACATGGCTCGAAGGGACGCTTCCGAAGCGGGAGATCCTGGTCTCGGCGATGGTCAGCAGGGCGATCACGCCGATGGCGGCCAGGGCGATGATGACTTCCTTGGTGCGCTTAGACATCGGCGTCCCCCCGGCGTGCCTGTTCATGTATGCGACGCGCCAGGGCCACATGCAGCCCGTGATTGGCCCTGTGCGCCCGGATGGATGCTTTGAGCGGCCTGCCCAGGAGCCAGAGGTCGCCCAGGCAATCGAGCACCTTGTGCCGGATGTACTCGTCGCTAAAGCGCAGCCCCTCGGGGTTGAGCACGGCGGCCCCGTCCACGACCACGGCGTTGTGCAGCCCGCCGCCTAAGGCCAGGCCCATGGAGCGCATCATTTCCACGTCCTGGAGTCGGCCGAAGGTGCGCGCCGGCGCGATCAGGCCGGCATAGTCGCCCCCGCTGTAAGTAAGCGACTGCCGTCCGATGGCCGCATCCGGAAAATCGATGCTGTACTCGATGGCGAACGCGCCGGGAGAGGCCTCGATCCAGGCCTCGCCGGCCGATACCCGCATCGGTTCGGTGATGACGATGGGCGAAACCTCCCCCAGGGCCTCGATGTCGGCGGCGATGAGCTGTTCGAGAAAGGGCAGGGACGAGCCGTCCATCGCCGGCAGCTCGTCGCCCGCTACCGTTACGGCGCAGTCCGTGATGCCCAAGCCTGCCAGGGCGCTCATGAGGTGCTCGACCGTGGAGATGGTTACGCCGTCCTTGCCCAGCATGGTGTTGAGGCGCGTATCCACCACATGCTCCAGCGTGGCCGGGATGGCGACGCCCTCCCGGGTGAAGACGATGCCGTCCCGGGACGGCCGCAGGCCTACCTCGACCTCCCGGCCGCGGTGCAGCCCCACCCCCTTGATACGGATAGCCTTGCCGATGGTCCTGCGCTCCATGGTGATGTTCAGACTATTGCACATACGCCCAATAGTCAACTGTTGTGCGGTGCGCCAGAACTTTACAGCTCGTTGTCGCTTCTCGTCGTCTTGCTGCGGCGTACGCTAAAAGTACGCCTCACAAAACGACGTCGTCGCTCCTAGATCTGTCTTGTTCTGGCGCGCCGCACCCATCGAGTTGTATTCAGCTTCGCATAGAGCGTCCGTCACCCCAGTGGAAGCTGAGGTCCAGTAGGTGAAGAACAATTTATTTTCTGGATTACGGCATCCGCCGGAATGAAGGTCGTAGCTCAAGGAAGGGCTCCACTTTGCTGCACCCATCCTTGCTATCTTGATTTTATTAAGAAAACAATACTTGCAATTGATTCAGCTATCATCCCAAATGTTATTTGTATAGGTTCATCTATTGGCTTAGTCCAAGCAGTAAAAATTCCAGCGATAGAAACAATGACAAGAATAGCAATCATAGTAGCACATGCGGTAAATTTTTTGGTTGGCGCCATATTATAGGCAATGTACGCATAAACATAACCGCCTATTGCAGAGATAATCGTAGGCATTATATATAAAGCCCACGTACTATCTTCAGAATACCCCCCTTGAAACCACATTGCTGATTTGAGAAAAGCAAATGCCAGTATGGTTGCCAATATGAAACCAATTAAAGAGGCAATAGGTAATAATAGCCAACGCCACCATTGCCTTGATTTTATTGAATTTACCATGACATAAGATCACCTCCGTGTGCGAAAAAACATGATTACAGCACTATGCTGAGCGCTATGGGCATTGAGAAGTCTGTGTCCCTTATAGTGTCGAGTCGATAGGGAGCACGAATCCTTTTCCCTTCTAACACGCCACAAGCCATTTGACCATGTCCAATCCGAGGCAGCCTTGACCAATACTCTCCCTATGGGATTCAGATGAATATATTCGATCATCCTTATGAGTGTTTCATACCTAACAATACAAGCTCATCTTGGCCCGTAGCACGTTGTTTTACTTTTTTATTTATATTTACTCCGGCCCCCCGCCGTTTGGCTGCATGCTGTTATTATCTGATAAATGCTCTTGTCATTTCCGTAAACAATATATTTTCTGGAATAGATGAATCAGCGTACCACACCTGGTCAACACCATCGGGGAGGCCATTGGGATAAGCTTGCTTCAAGCTCTCCCACATCTTAGAATCGTCCATCAGAGCAATGTCGTTGGATTCCACTAGAAGTATAGTGATTTTACCTTCGCTCTTATACCGTGAGAGTTTAACCGCTTTTCGATCAAGCTGCTTCCTGAGACGACTTGAAAGCCCCTGTATGTCAGGTGCAAAACGCCCCAATATTAAGCCGGGACGGTCGCTCCTTTTCTTTATAACATGAAATGTAAAGGGTATCCCTGGGGTTGATCGTACTTCATGCGAACCAAAAGCAAGTTTTGGGCTTTCATCTCGAATCCATGATAGTAAGGCAGAGGTGATCTTGGGCCATTTTTGACCGCGTTGGATCCCTTCGTAAGGAAGTATGAGGTTAAGCCTAAAAGGCAGTTTATGGAAGAACTCTTCTTCAAGTGGTTTCACGACTTCCAAGAACCAAGCCGAGTCTCTTCGTTGATCCTGCACAGTATCAACGCTGCTATGTTCGATAGCAAATGATCCAGCAATAGCGTCGATGTCCGATGTTTGCCTGTTTTCTTCATCCGGCCAAGAGCTGATTGTGAGACCGGTATTCCCATTGTTGACCAAGAAATTCACGAAAAGGCCGATAACTCTTTTATCAGTCAACCAGTTTAGCTCCTTTACTATATTTCGTTTGGACAGCGGGGTCTTATTTTTTGCGTCAAGCTTGAATACATACACATAACAAGACCCCCCTCGGTTCGCTATAGGTCCTCATCGCATTCCGTTACGGGAGTCTCTATCCCTTTCCTGATAGATCCACGCATGCCTGGTATGGACGTGAGGTATAAGGTTTCCTGTATCGCCCGCCAATCATCCTCGGAAATGAGAACAGCCGAGCCCCTTTTCCCTACGATCTGAATCGGCTCATGGGATTCCTTCACCTCTTTTACAAGGCGATAAAAACGCTTTCTCGCTTCTGTCGCGGTCAGGGTAAGCATCTTCTCCCTCCCTTGTGTATGATATATCGAACGCCATTGAATGGCCACTGTCAATTCCATGATGGCGGACGTGTCGCATCAGGTTGACACCCTGGTGAAATCATCTTATAAGGTCGGGCATGTTCGGCATTGGAGGACAGGAACTCTTCATTATCCTTATCATCGCCCTGATCGTGCTGGGGCCCAAAAAGCTGCCCGACCTGGCCAAGTCACTCGGAAAGGCCCTGGGAGAGTTCCAGCGCGCCACCCAGGACCTGAAGCGCGAGATCGATATCTCGGTCCAGACGAGCTCCGAGGAGAAGCCGTCCAAAACCAAGCCGTCCGGAGATGCCGCCGCGCCAACGTCGCCGTCTGAACGCGCGGCCGCGCCTCAGGGCCAGGCCGGAGAGCCATCCGGAGAGGGCGATCCGGCGGACAAGGAGGGCAGCACCCTTGGAGGATGAGAAGCTCCCCGTCACGGATCATCTCGAGGAGCTTAGGTGGCGTATCATCAAGTGCCTGATCGCGGTCGCCGTCGGTTTCAGCGTCAGTTATGCCTTTGTCCAGCCGATCTTCAACTTCTTCGTATCCCCCCTGGTCAAAGTCATGCCGCCCGGCAGCCGGCTGATCTATACCTCGCTGCCCGAGGCCTTCATCACCAACCTCAAGCTGGCGTTCTTCGCCGGGCTGATCCTGTCTCTGCCGGTGATCTTCTACCAGATATGGAAGTTTGTCATGCCCGGCCTGTACGAACGCGAGCGGCGCTATGTCATCCCCTTTGTGCTCTTGGCCACGACCTTCTTCATCCTGGGGGCCAGCTTCGCGTTTTTCGTGGTCTTTCCGTTCGGCTTCCGCTTCTTCCTCGGGTACTCGTCGGAAAGCATCTCCGCCTTTCCAACGCTGAAGGAATACTTGCGCTTTGCCACGTCCCTGCTGCTGGCCTTCGGGGTCATCTTCGAGCTGCCGGTCGTCATCTTTTTCCTGGCCAAGATCGGCATCGTCAATCACGCCATGCTGAAGCGGCAGCGCAAGTACGCCGTGCTGGTCATCGCCATCGTATCGGCTGTGATTACCCCGCCGGACGTGATCAGTATGCTGTTCATGATGCTGCCCTTGATGGTTTTGTATGAGATCAGCATCTGGGTGGCCTATTTCGTGTATCGGAAAAAGGCCTCCCCGCAAGAAGAGGAGCCCTTGTCGGATGAACCGGCCTAGTGCGTTCCCGAGGACGGCGTGTATGGGTCCTTGGTCGTGAACAGCACCTCAATCCTAGGGAGGGATACGGGATGAAAAAACCCAGAAGCGCCGACATCTTCGATGAGCGTGATTTCCCCATCAGCATCGTGCGTACGTCGATCTTCCAAGGCACCGGGACCGACCTGAACGATGCGCGCACCAAACCGGTCATCGCCGTGGCCAACTCCCTGACAGAGTTCAATCCCGGCCATATGCACCTGGGCACCTTGGCCCAGCGCGTCAAGGACGGCGTTCATGCCGCCGGCGGGCTCGCCTTCGAGTGCAATGTGCCGGCCCCCTGCGACGGCATGACCGAGGGTCATGCCGGCATGCGTTTTGTCCTTGCCCAGCGCGACCTGATCGCGGACATGCTCGAGACGTATCTGCGCAGCATGCGCTACGACGGCATCGTCTTTATCGCCAGCTGCGACAAGATCATCCCGGGCATGCTCATGGCCGCGGCGAGGCTCGACCTGCCCTGCATCTTCGTGACCGGCGGCCCCAATGCCTGGGACATCCGCTTCAAGCCAGGCATGCGGGGCGGGGTCGACCACAAGTGCTACACGGACCTGTTCGACAAGCTCGCCACGGCCACGGCCGCCACCTGCGGGGCCTGCGAGGTCATGGGCACCGCCAATACCATGCAGTCGCTTACCGAGGCCTTGGGCCTAAGCCTGGCCGGCTCGGCCACGGTCCCGGCCTTCCATTCCGCCAAGCTCGTCTACGCCCGCCATGCCGGCGAGCGCATCGTGGCCATGGTGGAAGAGGAGCTGACGGCCAGGCAGGTCCTCAGCTTAAAAGCGCTCGAAAACGCCCTGATGGTCAGCCAGGCCATCGGCGGGTCCACCAACGTCGCCCTGCATCTGCCGGCCATAGCCCACGAGCTGGGCATTGAGTTTCCGCTTACGCGCTTCAATGATGTGGGCCGCGTAATCCCGACCCTGTGCTCCATCTCGCCCAATGGTCCCCATGGCATGGTCGATCTCTTTGTCGCCGGCGGCATCCCGGCGGTCATGAAGCGGCTGGCGGATGATCTGCATCTCGATTGCCCGACGGTTTCAGGCTTAAGCGTGGGTGAGATCGTCAGCCAGGCCGAGGTGAAGAACCCGGCCGTGATCCCGGACAAGGCCCATGCCTACCAATACGAGGGCGGCACGGCAGTGCTCTTCGGCAACCTGGCGCCCGAAGGCGCGGTCGTCAAACAGTCCGCCGTGGCCGAGGACATGCGCGTGTTCACCGGTCCGGCCAGGGTCTTCGACGCCGAGGCCGATGCGCTCAAGGCCATCCGAGACAAGACACTGAACGAGGGCGAGGTCGTCGTCATCCGCTACGAGGGCCCCAGGGGCGGCCCGGGCATGCCCGAGACCCTGGCCGTGACCATGGGGCTTGATCTGGCCGGGTTCACGCGCGTGGCCCTGGTGACCGACGGGCGCTTCTCTGGCGCCACGGCCGGTCCCTGCGTCGGGCACGTGGCGCCCGAGGCGGCCTGCGGCGGGGCAATCGCCCTT
>JAKQBR010000259.1 GCA_029574005.1 Deltaproteobacteria bacterium | reverse complement strand
GCGCTCGGCATCCAGTTGATCGAAGGCTACGGCCTGACCGAGACCACGGCCATCAACCACCTGAATGCACCGGAGATCAGCCTGGAAAGGCCGCCCACGGGGGTTTTCAAGCACCTGTACGACTTCATCATGGAACTGACCGTGACCCTCATGGTGGCCAGACAGTCCCAGGGCAAATCGCCCTATGCCAACCCCCTGACGTCCCTGCTCCTGTCATTGTGCTACAATACCCTCATCTACCGCCTGCGGGTCAAACCCGGGTTTGTCGGACGCCCCGTGCCCTGGACCGTCGAGCGGATCGCCGCCGACGGCGAGATCATGATCAAGGGCCCGCAGGTCTTCAAGGGCTACTGGAAGCGGCCCGAGGCCACGGCCGAGGCCTTCACGCCGGACGGCTTCTTCAAGACCGGCGACATCGGGCAGGTCGATGCGGACGGCTTCCTTCAGATCACGGACCGCAAGAAGGAGCTCTTCGTGACCTCGGGCGGCAAGAACGTGGCCCCGCACCCCATCGAGGTGGCCCTGATCGAGCGGCCCTTCATCGACCAGGCCTGCCTGATCGGCGACGGCCGCAAATACCTGACCGCATTGATCGTACCGGACTTCGACAGCCTCAAGCGCTATGCCAGAGACAAGGGCCTTGGCTCTGCCACGGACTCCGAGCTGGTGAACCACCCCGATATCCGGGCCCTGATCGCCGGGGAGGTCGACCGGGTCAATGCATCCCTGGCGCGCTACGAGCAGATCAAATACTTCACCATCCTGGATAGGCCTTTCGATGTCGCCACCGGCGAGCTGACCCCCACCCTCAAGGTCAAGCGCCGCGTGGTGAACGAGAAGTTCCACGACCAGATCGAGCGGATGTACAACAATCCGGCGTGAGGATGGAATCGATATTGACAACCGGAGCGGGCCGGGACATGCTGCCTAGCGGAATGAAATTCGGCGCCGGCATGCACCCGCATGGCCGAGTACCGACGGGAAGGAGGACTCTTCATGGGTAAGGATCGGAAAACGGATGTGATGGTCTTGCTCTGCGTTTGTATCGCCTGTCTGCTGACGGTGAGCGCGTGCAGCAAGAAGACCTCGGAGGAAAAGGCGGCCGAGGCCGTGGCCGAGAAGATCCTCGAGCATGGCTCCGGTCAGGATATGGATGTGGACATCCAGGGGGAAAACATCAAGATCGAAGGGGAAGGCTATAAGGCCGAAATCACCCGGAGCACGTCCTGGCCAGCGGACATGTTCGCGGATGTCCCGCGCTTCACGGCCGGCACGGTCGAAAATGTGTTGAAAGACAATGTCGGGGGCACGCAGAAATTCACCATCTATCTGAAGGACTTCGATGGCGAGGCGGTCAGGCGGTATGAGGAAACCCTGAAGGCCAAGGGCTGGAAATCCACCTTCATGCAGATGGGCGAGGGCGGGATGCTCAATGCCCAGAAAGGACAGCTGGGCATGAATTTCGCCTTCAATACTCAGGGCCGGGACGGTACGCTGATGGTCTACACCGCAAAAGAATAGAGCCTTCGCCGGATCTGTGGTAATGAGCGCCCATGAAGATCGCAGTCATCGGCGCGGGCAGGACCGTCAACGGCATCGGTCCCTACATTGCCAAATATTTCCAGAAGCATGATGTGCCGGTAGTCGCGGTGCTGGGACGCAGCGCCGCATCGTCCGCACGGGCCGCGGCCGATCTGGAGCCGTACGGGATCCGGCCAGCCGCCTACTCGTCGTTCACGGAGATGGTCAGTGAGGTCCGGCCGGACGCCGTGGCGATCGCCTCGCCCACCGCCACGCATGCCGCCTATATCGAGCACTGCCTGGCCTCCGGGGTGCATTTCCTCTGCGACAAACCGTTCGCCGCGCCGGACACCCCGGACCTCACCGCCTGGCTGGTGAGCGTTCTGCGCCGCGCGCACACGAAGGGCCTTACGGTCGTCATGAACTCCCAGTGGCCGTTCGTGCTGCCCTGGTACGTCAAGCTCTGCGGCGAGGTGAAGCCGGACAAGGTGCGCACGTTTGCCATGCGCCTGTCGCCGGGGGTCTCCGGCCCGGCCATGATCCCGGATTCCCTGCCGCATGCCCTGAGCCTGCTCTACGACACCTTGGGAAACGGCGAGATCAAGGGGCTGACCTTCAAACGCCAGGGCGAGGCGCATATCATCGAATATACCTATACGACCGATCAAACACGCTGCGCGGCAACGATCACTCTGGTTCGGGAACCGACCCAGCCGCGCACCCTGACCTTCGGGTTCGACGGACGCATCGCCGCGCGGGCAATCGACCCCGCCACCTATGCCATGTCGTTGACCTGCCGCGGAAAATCCCTGGCCATACCCGACCCGCTGGAACTTTCGGTCAAGGACTTCATCGAGAGCCTTGCCGGAAAACACGTCCCGCGCATCGGCGTGGATCATATCGCGCGCACAACCATGCTCTTGCAACAGGTCCACGATGCTGCTATCAGGCGTACAGGGGATCTATGGAAAAACTGAGCCACAAGGAGCATGATTTCAGCGCCAAGCTGCGGCAGAACTCGGTCATCGGTGGCCTGCGTGACTACATCACCTGGCAGCGTGCCCTCAGAAAGGGTGAGCACCGGGCGCGACTTCCGCGGCGCGGACCCGTATCGATCAACCTCGATCTGACCTCGGCCTGCAACTTTGCCTGCCCCCATTGCGTGGATTCCACCATCATCAATACCGCATCGACCCTGGATTTCGATACGATCCGGACAAGCGTTGAAACCCTGGCGGATCAGGGCCTGCTGTCCGTGATCCTGATCGGGGGAGGCGAGCCCACCCTGCACAAGGACTTCGAGAGGATCGTGCGCATCCTCAAGGAGCGGCGCATGCAGATAGGCATCGTCACCAACGGCTCGAAGC
The DNA here is from genome assembly GCA_029574005.1 of Deltaproteobacteria bacterium. GTDB lineage: Bacteria > Desulfobacterota > Desulfomonilia > UBA1062 > UBA1062 > JAKQBR01. The sequence goes on along the minus strand of JAKQBR010000259.1, from coordinate 15,077 downwards.
TTGCGAAGGTGGCCCGGGTGGCGGATCTCCTCGAAGAGGGCGACTGGGTGCGGCTGTCTGTGGATGCCGGACACGAAGACACCTTCGCCAAGTCCCACCGGCCGCGCGGCAACGTACGGCTGGCCGGCATCCTCCAATCCGCCGCCGAACTCAAGCGCGCCAATGCGCGCATCTCCCTGGGGTACTCCTTCGTGATCGTGTGGCCTGGGATCGAGATCGGCGCCCATGAGCTCTGTCCCAATATCGCCGAGATGGCCGAGGCGGTGAAGCAGGCCATGGACCACGGCTTTGATTACGTGTCCTTCAAGCCATGCCTGATCAGGCTGGAGGACTCGCACAAGGAATCCCTGCTGGCCAGGCCCGGCAGCCTGTCCGAGGACGAGATCATCGCCGCCATCCAGGAAGGCCTGGAGCAGGCCAGGGCGGCCGCGGCCGGCCAAATGAAGATCCTGGAAAGCGTCAACCTGCAGGCCCTGCTGGAGAAACGGCTCACCGATCTGAAACACCAGCCCACGGTCTGTCATGCGCAGTTCTTCCGCACCGTGCTCACCCCTTCCGGGGTCTTCCACTGCCCGGCCTTGCGGGGGGTGGACAAAGGCCGCATCGCCGGCCCGGACGGCTATGCCGGGGCATCTGCGTTCGAGAAGACCACGGCGAACCTGGAAGGCTCGATCAAGACCTTCGATGCCACCCAGGAGTGCCGCGAGGTGGCCTGCTTCTACAACCATGTGAATTGGTGGATCGAGCGCGCCGTGGCGTCCGCTATGGATGTGCGGGACATCGAGCCGGTCGTGGACAACAATTTCTTCTTATGACGGGCGATGTGCGGCGCATCGGGATCATCCATCTCAACCAGATCGGCGACCTGGTCTTCAGCCTGCCGCTGCTGGCCTCGCTGCGCCGGAACTATCCAAAGGCCGAGATCGTTTCGATCCTCAAGCCGGGCCTCATGGAGCTCCTGGAAGGGTCACCCTCGGTCGACCGCCTCATGCCGAGGCGGGAGGGCCTGCGCGCGCAGCTAAAGCTCATGCGCGATCTGCGCCGCCTGGCCCCGGACCTGCTGATCTGCCTGGCGCGCTCCGAAGAGGCGTTTCTCCTGGCCATGTCCAGCCGGGCCACGCTCAAGGCCGGGTTCGCCAATTTTCCCTGGGACGTGTCTCTGGATGTCAAGGAGCATATCGAAGGCCACAACAGCTCTTACAACAACGCCAAGCTGCTCAAGGCCCTGGGTATCCCCATCGTGCAGGACAGCTATGTAGGGCTGCTGCAGGTTAGCCCGGTCCAGCCGCCTCCCGGGCTTCCTCAGCGGTTTGCCGTCATCTCGCCCGGGGCCTCCAGCCGCCGTTTGATCAAGGCCTGGGACGAGGACAAGTTCGCGGAGCTGATCGTGCGGCTGCACCAGCGGTACGGACTTTCCGCCGTGCTGGTGGGCGGCGCGGACAGCCGGGCCTGCAACGAAAGCATCAGGGGACTGGCGCTTGGCCGGTTTGGGGCTGCTCAGGACGGGATCACCGATCTTTCGGGGCGCTTGAGCCTGAAGGAGCTGGTCGCCGTGCTCAAGCGATCCGAGCTGTTCGTGGGCATCGATTCGGGCGTCATGCATCTGGCCAGCGCCCTGGACCTTCCGGTGGTCGGCCTGTTCGGCCCCACGGACCCCTTCTACGTGGGGCCCCAGAACCGTATGAGCCGGGTGGTGCGCGAGGATCTTGACTGCATGCCGTGTTATATCAAGCCGAGCTGCCGGGAATACGATTGCCTGAGGAGGCTGGGCGTGGACCGGGTGTGGGATGCCTGCGAGGGTCTCCTGGAAACCAAGACCGGCTGAGATCCGTTGCCGCGGATGGTCCTGAAAAAAAAGGGGGGACGTGAGCGCATGGGCACGCAAGCCCTGACCTACTTTAAAGACCGGTACCGGGACTATGCGTGGGAGCCTCTGGCCAACCGCTCCAGCACGTCCATCCGCAGTGTCTATCGGCTTGTCAGGGATGGGGTTCCGGCCTTTTACATCAAGATCTACGACCCGGCCACGCCCGTGCAGAAGCTCGTCAACCGCCTGCGCCCGCGCACCCTCCACGAGGCGCGCATGCTCGAGCGCCTGCGGCGCTCCGGCATGCGCGTGCCCGGCGTGGCGGCGCATCTGAGGTGCGGACCCTCGTCGGCGCTCGTCACGGAGGCGGTGGAGCCGGTGCGCCGGCTCTGGGACCTGGACCGAGGCGCACAGGCCTCGATCCTGCTGGACATGGCCGTAGCGCTCCTGCAAAAGGGCTTTTTCTATACCGACCTGCATGCGGGCAATGTCCTGCTGGACCAAGACAGCCGGCCGGTGCTGATCGATGCCTATGAGATCAAGCCCTTGGCCCGTATCCGCCGGCGGCACGTGATCGAGCTCATCAGCCAGGTGCAGAGCGGGTACGGACTGGGAGACAGGGATGTGGGCGCCGCGCTCGCCCGGCTTCCCGGACAACCTGGGGATACGGCGCGTCTGATCGGCCGGATCAAGCGGCGCGCGGCCGAGCTGCACGCCCGCAGGGTTCGGCGCTGGATCCGCCGCTCCCTTTCGGACGGGAGCTTTTCCCGCCGGGAGCGCGGAGACGGCTATACGGCCCTGGTGAACCGGCGCTTTGCCGTCGATATCCCGGGTGCGTTGGCCGGCCTCGCTCCGGCGAATCACCCGGCGCCGGTGGTTGCCGGTGAACGTGCCTATAGCTTCTATCCCTTTGCCCGCGTCGGCTGGTGGACCACGCCCGGGGCCATACAGGCCTGGAAGGGTCTGTTGACCCTGGTCTTCAATATGGTCCCCTGCGTCGAGCCCGTGGCCGCCGTTGTCCGCAACGATCGCAGCAGCGCGCTGATCACCGCGCCGGCCCACGATGTGCCCGACCTGGAAGCATGGCTGCGACGGGGCTTCGAGTCCATGGAGTACCCGGAAAAGAGGCGTTGCGCGGCCGCTCTGGGCGGGATAATCGGAGACCTGCATGCCAAGAACATCCACCATGACGGGCTTGTCTGCTCGCGTCTTGCGCTCGGGCTGGACCCGCTCCGGGTCGTCTTTTTACCCTCGGCCGGGGTGCGGCAGCGGCGTAGCCTGTCTCTCGAGGAACGGCTGCGCGCCTTGACACGCTTTGATCAAAGCCTGCCCGTAGCGGTGGGACGGACCCTGAAGCTGGCCTTCCTCAAGGCCTATGCACAGGCCACCGGCGATGATCTCCGGCAAGTGGCGCGCGGGGCCCCGATGACGGGGCGTTGAAGGCGATGCGTATCAGCCGTCGGCGCTTCGAGGCGCTCGTCAAGACCATCACCGCCGAGGTCATGGCCGCGCTTTCGCCCGAGATGCGCCGCGAGGCCGAGCATATCCTGGTCGCCGTCGCCGATCGGCCGGGCAGGGAATGCTGCGACGGGCACAACGGCGACGGAGGCGACCTCCTCGGCATCTTCGAGGGCGTGGCGCTGCCGGAACGCCACGCTGACGCGCTTGACTACCTCCCGGACCAGATCACCCTCTTCCGCCTGCCCTTATCCGAGATGTGCGCGGATGAGGCGGAGTTGCGGGAAGAGATCCGCATCACCATCATCCACGAACTGGGCCACTTCTTCGGATTCGGCGAGGATGCGCTGGAAAAGCTCGGCTTCGCCTGATGGCTTATGCGGCTACCAGCTTCCTGCCGAGCTCTTCGGCTGCCTTCATGAGGGACTTGTTGGCCTTGATCTCGCCCGCTTCCATGGCGCTGCCGTACACCATGCCCACCAAGGTGGACTCGGTGTAGCTGAAGGCGTCCTGGAAGGTGCGCAGGGCATTGATGCAGCCTGAGTCGAAGGGGTCGGCGCCGCCATAGCTCATGGCCACGGCGATACGCTTGCCGGCGAACGGGTGCTTGGCGTAGGCCGGCAGGGCGAACAGGCGGTCCATCCAGAGCTTGGTCTGGGCCGACATGGAGAACCAGTAGACCGGGCTGGCGATGACCCAGGCCTGAGCTTCGATCAGCTTCTTGTACAGGCCCTGCATATCGTCTTTGATGGAGCATCCCTTGCCGCCCTTTTTCTGGCAATGATAGCAGGATGTGCAGGCCGCGATCTTCCGGTCCTGGATGAATACCGTCTCCACCTCGGCGCCGCAGGCCTTTGCGCCCTTGGCGATCGCTTCGGCTAAGAGCGCGCTGTTGCCGTGCTTCCTCGGGCTGCCCAACAGCACCAGGACCTTGGCTGGTCTGTCCTTTTTCGCCATGACTGCTTCCCTCCTTTGGCGCGGCTCGGCGCCGTTTTCACGCTACACCATCACCGGCGCCCGGATCAACCCCCATTGCGGGGTGTACCCGTTGGGGGAGGCATTGGTGGAATAAAGTACCGATAAAGGCCGGGAAAATACCGCGGGGCGGTAAAAAACTATTGACTTGGGGCATAGTTTACCGCCATTTTGGAAGAACTAATGAAAAAGGGGAGGTTCATAGTGAACAGCATCAAGGAAATAAGAAAGGCCAAGGGGTTAACCTTGGAAACGCTCTCCAAGGAGTGCGGTGTTTCCGCCAAGACCATCCTGCAATACGAACATGAACCGCCCAAACGCCCCAGCAGCAAGGTCGTTGACAAGCTCTCGCAGGGGCTCGGCATCAGCTCCGAGGAACTGCTGCAGATCATTCAGTCACCCGGCCATGGCACGGGGGCGCTCGGAGAGGCCCAGGATGTCATCGAGCTGAGCGATGCGCACATGGCCAAGATCTTGAGCCTGGTCGAGAAGGAGATCCGCGAGCTCCAGCTGCTGCTGCTCGAATACGCCGATATCCAGTCTGAGCACCCCGCCCTGGCCAAGGCCATGGATTATATCTCGGCCGACATCAACCTGCTGACCGAGATCCAGGGCTTCTTCGCCTAGGCGTTCGCCTGAAGAGGAGGTATCCGGCCAGGGTGATGCCATGATTGCCATCGAGAATGCCACCAAGGTCTACGATGGTGGGGTCACGGCCCTTTCCGGGGTCAGCCTGCGCATTGAAAAGGGGTCGTGCTGCTTCATCCAGGGTCCCAGCGGCGCAGGCAAGACCACGCTGCTCAATCTCATCTACGGCCTCGAGCGGCCGAGCGCGGGGAGCGTCGAGGTGGCCGGCATCAATCCGGCGCGCGCGAGCCATGCCACGCTGCAGGGGCTCAGGCGGCATATGGGCTTCGCCTTCCAGGACTTCAAGCTCGTGGAAACCTGGAGCGCCTATGAGAACACGGCCGTGGTCCTGGAGATGGCGGGCAAACCGCGCAGCTATGTGCGCACGCGGGTATGGAAGGTTTTGGAATGGGTCGGCCTCCAGCATCGCATGTATGAACGGGCGGCCGACCTTTCCGGCGGAGAACGCCAGCGCCTTGCCCTGGCGCGCGCCCTCGTGCACACGCCGGAAATCATCCTGGCCGACGAGCCTGTGGCCAGCATGGACCAGGCCTCGGCCCGGCAGGTCATGAACCTCATCTTCCGGATGCACAAGCGCGGCATGACGGTCATCATCGCCAGCCACGGCAAGGAATTCATCAGCGATGGTGCGACGCTCATCAGGCTTGATCACGGCATGATCGAGGGCTCTTGAGTGTTTCCCCTGGGCTATATCGCGCGCCATCTCCGACGGGCCCTGACCATGCGCCCGTGGTCCATGTTGCTCACGCTCCTGGCCTTCAGCCTGGTCGGAACCCTGCTGGCGCTGACGCTGTATGCCGTGGATATGGCGCGCACGGCCGCGCTCGTGCCGGTCTCGGCCAGATCCATGATGGCCTACGTCAAGGGCAGACCGTCAAAGCAGGCCATTGAACGGGTCAGGCAGGATCTGGCGCGCCTGCCCGGCATCGAGCGCGTCGTTTTCATACCGCGGACAGAGGGACTTGCCCGGATGAAGAACTGGCTTGGGGAAGACAACCCCCTGGTGGCCGATCTCGAAGCGGACGTACTGCCCGACGCCTTCGAGGTGCGCCTGGACCGCAACCACCTGGATCAGGCCCGCACCCTGGCCGTCCGGATCGGGCACCTCCCCGAGATCGAGGATGTCCGCTACAATCAGGGGCTCATGGGACATCTGGCGGGTTCGTATCACGGCATCCGGACGGCCGGCATCGTCTTCGCCGGGGCGTTGATCCTCTGCCTGGGGCTGATCGTCTTTCTTGCCACGCGCGTTTCCTTGGAGGGACGCCGGCCCGAGCTCGAGGTCCTCGCGCTCTTGGGCGCCGACCGGCTGTTCCTCTATACCCCCCATATCGTGGAGGTCCTGGGGCTGTGCATCATCGGCGCCGTACTGGGCTGCCTGACGGCGGGGTATCTGGTCGAGGCCCTGCGTGCGCATGTATCGCTGCTGCAGGCCGCCATGGGAGACTTCACCGTGACGCAGGCCGCGGCCGTGGTCGGCATCTGTATGCCCCTGAGCCTGGCCGGCGCCCTTCTGGCCCTGAGGCGATGAGGGTGCGCGCGTTCCTGGCGGCCCTGTTGATGCTGGCGCTGACCGCCCAGCTCCTGGCCGCGCCCGAGGATCAGCGGCTCAAGGAGCTCGGGAAAAAGGTGCGGGCGACGGACGCCAAGCGCCGTTCGGTTGAGGATACCCTGCGCGTCATGGATGGTCGCATCGCCGCGATCCGGAAGGACCTGGACCGACGCCGGGCCGATATCGAGGGCCGCACCCGGCTCCTGCGCGACTACGGCGCGCGCATCAGGGAGTACGACGCATCCCTGGCCGATTCCCGAGAGCTTCTCAAACGCAAGGCCGTCGGTTTCTACAAGGGCGCCCTCATCGATGCCCTGGACCTTACCCTGGCACGCACCGAGCTGTCCGGCTACCTGCCGGCGGCCGTGGCCAGGGACCGTGAGACCCTGGCATATTACCAGCGTGTTTCCCGCATGAAGAAGGCCGCCCAGCAGGACTTGAGCGCCCAGACCAAGGCCTTGAACCGCGATCTGGCGCTGTTGGACGCGCGCATGCAGGATCTTGAACGGGAAAAGGGGAAGAAACAGCTCCTGCTGGCGCAGCTGAAACAGGAGACCCGGTCCTATCAGCAGGAGATCGAGCGCCTCATGGAGCGCATCCGGGTCCGCAAGAAACAGGAGCAGACCGTCTATACGGGGATCGCCAGGAACAAAGGCTCGCTGCCGTGGCCGGTCGCCGGCACGGTGGTGCGCCGCTTCGGGCGCTACCGACAACGGCGTGGTGCAGATATCACGGGGGATCGATATCCGCACCTCCGCGGGGGCTCCGGTCAGGAGCGTCTACAGCGGCAGGGTGGCCTATACCGGGGCCATCGATGGCTTCGGCTCCACCGTGATCGTGGACCACGGCGGCGGGTATTATTCCATATACGGCAATCTCGGCCAGGGCCTCAAGAAAACGGGCCAGGCGGTGCAGGGCGGGGAAGCCATCGCGCTATGCGGCTCGCGGGACCCGCTGCTGCATTTCGAAATCCGTCTGCACGGCAAACCGCAGGACCCCAGCCTCTGGCTGAAGGGCTGAAAAGAAGTCGCAGGGCCCGCCTACGGGTGTCTCCCCCCGATACGCCCGACGGCGCCTCTATCGGACTGTTTTATATTGCCGAACGTTGTGCTATAAAGGCCGACAACTCATGTGGGGAGACGATATGAAAAGAAGCAAGGCGTTCTGGCCCGTCGTGATCATCTTGATCGGTGTGGTGTGCATGTTCGCGCTGAACAGGAGCATGGTGCTCAATGCGGATACCCTCAAGATCTATCCCCAGCTGGAAAAGTTCACCGACTGTCTGGACAAGATCCAGAAATACTATGTGGAAGAGGTGCCGGCCGACAAGCTGATCGACGGCGCGATCAAGGGCATGACCTCGGCCCTGGACCCTCACTCCACCTATCTCACCAAGGAAGGCTACAAGGAGATGCAGGTCACGACCACCGGCAGCTTCGGCGGCCTCGGCATCGAACTGGGCCTGCGCGAAGGGGTGCTGACGGTGATCACGCCCATCGAGGGCACCCCTGCCTTTGAGGCCAAGATCCAGCCCGGCGACATGATCATCAAGATCGATGACAAACCCACCCTGGATATGACCCTGGACGAGGCCGTGAAGCTGTTGCGCGGCCCCAAGGGCACCAAGGTCACCATCACCATCCAGCGCGGACTGAAGGAAAAGCCGTTCGACGTCACCATCACGCGCGCCATCATCCATATCGAAAGCGTCAGATCCATGATGCTGGAGCCGGGCTACGGTTATATCCGCGTGCGGCAGTTCCAGGTGGACACCGCCGACGTGATCCAGAAGAACCTGGCCGAGATGGCGCCCAACCTCAAAGGCCTTGTGCTCGACCTGCGCTATGATCCGGGCGGACTCCTGGATCAGGCCATCAAGGTGAGCGACCTCTTCTTGAGCGAAGGCAAGATCGTCTCGACCGAAGGCCGCCTGCCCGAGGACCGCAAGGTGTCCATGGCGCGCAAGGCCGGCACGTTCGAAGGCTTTCCCATCGTGGTGCTGATCAACGGCGGCACGGCCAGCGCGGCCGAGATCGTGGCCGGCGCCCTGCAGGACAACAAGCGGGCCCTGGTCCTGGGCACCAAGAGCTTCGGCAAGGCCTCGGTGCAGACCGTGATCCCGCTCTCCGACGGATCGGCGCTGAAGCTCACCGTGGCGCGCTACCTGACGCCTTCGGGCCAGTCCATCCAGGCCAAGGGCATCACCCCGGACATCGTCGTGGAGCAGGTGCTGCCGGAGAACGGGGGCGGGCAGAAATTCGTGCGCGAAAAGGACCTAAAGCAGCACCTCGAACCGGCCGGCAAGGAGAAGGAGACGGAAGAGCTCGCGCCCGAGGAAAAGTTGGATCTGAAGAAAGGTCTCAAACCGGCCGAGATGCTGCGCGAGGACAACCAACTCAAGTACGCCCTGGACCTCCTCAAGAGTTGGCAGGTGTTCGACAAGCATAAGAATCCCGCATGAGAAGAGCCAAGGCCGGCAGCAAGGCACCGATAATCATCATTATCGGCGTCATCCTCATCCTGGCCGGACTGGCCTGGTTCCTGGAGCGGCGCATGCCGCCCGGACCCGCGCCGGCGCCTGGACCGGCGGTCCAGAGGCCTCAGGCCAATGTCAAGCTCATGATCAAGGGCTGCCTCTTCAACCTGGGGGTCCACAAGGACCAGGTCGAGGTCTACGAACAGACCTTCCAGGTCAAGACCGAGAAGAGATATACCCAAGGGCAGCTCGCATCCGCCTTCGGGCCGTTGAAGGCCTATGGACGGGTGGTTGTCAAGGACGGCCGGCAGGTAACGGTCATGGTTGAGGATCGGTCCTGGAACATCGAGTTCATCCCGGAAAAGAAGGAAGCCGCCCCTCCCCAGGCCATAGCCCCTGCTCGACCGGGGCGGCTGGCCATCATCGTGGACGACATGGGCTTGGATCTGAAACCGGCCCGGCAGCTGGCCGCCATCGACGGCGACCTCACCTTTTCAGTCCTGCCCTTGCGGCCGGCGTCGCGAGAGGTGGCCCAGTACCTGCATTCCAAGGGACGTGAGGTGCTCCTGCACCTGCCCATGCAGGGTAACGGCGGCAAGGACCCCGGTGATGGCGCGATCTACAAGGATATGACACCGGAGCATATCAGGACCATCCTGGCCATGGACATCCGCGCGGTGCCCCATATCGCGGGCGTCAACAACCACATGGGCTCCGAGATAACCCCGGACAGGGTCATCATGCGTCAGGTCATGCAGACGCTCAAACAGCACCGTCTGTTCTTCATCGACAGCCTGACCGCCAGCGACTCGGTGGGCGTCACGGTCGCGCGCGAGGTCGGGCTGCCCCACAACGCCCGTGACATATTCCTGGACAACGAACAGAACGACGCCTACATCACGGGGCAGCTGGCCAAGATCAAGAACATCGCCCGCAAGCATAAGAGCGCCATCGCCATCTGCCACCCGTACCCGCAGACCATCGCGGTCCTGGCGCGCGAGGTGCCCACATTCAAGGCCGAAGGGATCACCCTGGTGCGCGTCTCGGCCTTTGCGCGCCAGTGAGCCTCCAGGGGCCTTGGGAGGCGCAGGGAGAATTGACTCGCGCCCGGCAGTGCGCTATAACAGGCTCGGTATGAAGCACTGGTACGTGGTACAGACCAACCCCCGCGAGGAAGGCGTGGCATCATCGGTCCTGAAACAACAGGGCCTCGATATCTATCAGCCCTTCATGCAGCGCTATGTCTTCCATGCCCGCAAGAAAACGCTCAAGCGCTACCCGCTCTTTCCCAACTACCTGTTCGTCAACGTGAGTGAGAGCGAGGAGGAGCTCCACAAGGTGCGCTGGTGCCGCGGGGTGCGCCGCATCCTGCTCGACAACTATACGCCCGTGCCCATTGACGAAGACTTCATTGTGGGCCTGCGCTCCCTGGAGGACAGCGAAGAGGGCATCATCAAGAAGCCGGTCGAGTTCAAGTCCGGCGATCTGGTGCGCGTCAAGGCCGGACCCATGAAAGACCTGCAGGGCGTGTTCGAATCCTGGGACTCGGATGAAGGCCGGGTCAAGATCTTGATCGAGATGGTCAGCAACCAGGCCAAGGTCGTGCTGCATTCCTCGCTGCTGGAAAAGGCCTGAGAGACGTAAGGAGGCTCGGCGATCCAGACCGTCTACGGCCGCACACGGGGACTCAAGGCCTCCACCGTCCAGGCGCTGCAAAGGCTTTACCGCCGTAGGCTCCCGAGCGATGCGGCCCTTACCCATGAGCTCTGCACGGAGCTTGCGCGCCTGTCGCACGCCGCCGGCGTGCAGATCGGGGTCTTGGTCGACCGCGGCGGCGCGGTGGAGTATGTCATCGCCGGCGACGCCAGCTCCCTGTCCATCCCGCCGCTTCAGCGCCGCCGCAGCCACCACGGCCGCCTGCAGGGCCTGCGCCTGATCCATACCCATTTCGGCGACACCGGGCTTTCCTCCGAAGACCTCACCGACCTGGCGCGCCTGAGGCTGGACCTGATCTATGCCGTCACCGTGGCGGATGGGGGGGGACCGGGGTTGGCCCATGGCGCTCATCTGATACCCGACGGACCGGACACCTTGGCCTGGAAGCTCCTTGACCCGGTTCTCACCTATCGCGTCGATATCCCCTTCGAGCGCTTCATCGCAGACCTGGAAGACTCGATCGGCCGCATGCGCCGCGGCAAGGCCGTAAGCTCCGGCGACCGCGCCATCCTGGTGGCCATCGGACAGCCCGGCAACCCCGTCACCGAGATCAACCTGGCCGAGCTGACGAGTCTGGCGCAATCGGCCGGCCTGGCCGTGCTCGACACCATCATCCAGCGCCGCGTCCAGCCCGACCCGCGCTATGTGCTGGGCAAGGGAAAGCTGCAGGAGATCTACATCAAGGCCCTGGCCATGGACGCCAACCTGATCGTCTTCGACCACGAGCTTTCCCCCTCCCAGGCGCGCTCCATCTCCGACCTGGTGGACATGCGCGTCATCGACCGCACCCAGGTCATCCTGGACATCTTCGCCAAGCGCGCCCGCACCATGGAGGGCAAGATCCAGGTCGAGCTGGCCCAGCTCAAGTACAACATGCCGCGCCTGGTGGGCAAGAACCCGGCCCTGAGCAGATTGGCAGGCGGCATCGGCACCAAGGGCCCCGGGGAGACCAAGCTGGAGATCGACCGCCGGCGCGCCAAGGAGCGCATAGCCAGGCTGGAAAAGGAAACCCAGCGCATCAGCGCCAAACGGGCGCTGACGCGCAGCCGGCGTAGCGCCCGCCATATCCCGGTCATCTCCATCATCGGCTACACCAATACCGGCAAGTCCACCTTGCTCAATACCCTGACCAAGAGCCGGGTCCTGGCCGCGGACATGCCGTTCGCCACGCTCGACCCTTCCAGCAAGCGCCTGCGCTTCCCGCGCGACATCGAGGTCATCATCACCGATACCGTGGGCTTCATCCGCGATTTGCCCGACGACCTCAAGGCCGCCTTCATGGCTACCCTGGAGGAGCTCAGCGAGGCCGATCTCCTGCTGGAGGTCATCGATGTCAGCGACCCCAACATCGACTACCGCATGCAGGCTGTCGACGATATCCTCGCGGGATTGGGCCTGAAGGATAAGAACCGCCTCAGGGTCTTCAACAAGGCGGACCGCTGCGAGATCGAGCTGGCCCGCGCCTTGAGCGATCGCTACCACGGCGTGCTCATATCGGCCCTGGACCGCGCCACCTTGGGTCCGCTGATCGAGCGCCTGGAGCGGTTCTTCATGGACGAGGCGGAAAAAGGATCGCCGTCCGGGGGTAAGGGATAAGGCAGTGGACATCGCAGGGGGCCTTCCCGGCCTTCGGTGCCCCTGGACGCAAGGGAAGTGTGATTGCCGACCGGGCGCACGGTATGATACAATAGATCCATGACCGTACGCAGCGTTCGTCCCGGTTCCCCGCGACTATCCGATGAAGGGCAACGCATGGGCACGCTCAGGCGGCCACCCCGCGGGGTGAAGAAGAAAAGGAGGGGGGAAGCATGCGGATCTTCATGACCGGCGGCACGGGTTTCGTCGGCACCTATCTGTCAGGGTACCTGGCCGGCCAAGGCCATACGGTCACCATCCTGACCTCCGCGTTCGAGAAGGCGCCATCGCCCCGGCCGGGCATCGCGTATGTGCCCGGCAACCCCACGGTCAGGGGGGACTGGCAGGGACAGGTAAAGGCGCATGATGTGATCATCAACCTGGCCGGCGCGTCGATCTTTCACCGCTGGAGCACGGCCTATAAAGAGATCTTGCGCCAGAGCCGCATTCAGACCACCCGCAACCTGGTGGAGGCCTTAGACGGCCAGAGCGGCAGGGAGACCACCTTCCTGAGCACCTCGGCCGTGGGGTATTACGGTTTCACCGGCGACGAGGAGCTTGCCGAGGATGCCCCGGCCGGCACGGACTTCCTGGCCCGTCTGGCCTACGATTGGGAGCAGGAGGCCCTGCGCGCCCGCGACAAAGGCGCGCGCGTGGTGGTCACCCGCTTCGGGATCGTGCTGGGCAAAGCCGGCGGCGCGCTGGGCCAGATGATCCCCCTGTTCCGGCTCGGCCTGGGCGGTCCGCTCGGGAGCGGCCGGCAGTGGTTTTCCTGGGTGCACCTGCACGACCTGGCCCGGGCGTATGGCTTCCTGATGGATCGCGGGTCATTCTCGGGGGCCGTCAATCTGTGCGCGCCGCAGCCGGTGCGCAACCGCGACCTGGCCCGGGCCATCGGCAAGGTCCTCAAGCGGCCCGCGATCATGCCCGCGCCGGGGTTTATGATCAGGCTCATCCTGGGCGAGTTCGGCAGCGTCCTGCTCAAGGGCCAGCGCGTGATACCGCGCGCATTGCACGAGCATGGCTTCGGCTTCCACTACCCCACGATCCATGAGGCCTTGCGGGATATCGCAGGAACGTAGATACCCATACGGCCCATGAGAAGACTCCTTTCAGCCGGGTTGCCGATCACGGCGGTCCTGCTCATAGCCGGTTGCGCGCCCCAGGCCGTGTACCGCTCACACCTGCTTCCACCCCAGCCCCCGCGGCCCGCTGGCGTGGCCATAACCTGGCTGGGCACGGCCGGGGTGCTGGTATCGGACAGGCGCACCGGCATCCTGATCGATCCCTATGTGAGCCGCTTCGGCCTTTTTTCGATCGGCCTGGGCAAGGCCTTGCGTCCCGACCGGGACCTCATCCGAGGATGGGTGAGGCACCTGGGTCCCGACGCGATCGACCTCGTGGCTGTCAGCCATTCCCACTTCGACCATGCCGCCGACGCAGCATTCTTTGCGCTGGATGCGACCGCGCCCCTGATCGGGTCCGCAAGCACGCTCAATATCGGCCGGGGCGCCGGACTGGCCGAGGAGCGGCTGAGGCTCGCGCGGCCCGGCCAGGCAATCAAGCTGGGTGATTTCACGGTGACCTTTATCGAAAGCCGCCACGGGCCGGCGCTGTTCGGCCGCATACCCTATCCCGGCACGATCGATCGGCCGCTCATCGTGCCGCGGCCGGCCCGGGACTACAAGCTGGGCGCCACCTATGCCATCCTGATCCGGCACCCGTCCGGCACCATCCTGCACCACGGCAGCGCCGGCTATCGGCCCGGTATGTATGACGGGATTCAAGCGGATGTCGTCCTGTTAGGCATCACCGGCCGCGGCGACACCCAGGCCTACCTGGCCGAGGTGCCGCTGAAACTCAAGGCGCGCATGGTCATCCCCATCCACTTCGATGACTTCTTCCGGCCCCTGGAGCGAAACCCGTCATTCCTCTCCAGCGCGCATTTCTCCGAGTTCTGCCGAGCGGCGGAACAATCATCCTTGACGATCAGGACCGTGCCCTTGTGCGAACCGGTCAGGGTCCTGCCGCTGAACTGAACGGCCGTTTCACGCGATGGGTGCTCTTGCGCCGCCCCCATCCTTGCTATGCCCGGCATCCTGATCGTATGGGCCTTGCCGGCGCCCTTGGTTGCGTCGGGGCCGGTGCGGCGTATATAATAGACCCAGCCATGCCGAACCCCGAAAACGCCCTGGAGCTGTTCCACCCCCTGGTGCGGGACTGGTTTGTCAAGCGTCTGGGAAAACCGACCGACATCCAGGCCAAGGCCTGGCCAATTGTCGCCTCCGGGAGGCACTGTCTCATCACGGCGCCCACGGGCAGCGGCAAGACGCTGACGGCCTTTCTATGGGCCCTCGACCGGCTCATCACCGGGGCGTGGCCCCCGGGCCAGACCCGCGTGCTGTATGTCTCGCCCTTGAAGGCCTTGGGCAACGACATCCGCCGGAACCTCATTACGCCGTTGGGCGAGCTGGCCCTGGCCTTCAAGGCCGCGGATCGGCCCTTCCCCCATATCGGCGTGCAGACGCGCAGCGGCGACACCCCGGCCGATGAGCGCCGCAAGATGTCCAGGCACCCGCCCGAGATCCTCATCACCACGCCCGAGAGCCTCAACATCCTTTTAAGCTCCGCTTCCGGCGAGGCCATGTTGGGCGGGATCGCCACCGTTATCTTCATATGTAAATCTCCCTTGAGAGACCGGGAGGTTTTGATTTTAGGGTATTAGGGATAAGCCAGTAATGGAGAGAAGTTTCATATGCGTGGTCTCCGTTAGGAGCCGACAGTTTGTTGTGCATACTGGCGTTGGTCAT
>JAKQBR010000257.1 GCA_029574005.1 Deltaproteobacteria bacterium | reverse complement strand
GGCCGCAGGCGCAATTTGGCGCCCTCCTTCACCGCCTGAATCAAGTCCGCGTGGTTGAACGCCCGGCCGCGTTTGGCCTTCTTCTTCTGCACCGCTTCATCCAGATAGACGACCATGACAATGGCGGTTTCGATCGCGGTGCCAAACAAAGCGATGTAACCGACCCACACCGCCACGCTGAAGTTATAGCCCAGGAGATAATGCAGGAACACGCCTCCGGTGAGCGCGAATGGCACCGCCAGGATGACGTGGGACGCCTCTTTCACCGAGCCATAGACGACGTACAGGAGCAGGAAGATGATCCCCAGCACGGACGGCACGATGACCTGCAGAGTGCGCTGCGCGCGGAGCTGGTTTTCATACTGGCCGCTCCATTCGAGGGTCATGCCCTCGGCGAGCGTGATCTCCCGCCCTACCCGCTCGCGGGCTTCCTGGACGAAGCTCCCCAGGTCGCGGCCCTGGACATTGGCCTGGACATACGTGCGCAGACGGCCGTTCTCGCTGGTGATCTCGCTGGGCCCCACGACCCGCTTGATCCGGGCTACCTGGCCCAGCGGGATGGCCCGGCCGGACGGCGTGAAGACCAGCACATCCTGCAGTCGCTCGAGATCATCGCGCTCGTCGCGCTGGAAGCGCACCTGGATGGGGAACCGTTGCCGGCCTTCGATGGTGGTGGACACGTTACGCCCGCCCAGGCCGGCTTCCACAACATCGAGCGCCGTCCGAGCCCGCAAACCGTAACGGGCCATGGCCGTGCGGTCCACCTCGATATTGAGGTAGGGTTTGCCCTGGAGCCGCGACGGGGCCACTCCTGCCGCGCCGGGAATCTGCCGCATGACTTTCTCCACCTCGAATGCCTTCTTCTGCAGGGCGTCCAGGTTGTCGCCCAGGATTTTGACGCCCACCTGGGCCCGGATGCCGGTGCTCAGCATGAGGATGCGGCCTTCGATGGGATGGAGGAAGCCGGGGACATAACCCGGCGCCTGGCTCAGCTTTTCGGTGAGTTCGGCGATTAGTTTCTCGTGCGTCATTCCGGGGCGCCAGTCGGATTCCGGCTTGAGCTCGATGGTGGTCTCGATCATCTCGACGGGCGCCGGGTCGGTGGCAGTCTCGGAGCGGCCGAGTTTGCCGGCGGCCGACTGCACTTCCGGCACCTGTTTCAGGGCCTGGTCCTGCCAGGAAATGAGCCGTTTGATCTCGGTCAGGGAAGTGCTGGGCAGGAGCACCGGCATGAAGAGCAAGCTCCCCTCATTCAGTGTGGGCATAAACTCGCTGCCGATGCCTTGCGCCAGCTTCCCAATCCCGGGCCATTGCGCCACGGCTCGGGCCACCGGGCGCGGGAGCCCAAAAGCCAGCACGACCGCTACCGCCAGCAGCGCGGCCGCCGTGCCCAGGACCTTGCGCCGATGAGCCAGGGCCCAGTCGAGCGCGGGCTCGTAGATCCGCAACAGCCCGCGCATAATCCGGTTCTCTTCCTCGGGGCGGAAGGGACCACGGACGAGAAAGGTGCAAAGGGCGGGCACAATGGTCACCGCCAACAGCGTGGCCCCGATCATGGCGAAAGTCTTGGTGAAGGCCAGCGGTCGAAACAGCTTGCCTTCCTCGCCGACGAGGGTGAAGACCGGGAGGAAGGCCAGGATGATGATGAGCATCGCAAAGAAGATGGGCCGCCCCACCTGTTGAGCCGCGCCCAGGGTGGCCTGCCACGTCTCGGCGGGGGTGAGCCGGTTCCCGCCGCCCTTTTTCTTCTCCATTCGTTCGCAATGCCGGATCACGTTCTCGGTCATCACGATCCCGGCGTCCACCAGCACCCCGATGGCGATGGCGATACCCGCGAGGGACATGATGTTCGAGCTGATGCCAAACTGCCGCATGAGGATGAAGGAAACGAGGATCGAAGCGGGCAGG
>JAKQBR010000254.1 GCA_029574005.1 Deltaproteobacteria bacterium | reverse complement strand
TTTCACTATGATCATGGTTATACGACATTACCGCGGCCGCCCTTTCTGTATCATCTTTTCATCCATAATCCAGACCTCAAGAAACAAACCGCGTTTTCCGATAGTTACCGATATTGTGTGCCCTGGTGGGGCATATGTTGCATAAGGAGGGATATAGCGGCATGCGCGAACACACAAAGCACATGGTTTTCCATCCGTTCCTGGTCCAGGAGGGCATCCAGTACTCCATCCTCGTGCCCCTGGTCGTCTATCTGTTTTACACTATTTCCCCGGCCATCCGCGGGCATATCGGCGCGGTCGTCCTCTATACCACGATCCAGACCATTCCATCGCTTGCCATCGGCCTGTGGGTCAAGTACCACTATGCCAAGCCGGCCATCGATTATCTGGAACAGGGAACAGACGATGCGGCGCTCCGCAAACGGGCCGCACGGTCGATCGCCTCGCAGCCCAAGGCGGAAGCCATAACGGCCTTCATCCGCTGGGCGTTCATACCCTGGCTCATGCCGGTCTTGCCGATGTATATGCAAGGCCTGGTGACGACCAGCATTTTCCTGCTGCTGGCGGTCACCCTGACCATGGCGGCCATGAGCACCATGGTCTTCTTCTCCCTGGCCGCCGAATACAGCCTGCAGCGTTTCACGGTTGCCACGGGCCTGCGCGATGTTCTGAACGACGAGCAGGCCAACCTGAAGCGCATGGGCTTGAGCACCAAACTGCTCCTCACCATCCTGCTGACCATCGTGCCGCCCTTGGGCAACTTCTTAGGCTTGATCGAAATCTCCCTCTTTTCCGGGATCAACCTGGCGGACATCCGCTTCGGGTTCTACATCATCCTGGCCCAGGCCCTGATCTTCACCTTCATCAACGCTGGCCTCCTGATCATGCGGGTGACGTCATCGATCAGCCGGGTGTCCTTCATGCTCAAGGACATGGCCAAGGGCCAGGGCGATCTCACCAAACGCCTCAAGGTCCAGGGCCTGGACGAGGTGGGCGAGCTGGCCTTCTGGTTCAATACCTTCATCGACGACCTGGAAGATATCGTGTCCCATGTCAAGGAGGCCTCCCTGGAGCTGCACCGCGCCATCGAGGACGTCAACGCCGGGTCGCAGGACCTGTCCCAGTCCACGCAGGAGCAGGCGGCCTCGGTCGAGGAGATCTCGGCCTCCATCGAGGAGCTGAGCGGCAGCGTGGTGCACAATGCCGAGCTGATCACCGAGGGCGAGGATGCCTCGCACACCATCACCAAGCAGATCGAGCACAACAAGCAGGTCTTCGGCGTGCTCATGCAGGCCGTCAGCGAGATCTCCCACGATTCAAAGAAGATCGGTGACATCGTGTCCACGGTGAATGAAGTGGCCTTCCATACCAACCTGCTGGCCCTCAACGCCTCGGTCGAGGCGGCCCGCGCTGGCGAGCACGGCAAGGGCTTCGCGGTGGTGGCGGGCGAGGTCAGATCTTTAGCGCAGCGTTCGGCCCAGGCCGCGGGTGAAATACGAGCCCTGATCGAGAGCACCGTGAACCGCATCAAGACCGGGGATGAAACCATGCAGAAAACATCGGCCTCTCTGGAGGAGATGATGTCGCGCATGGAGTTCTTCTTCTCCATGATGGACGTGATCGGCAAAGCCAGCAAGGAGCAGAGCCAGAACATCAGCAATTTGAACACCTCCATCAGCCAGATCGACACCTCGACCCAGAAGAACGCCGCCACGGTCGAAGAGCTGGCCGGCGTGCTCGAAAGCTTACGCGAACAGGCCGTGAGCCTGGCCCAGGATGTGGGCAAGTTCCGGGTTTCGTTACAGGGGTAGAAAGGCAGAGGAGAGGAAATAAAAAAGTGCGGGGGAGAGCGAGGGGGAAACCTCTCCATGGGCTAGGGGGAAAGCCATCAATATGTTTCTCGGCCATCCTTATTCCCGACTTCCTCGTCCATAAGCCTACTGAGAGCGCCTCTTGCGTGCCAAGGCTCACAACCTTAATGAATATCCACCTGGTCCTTGATTGCTTCTTCAACCCTATGCATGTCTTCCGGTGACAGCGTGCCCGCACGTTTGATGAGCCTGTCCTTGCCCACGGTAGCCAGCTGATCCGCCAAGGCCTTACTTTCTTTACCTTCAAAGACTACGACAGCCTCGCTTGGGTAAAGCATGTCCATGTTGCTGGCAAGGGGGACAACCTGCACACGGTTAAGGAATCGATTTGAAGCATCATTGCTCACCATGACGACCGGCTGTTTATTTCTTATCTCGCCACCGACGGATGGACCAACGTTGACCCGCCACACTTCACGCCGTTGCATGGGTGATGTCCTGAACGGTGGTCTCGGACCACTGCGCGGCCTCCGGCTCGCGCTGTTTGTCATTTGCCGTTTCCGCATAGGCCGCTTCAAGATTCGGGGTGCGCCGCATACGATCGGACTGTCTCCTGAACAAACCTGCTGATCACCCGTGGGGGTTATGCTTTTTTCAGCAGCACGGCCTTGCTCAGGAATACCTGCGGCCGGTCGATGGGGGATAAACCGGCGTCCTGGGCGGTCCGGATGGTGGCCGCGAAGTCTTTCTTCGAGACATGCAGGGGCGGCTCCACGATCAGGGCCAGGCCTCCGGGCTTCAGCACGGAGTGGACCTCTTTGAAGAACGCGAATTGGTCAGGGACTTCGTGCACCATGAAGAAGGCCAGGCAAAAATCGATCGGCCCCAGGCGGCCCAACCTGGCGTCTTCGATCAGGTGCAGGGTAATGCGCCCTTCCAGCGCTGTGCCCTGGATCTTGCGTTTCACTCCATCGAGCATGCCCTGCTGGATATCCACGGCCATGACACGGCCGGCGGGGCCGACGAGGTCAGCCATGTCCACGGTGAAAAATCCCGGGCCGCAACCAATATCCAGGGCGCGCATGCCTGAGGTGAGATAGGGCGCCAGTATCTTGCGCGGGTTTTGCAGCCAGCGGCGCAAACGGCTGTCGAGATGGCCGGCGCGTCCTACCGGGCAGACGCGCTTGGGATCGCGCGGCATGTGTCATCCCCCTTTTCCTTGGGAATCGTTGTCCAAGACAACCCTTACCCTGAACCGTCCAAAAGAATCAAGAGGGGTTCCGGAGAGGAGGGTCGATTGATCTTTTTTGGTTTTCATGCTTAATAGGCGCCAGGAGGGGATTGCGATGATAGCACGCTATACGACCACGGCCATGGAACATATCTGGTCGGACGAGAACCGCTACCAGAAATGGCTCGATGTGGAGCTGGCGGCCTGCGAGGCCTGGGCCAAGCTGGGCAAGATACCGGCCGAGAGCCTGAAGAACATCAAGACCAAGGCCAGGTTCGATGTCAAGCGCATCGAGGAGATCGAGGCCGTGACCCGGCATGACGTGATCGCCTTCGTGTCATGCGTGGGCGAATTCGTGGGGGACGACGCGCGCTACATCCACATGGGCCTGACCTCATCGGACGTGCTCGACACGGCCTATGCCCTGCAATTGAAGGAGAGCGGGCAGGTGATCATGGAGGACCTGAAGGCCCTGAAGCAGGCCTTGAAACGGCGCGCTTACGATTTCAAGCACGTGCCGGCCATGGGCCGCTCGCACGGCATCCACGCCGAGCCCATCACCTTCGGGCTGAAGTTCGCGCTGTGGTACGCGGAGACCAAGCGCAACGTCAAGCGCATGCAGGATGCCATCGATTGCATTTCCTACGGCATGATCTCGGGTGCGGTGGGCACGTTCGCCAACGTGCCGCCCGAGGTGGAGGCGTACGTGTGCAAGAAGCTCAGGCTTAAGGCGGCTCCCATCAGCACCCAGGTGATCCAGCGCGACAGGCATGCCCAGTTCTTCACGACGCTGGCCATCATCGGCGGGAGCTTGGAAAAGATCGCCACGGAGGTCAGGCACCTGCAGCGCACCGAGGTCATGGAGGTCAGCGAACCCTTCGGCAAGGGCCAGAAGGGCTCCTCGGCCATGCCGCACAAGAAGAACCCGATCCTGTCCGAGAACATCACGGGCATGGCGCGGCTCTTGAGAGGCTACTGCCTGTCATCGCTGGAAAACATCGCCCTATGGCACGAGCGCGATATCAGCCATTCCAGCGTGGAACGCGTGATCGGGCCTGACGCCACCACCATCCTGGACTTTGCGTTAAAGCGCATCACGGGCCTGATCGAAGGTCTGGTGGTCTACCCGGAAAACATCCAGCGCAACCTGGAGCTGACCAAGGGGCTGTGGCATTCGCAAAACGTGCTCCTGGCCTTGGTGGAGGCCGGCATCGCCCGTGACACGGCCTATGCCTGGGTGCAGCGCAACGCCCTGCCGGTCTGGGAAGGCAAGAAGACCTTCAAGGAGCTGCTGCTCAAGGACAAGGATGTGGTGGGCACGCTGGGCCAAAACCGGATCGAAGACCTGTTCGACATGTCCCACCACCTGGCCTATGTGGACACTATCTTTGAAAGGGTATTCAAATGACGAAACGCGAAGAACTGAAGACGCTGGTACAGAAGGACGCGGTCAAGCACGGGCATTTCATCCTGGCCTCGGGCAAGGAGTCGGACATCTATGTCGACCTGCGCAAGGTGACGCTCAATCCCAGGGGCGCCACGCTGATCGGCGAGCTGATCGCGGAGATCATCAAGGACCGCGGGGTGGATGCCATCGGTGGGCTGACCATGGGCGCCGACCCCATTGCCCTGGCCACGAGCATGCTGGCGCTGAAAAGCGGCAAGCACATCAACGCCTTCGTGGTGCGCAAGGAAAAGAAGGCCCACGGCACCATGGGCTGGATCGAAGGCCCGATCGAGCCGGGCGACAAGGCCGTGGTGGTGGAGGACGTCATCACCACCGGCTCCAGCGCTATCAAGGCCATCGAACGGCTCAAGGAATCTGGCGTGGCCGTGGACATGGTCGTGGCCGTGCTGGACCGCAATGAAGGCGGCCGCGAGGCCATCGAGGCCCTGGGTTACCCGGTGCAGGCATTGCTGACCAGGGACGATCTGTAGATACCCGATCATGATCAAGGCCCTCTTAGCCATCGAGACCTCGTGCGACGAGACCGCGGCCGCGGTCGTGGACGGTGGCGGCCGCATCCTGTCGGACGTGGTGGCCTCGCAGGTGGCCGATCACGCGGTCTTCGGCGGGGTGGTGCCCGAGATCGCCTCGCGCCGGCATGTAGAGCTGATCCAGCCCGTGGTGGACGAGGCCCTGCAGGCATCTGGCTTGAAGCTGCATGACTTAAGCGGCATCGCGGTCACGCAGGGTCCGGGGCTGGTGGGCGCGCTTCTGGTGGGCATCTCCTATGCCAAGGCGTTGGCCTACGGTTTGAAGATCCCCCTGTGCGGCATCAACCACCTGGACGGCCATCTGGGCGCGGCGGCCATCGAGCATGAGCTGACCTACCCGCATATCGGCATGGTGGTCTCGGGAGGGCACACCTCGCTCTACCGCGTGAATGCGCCGGGCAAGATGGGGCTTATCGGGCAGACCATGGACGACGCCGCGGGCGAGGCGTTTGACAAGGTGGCCAAGCTCTTGAACCTGGGGTATCCGGGCGGGGTGGTGATCGAGAAGATCTCCCAAGGCATCACCGAACACGGCTTCGAGCTGCCGCGGCCCATGCTGAAGGAGGACAACTACGATTTCAGCTTCTCTGGGCTGAAGACCGCCATCTTGAACCTGGTGGTGAGGCTGAAGATCTTTCCCGACCTGGACTTGAGCTTTTCCGGGATGCCGCGCAAGCGCGAGCCCGCGCCCGGCATGGAGGCCTATATCCCGCGCATCGCGGCCGCGTTCCAGGAGGCGGCCTGCGACGTGCTGGCCACCAAGGCCCTGAAGGCGGTCCAGGACCACCAACTGGACCTCCTGGTCATCAGCGGCGGCGTGGCCTGCAACACGGCCCTGCGCGAGACCATAAGAGAACGGGCCGATCGCATGGGGGTGCGGTTTGTGGCCCCTTCGAAGAAATACTGCACCGACAATGCCGCCATGATCGGGCTAGCGGGCCTGAGGCATTTTAAGGAAGGACGCTACGCCGGCCTGGACTTAAACGCCGTTTCCCGCTGGGACAGCGTATGAGGCCCAAGCGCTCCTTAGGCCAGAACTTCCTGAACAACCCCTCTATCGTCGAAAAGATCATCGACTTTGCAGGCGTGGACCGGCGCGACAGCGTGCTGGAAATCGGGCCCGGCCGCGGTATCATGACCGCGGCACTGGCAAACGCCGCGGCGCATGTGGCGGCCGTGGAAAAGGACGATGATCTGGCTCAGCAGCTCTCCGAGGCGTATGCGCACGATCCGCGCATCCGCATCGTGCACGGCGACGTCATGGAGCTGGACCTGCAAACCCTCGCGCCGGCAGGGTCCAAACTGGTGGCCAACCTGCCCTACAACATCGCCACGGCCGTGATCCTGAGGCTGATCGAGATCCCACGGCACTACAGTTCCATCACGGTCATGGTGCAGAAGGAGGTGGCCATGCGCATCTGCGCCACGAACGGCACGCCTGACTACGCGGGGTTGAGCGTGCTGGCGGGCGTGAACTTCCGGACCGTCCCGGGCTTCGTGGTGGGGCCCGGCAACTTTTCGCCCAGGCCCAAGGTCGATTCCATGGTGATCAAGCTCACCCCCAAGGAAGAGACCTTGGCGGCCGAAGAGTTGGGACCCTTCAAGACCGTGGTCTTCGGCGCCTTTAACCAGCGCCGCAAGATGCTGCGCAATACATGGACTAATTTGCCCGGACTGTCGGCCGAGCTTTTAGACACCCTTGCAGGGCAGGCTGAGATTGACCTCAGCCGGCGCCCCCAGGATTTGACGATTGAGGAGTTCAAACGCTTCAGCGGCTTATACCGGTCCATGGAACGGGGCGACGCTCCGCTATGACCAGGCAAGCGTCTGTCTGAATATGAAAGGAACGAGGAGGTTTGATTGGCACGCATCCCCTATATTACGGTTGAAGACGCGGATACGGAGAAGTCCGCGCTCCTTGGCCTCAATCCGCAATTGAACATCTTCAAGATCGCGGCGCATGCCACGCACCCGGTCGCCAGCGCATTCATCGGCCTGCCCGCGTCCGTGCTGCTCGATGGCACGCTCGACCCGATCTTGAGGGAGATGGCCATCGTAAGGGTCGGGATACTGTGCCGATCGGAATACGAGGTCTACCAGCACCGCAAGGTCTCCAAGCGCGTGGGCATGCCCGTGGAAAAGATCGCGGCCTTGGACATCGGTTCGAGCGCTCCGGTCTTTTCCGAGCTCGAGCGCCTGGTGCTGCGTTTTGCCGAAGAGACCGTGGAGTTCCACAAGGCCACGGACGCGACCTTTGAGGCCCTGCAGAAGCATCTCTCCCCCGAGCAGCTGGTCGAGCTGGCCATCGCCGTGGGCTGCTACATGATGGTGAGCACCTTCCTGAACACCTTCGAGGTCGATATCGAGGATACGCCCGCGCACCCTTGAGCCATGGGGCAGGACCCCCTTGCCGATACGAAAATTGATGCCTATAATAGAGGTGAGGGAGGGATGACATGGAGAGGAAACCGGAGAGAAAGAACTCGGAAAGCCCGTTCATGAAGGAAGAGAAGAAACTGCTGACCGGCCCCGATCAGGTCAAGATCCTGATCCGCACGAACCGCAAACAGCAGCGGCTCATGAAGATCCTCTCCGCGGCCTTGGGGCTCACCTATAACGAGATCTTCTCCGAGGCCATCAGCGACTACGCCAAGAAATACCGCGCGCAGTGCCTTGAGAAATCGAACATCGACCCCACCACGATCGTGTGAGGCCCGCTGCCGCGACGCCCGAGGGCGGACCGGCGCGCGTACGATCGATGGGGCTCCATGAAGGGGAACTTCCCTTACACAGCCTGGGTAAAAAAGGTCACACCCCCCGGCCATGCCCCCATTCCGGAACCATAACCGATTGATTTCTCGCGTCTCGCCCCTGGCATATGCCTTGCTTTACGGTTCACTCGGACGCGGCGGCATGTGCCCGCGCAACCCAAAAGACGAAAGGCGGCATCGAGAAAAGGCCATGACATTCACCCTGAAACGTCGTTACAAGACCCTCGCGCGGCGGCGCGAGAACCCTGAGATCGAGGCGCTCATCCGCCGGAGAAACGAATTGCTCCTGGAGCACCCGCAGTTGCGGGGCCTCCAGGAAGAAATCGACGCCGTGCTGGCGACCACGCTCGATCCGCTCAAGCGCTCGGAGATCATCTTCATGCTGATCTCGGACAAGCTCAACGAGCTCATGGATGTGTGCCGGGATCTGTCGACGCTGACGAGGCAGACCTTCATACAGCAGTAGTCTCAGGCCTGGGATTTCCCGTCCCATTCACGGCGGCGGCCGGAAGGTAGCACTCGGGCATTGTCCCTCCGGCGTTTTCCTGGTACACCATCTCAGGGATTGTCCTGTTATAAGGGGGTGTGATGCGTACAGCACTGCATGCGGACTTCGAGAGGATCTTCCATCCGCGCCGGGTCGCCATCATCGGCGTATCCGCGGAGGGCATGGGCTTCGGCAGCGGCATGTTCCTGTCCCTGCGCTCTATGGGCTTTTCCGGCGAGCTCATCCCGGTCAATCCCAAGGGCGGGACCTTTGCGGGCCACACCATCTACAAGAGCGTTGAAGACCTCCCCGGAGACATCGATTTCGCCATCATCGCCGTGGCCGCGCACGCTGTCCCGCAGGCGCTGGAGGCCTGCCGGAAGAAAGGGGCGGTCGGGGCCGAGATCCTTTCCTCGGGGTTCGGCGAACTCGGCACGCCCGAAGGCAAGGCCCTGGAGGAAGAGATCCGCGCCGTGGCAGGCCGCGGCATCCGGGTGGTGGGGCCGAACTGCTTCGGCATCTACTGTCCGGCCAGCGGCCTGACCTTTCTGCCCGGGCCCGATCTCTCGCGCCTCAGCGGTGACATCGGATTCTGCGCCCAGAGCGGGGGCATGTCCGTGGACCTGGCCCAGATGGGCATGTGGATGGGCCTGCGCTTCAGCAAGATGATCAGTTTCGGAAACGGCGTGGATCTGCGCGATACGCAGTTCCTGGAGTATTTCGAGCTCGACGATCAGACCCAGGTGATCGCCATGTATGTCGAGGGCGTACAGAGCGGAAACGGCTTCTTTTCCACCCTCAAACGGGTCGCGGCCCGCAAGCCCGTGATCGTCCTGAAGGGCGGGCTGTCGCGGGCTGGGGCGCGTGCGGTGATGAGCCACACGGCCTCCCTGGGCGGAGACCGCGCCATCTGGGAATCGGTTCTGAGGCAGAGCCGCGCCGTACAGGTGCATGACCTGACCGAGCTGGCCCAGACCGCGCTGGCGTTCTCGCTGCTGCCCAGGAGGAACTACCGCGGCGTGACCGTCATCGGCGGCGGCGGAGCGCTGGGCGTGGCGGCCTGCGACGCGGCCGAGGCCTCCGGGATGGACCTGCCGCATTTTACCGCCCAGCGCTATGAACGCATCCTGGCGAACCTCCCGAAGCCGGGTTCAAGCGCCGGTAACCCCATCGATGTCGCCAACCCGTTCGTGCATCCCAGCTCCCTGCACGAGGTGCTCCTGGCCGCCGGAGAAGACGAGCGCGTAAGCCTCCAGCTCATGGTGCCCCTGCTCTATCACTACAAATCACTGGCGCTGCAGCTGGGCGCCGCGTCGGTCAAGGAGATCACGCCCTACCACGAGCTGGCAAGGGTCGCGCGCGAGGCCTGGGACTCCACGGACAAACCGGTCATCGTGGTCCTGCCCAACCCCAAGCAGGGCCTGGACTCCATGGACATCGAGGAGATGCTGCGCGAGGCCCGGCAGGCCTTCCTGGCCTGCGGCATCCCGGTCTTCGAAGACGTTCGCGGGGCCTTCCAGGCCGTGGCGCATGTCTCGCGCTACGCTTGCGGGCATCCGTAAATGAAGGCCGTGATCACCGCCTGAGCCTGAACGGCAACAGCGGCCATCGTCCTCACTGTAGATAGGTGCGGCCGCCGCGGTAATGTTCCTGATAGTATGACGAGGCCAGCGATTCGGTACGGATGACCTTGCCCTTCCCGGGGGCGTGGATGAACTGGCCGTCGCCGATGAAGATCCCGACATGGCTGATGCGGCCGAACCAGGAGTCGGAGAAGAACACCAGGTCGCCTTTCTGGAGTCCGTCCACATCCACGGGCGTGCCGCTGTCGTACTGCTCGGCGGAGGTGCGCGGCAGGTTCAAACCGTTGAGCTGGTAAACCGCCAGGGCCAGACCGCTACAGTCCAGGACCGCATTGGTGCTGGCGTCGCACCATTGATAGGGCAGGCCGAGAAAGCTTTGAGCCGTGGAAACGATTTCGTCGCGCAAGGTGTGTGCGCCGGGTGTTCCGCCCCTTGCCCGGACGTATTCGCCCGGGTTGACGATATAGGAGTCCTCGATGACGCCCGAGGCACGCAACCCTCTGGCGACGGCGGCGGCCTCCTTCCAGGTGGGGTAGTTCCCGAAGCGGACCTTGTAGAGACCGGAGCTGTGGGCGAAGTAAAAGGCCTCGATACCTCGGGCCTCCAGGGATCTGGTCAGTCTGGCCGCATTGTCAACGCGCGCGAACGCGCCGACCTGGATGGAGTAGCCCATGCGCGGCAGCCCGTGCTTAACGACCGGCGGCGCCTGGGTACGGACGCTGGGCTTGGCGATGACGCGGCCGGGCGGAGGCGCGACGGGGGTCTTGGACGCACAGCCCTGGCCCAGAAGCACGGCCAGCAGGAAAGACGGCAGGACGAGGCCGAGCAGGAATCTCGTCCGGGCGGGTTGTATCGGTGTGTCCATCGTGGCAGAGCATAACCCAAGCGGCACCGCTATGGCAAGCGCCACAGTCCGCCCCGAAACCTTGAGCGGCCCAAAGAGGCCTTTGCTCCTCGGGCCCGGCATGGTATGATACCCCTAAAGCCAACGCTGAAAAGGAGGATATTCGAATGAGAAGCGCTTATCGTCCCTCCGTCGTTCGGGTCGGTCTCGCCATGGCATTGCTGTTCCTTCTCACCGGGACCATGGCCAGCGCCCATCCGCCCAAGGATGTCCAGCTCGGCTACGACACCGCCTCCAGGACGCTCACGGTCACCATTACCCACACATCGGCCTCGAACACCAGGCATTATATCAAGCAGGTGGAGATCAAAAAGAACGGCGCGGTGCTGAGCAACAACCTGTACAAGAGCCAGCCGGACAAGACCAGCTTCAGCTACAGCTTCAGCGTCCCAGCGCAGGCGGGCGATGTGATCGAGGTCACGAGCTCCTGCAACATCTACGGGAAAAAAACCGCCACCCTGAATATCGGCCAATAGGTCTCCCGCGGACACGTCCATGCCCCCCTACCTGATCCATGCCGTCCTGATGGCAGGCGCGCTTCTCCTGATGGCATCGGGCGTCTTTGTTGCCATGCGTCTGCGCAAAGAGCGCTGGTGGTTCAAGACCCATCGGCGGCTGGGACTGCTCGGCGCCGGAACGCTGCTCTTGGGAGGGGCCACGGCTGTGCTCATGGTGGCAAGGGCCTCGGGAGAACACCTCCAGGGGCCGCATGCCTGGCTGGGACTCGCGACCATCCTTGCGGGCATTGTCACGGCCTGCTTGGGCTGGCTGCAGTTCCGGATCAAAAAGAGGCCCATCCGGATCATCCATCACTGGGCCGGCCGCGCCGTAGTCCTCATGCAGGCCGCTGCCATAGCGCTGGGACTGCGCCTGATCGGTATACTGTAAGCTCAAGACGACGCCGGCCCCGCTTACTCGTCGCCCGGGGCAACCGGCCGCCGCAACGTCTTGCTCCGGCCGCGGCTGTGCTTGCTTACGAGGCGCCGCTCACGAGCGGCCGGCGAGGGTGTGGTCTTCACGCGCGTCTTGGGTTTCTCGGCCGCCTGTCGGATCATGTCGCACAACCGCTCGATGGCATCCCGGCGGTTGCGTTCCTGGGTGCGGAAACGACGGGCGTCGATGATGAGGACTCCCTCAGCGGTGAGCCGTTTTCCGGCCAGAACACTCAGACGCCGACGGACGTCTTCGGGCAGCCCGACGGCGCCCCTCACGTCGAAGCGAAGCTTTACGGCCGTGGCGACCTTGTTGACATTCTGCCCGCCCGGACCCGAGGAGCGCAGGTATTCGAACTCGAGGTCCGCATCGTTGAGGGCAATCGATGGTGTGATTTTGATCATGGAGGCGGCCTCAGGCACCGAGGTCGAAGGTCTGCTTGACCCGGGCGGTGACGGTCGAGATAAACCCGGCCGTTGCGGCGGCACCGTGCGTGAGTAGGCTGGTGCGCATCTTGGCGCGATGGGGGGCCAGGAGGGCATGGCTCCTGTCGGTCGCCAGCGGGACCAGCGGCGCGATAACGCCTCTCTGCGGGCGGTCGGGCGGCGACGTGCGGGTGGCGATGCCGATGTGCATGCCGCTATCTTAACGGGCTTCGCGTCAAAATGCAACGAGCGCCAGCGGGCATAGCGCCCACGCCTGATGAAGAGGGTCCTGCCTGCACTACGGTCGGTATCGCCCTGAAGCACAGTGCCTTTCCTAACCGGCCGTGGGCAAAGAGGCCTGCGACAGGCTCCCGGGGCAAGGCCCACAAGGCCGCCGCCAGGTTCTCCTCACCAGGCAACGGCCTTCTTGAAGGTCACCGGTGCCCCCCGCCGGCTAGCGGTGATGCCGGCGGGCATGGTTTGCATACCGGCCGTGGTGATGCCAGGGGCAGCGGTCATATCCGCGTCCCTGATACACCGGCCGATGCCGGCCGCTATAATGAACCGGCCTGTCATCGCGGTGATGGTGGCGTATGGCCACGCGCTCGACATACACGCGCTCCGGCGACGAGTCCGAAAACGCAAGGCTTATGGGGTAGGCATCGATGCTGAGGGAGAAGCTGGTGGCCGCCGCTGACCGGCCGGGAAGGGACATGACGCCGAATGTGAACACTGCCAGAACTATGCTCGTAAACCGTACTGCGCCTTTCATTGCAACCTCCTGCATTGGCTTGTATAGCCACAAAGACGCAAGGGTGGAAAAAAACGTCTACAGGGAAGCGGCGCACATGGAAATTATTCGAAGGACAGTGGGGCGTGTCCGGCATAACTTCGCAGCCGGTTGATGAGCTTGAAGATGCGTGGCCGCGTGACGATCCACCGCTCGACCTTGAACTTCCCGGGATAGTTCGCCAGGACGGCCCCGACGAGGATCGTCAAAAGGCCCTGGCCGGGCAGGATCAGCATCGATATGCCGCTGAGGATCAAAGCGGCTCCCAGGAGATTTTTTGCGATCAGGAAGAACGCCCGCAAGACGGGGTGGCGGATAGCCCTGGCCCTTGTCGGTCGGTCGGGGTTGACGAAGTACTCGGGCGGTATGCGGACGATCAGCCAAGGCACGAGCATGAGCGAGCCGACGAAGGTGACGATCGACACGGCGCCGAGCCACCATACCAGAGGGGCACGGTCGTCCAGCCACGCGGAGAGTTGAGGCCCCCAGGCCGAGACGTCTATGTCCACGCCAATAGGCCTTGCCGGACGGGAGGCCCTACCCGGCCCGGATCCAAGACTGAACCCACACGCCTGGAGCCCCGCGGAGAACCAAAAAAGAGACCGCGTCGGGGACCGCGTCATGACGAACCTCCTCCATTGCATGTGATGATATCCAGGGGTTGCACCGTTCGTCCCTGATAGTATCGATGAGAATCCCGCAAGTCAAGCATGGGCAGAGGGCCCAGAGGTTCCACCGCGAGGCCGAGTCCGCGCCCCCCCGCCTCTTACGGGTGGACCATCCTGTCAGACCCTGCCGCCTGTTCGGCCTTGAAATCCAGTCCCGTGATCTTATAGAGAGAATGATATTCAGGCAACGTTTTGAAGATGACCGTACATGGGAAGGAGGTACCATGAGGGTGTTCATGGGTCGTTTTGCGGCGAAGATCTTGATGAGCGTGTTTGCGGTGCCAGGCCTTGTGGTGCTGGCCGCCCTGCCTCTGCACTCCCAGGATCAGCCGGCGGCGCGGTCTCTGAGCGTCATCGAGGCCGTACGCTCGGCCCTAGAGCACAATCATGAGGTCCGCGCCCAGGAAAACGCCCTCTTGGCCCAGGAAGAAGACGTGGGAGTAGCCCGCAGCCTCCTGTTTCCCAGGCTTACGGTGGAGGAGCGCGCCTCGCTGACCACCAACCCTGGGTATGCCTTCTTCTCCAGGCTTAATCAGGAGCGTGTCACGGCCATGGACTTCGACCCCGATCGGCTCAATGACCCTGATCGCATCAGCGACTTCCAGACCTCCTTCACCTTGGAGCAGCCGCTGTTCGTCAGACAGGCCCACCTGGGCCTGGCCATGTCGCGCAAGGAGTATCAGGCCAAGCAGGCCGAGTTCAGGAGGAAGCGCGAGCAGATCGCCTACCAGGTGCTCAAGGCCTGCTGCATGGAGACGAGCGCCCGCGCCTTCGCCCACGCCGCCCGCAGAGGCGAGGACGAGGCCCGGGAGCATGAGCGCGTGGCCAGGCTGCGTTATGAAAGCGGCTTGGCCCACTACGCGGATGTCCTGCGCGCGTCCACGGCCCTGAGCCAGGCCAGGCAGCGCCGCAGCGCGGCCGAAAAGGATCTGAGGCTGGCGCAGCACTATCTGGGTCTGCTGACCTCCAGCGCCGAACGCATCGACATCAGCGACCCCGCGCCGATGCTCCCCCTGCATGAGCCGTCATGCTACCAGGACTCCGCCCGCGCCCGCAGCGACCTTCAAGCCGCGTCGCTGCGCAGCGAAAACGCCCGTGAGGGCGTGACCCTGGCCGAGGCCGGGTATTGGCCCTATCTGGGCGTAGGCGGCACCTATCAGTTCAATGACCACGACCAGCCCCTCGGCGGTGAGGGAAGGAGCTGGCAGGTCGGGGCCTTTCTCCGCTGGGAGCTCTTTGACGGCACCAGACGCACGCATGAGCGCGCCAAGGCCGCCTACCTGCTTGAGCAGGCCCGCGCCTCCCTGGCGGCCTTCAGAGACGGCATCGACTACCGGGTGCTGGAGGCCTACGCCAATGTCCAGGAGGCCCGGGCCAACATCGCGCTGGCGCGCCAGGCCCTGGAGACCGCGGAGGAAGGCGCCCGGCTGATGCGCCTGCGCTACGCCAACGGCCTGGCGTCCCTGGCCGATCTCCTGAGCTCCCAGGCCGCCCTTGAGGATGCCCGCTCCGGCCTGGTCGAACGCGAGAACGCCGCCCACACGGCACTGGCCACGCTCAGCTATGAGAGCGGCACCATCCTGAGCGACCTCAATATCCAAGACTGACAAGGGGGCCTACGCATGCATACCCGCCAACGCTACGGCAAGAGGGGATCACGGGAGAGTCAGGGGCTTATCCGCAGGTGGTTCATGCTCTCACTGGCCATCGGCATGGCCGTGCAGGGCTGCCAGCGCGCCCCTGACACCGCGGCGACGCCGCGGCCCATGGTCAGCGGGGTGAGCCTGAGCGTGATTGCACCCATGGACCTGGAGGATGTCTTCGAGGCCACCGGTACCGTACGCTCGGAGAACACCAGTCTGGTCGCCAGCCGCGTCATGGGCATGATCACCGACATAGCGGTGCGAGAAGGCGATACGGTCAAGGCCGGACAACTGCTCCTGAGACTGGACGACCGCGACGCCCGGGAACGGGAAAGGGCGGCGGCAATGGCCCTGGAGTCGGCCAGGCAGCATCGCGACCTGGCCGAGACGACCTGGCGCCGCTATCAGAACCTGTACCGCCAGAAGGCCTTGTCCGAACAGGAGATGGACCAGGTGAGCGCCCAGCGCAAGACGGCCCAGGCCGAGTATGCCCGCGCGCAGGCCATGGCGGCCGAGGCCCGTACCAACCTCGACTTTACACGCATCCTGGCGCCCGCCGCCGGCCGCGTGATCGAAAAGCGCGTCGATGCCGGCAGCATGGCCACGCCAGGCATGCCCCTGGTGGTGTTGGAAAGCCTTGGCGACCACCTGATCGAAACGGCCGTGGATGAAGGTCTTGTCGCAAAGATCAAACCCGGCTTGCCGGTTACGGTGATAGTGGATGGTCTGTCCTTGCGCCTTACAGGCTCGGTCAAGGAGGTCCTCCCCACCATCGATGCCGCCACCAGGACCTTTATCGTCAAGATCGCCGTGCGGGACGACAGGCTCAAGAGCGGTATGCACGCGCGCGTACGCATCCCACTGGGCAGGCGTACGGCCATCCTGGTCCCGGAAAACGCCGTTGTCCGCAAAGGTGCCCTGACCGGCGTGTATGTCGTCGATGATGCAGGCGTCATGACCTACCGCCTGATCCGCGCCGGTGTGCGCTCACCCGGAGGAACCGAGGTGTTATCCGGGCTCAAGGCCGGGGAACGCGTCGTCTCGGGAGGGGTGGAAAGGGCCGTTGACGGCGGCATGCTCGCCAAGGGACAGGGTGCATGAAGACCATCGGTATCGCCGGCAAGATAGCCAGGGCCTTCATCAACTCCAAGCTGACCCCGCTGCTCGTCGCGGCCTCGCTCCTGATGGGCGTATTCGCCGTCCTGGTCACGCCGCGCGAGGAAGAGCCCCAGATCGTGGTCCCCATGATCGATGTCATGGTGAGCTACCCCGGCGCCAGCGCGCGCGAGGTCGAAGCCAGGGTCACCATACCCATGGAAAAATTCTTGTGGGAGATCAAGGGCGTCGAGTACGTCTACTCCATCGTGAAACCGGGGTTCAACCTTACCATCGTGCGCTTCTATGTGGGCGAGAACGCCGAGGACAGCCTCGTCAAGCTCTATACCAAACTCATGAGCCACTATGACATCCTGCCGCCAGGCGTTTCCCAGCCCCTGGTGAAACCGATGTCCATCGACGACGTGCCGGTGCTCTCGCTCACGCTCTGGAGCCCGAACCCGGTCTACAGCGGCTATGAGCTGCGGCGCATCGGCATGGAGCTCTGTACGGAGATCAAGAAGGGCGCGGACGTCTCAGAAACCATGGTGATCGGGGGCGAGCGCCGTCAAGTCCGCATCACGCTCGATCCGGTCCGTCTCAAGGCCTATTCCCTCTCGGGCTTCCAGATCATGCAGCGTCTGACCGAGGCCAACGTGAGGATGCCCTCGGGGAGCTACACGGCCCTGAACCGCGAAACCCTGGTGGAAACGGGCACCTTCTTTACCGATATCCAGGATGTCTCCAGCCTGGTCGTATCCGTGTCCTCGGGCCGGCCCGTGTACCTGCGCGACGTCGCCGAGATCAGTGACGGTCCGCAGGAGCCCGCCGACTATGTCTTCATGGGGTTCGGTCCCGCCGCGGCCGGCCACGGTCTGGATAACGTCCCCGCCGGCCAGGTACCGGCCGTCACCCTGGCTGTGGCCAAGAAGAAGGGCGCCAACGCCAGCATCGTGGCCGAGGACGCCCTGGCCAGGGTCGAGGCCCTGCGCGGGCGCATCATTCCGTCTGATGTCAAGGTAACGGTGACGCGCAACTACGGCGAAACCGCCAAGGACAAGTCCAACGAGCTCCTGGACCATATGCTGATCGCCACCATCTCGGTCATCATCCTGATTGCCTTAGCGCTGGGACGGCGCGAGGCCGCAGTCGTGGCCGTGGCCGTCCCCGTCACGCTGGCCCTGACCCTCCTGATCACCTACCTTTACGGCTATACCTTGAACAGGGTCACGCTCTTCGCGCTGATCTTCTCCATCGGCATCCTGGTCGATGACGCCATCGTGGTGGTCGAGAACATCACCCGCCACTTCCGCCTCAACCGCATCGATCCCCAAACCGCCATCCTGGCCGTGGACGAGGTCGGCAACCCCACGATCCTGGCCACCTTCACGGTGATCGCCGCCCTGTTGCCCATGGCCTTTGTCTCGGGCCTCATGGGCCCCTACATGCGCCCCATCCCCGTGGGCGCATCAGCCGCCATGCTCTTTTCCCTGCTGGTGGCCTTTATCGTGAGCCCCTGGCTGGCATACAAGGTCCTCAGAAACGCGCGTCATGCGCCCATGGGGCGGGAGAACGGGCGCCTTGACCGGCTCTATGAGCGTCTGCTCGGACCGCTGATCGACTCGCGCCGCAAACGCCACCTCGCCTATGCCGCCATCGGCGGCCTGCTGCTCATCACGCTCATGCTCCTGCCCTGGAAGCTGGTGCCGGTCAAGATGCTGCCCTTTGACAACAAGAGCGAGGTCCAGATCATCATCGACATGCCCGAAGGCACCCCCCTTGAGCAGACCGCCGCCGCCAGCAGGGCCATGGCCGAGTACATCCGGACCGTGCCCGAGGTGATGGATTACCAGGTCTATATCGGCACCGCGGCGCCGAACAACTTCAACGGCCTGGTGCGGCACTACTTCCTGCGCCGCGGCGGCAGCGTAGCCGATATCCAGGTGAACTTCGTGCCCAAGGACGAGCGCCGGGAACAGAGTCACGCGATCGCCAAACGCCTGCGGACGCCGCTCAAAAGGATCGCCGATCGCTACGGCGCACGCCTCAAGGTGGCCGAGATCCCACCCGGTCCGCCTGTCTTAAGCACCTTGGTGGCCGAGGTCTACGGACCGGACGAGAAGCGCCGGATCGCCATCGCCCGGCAGATCCGCGACATCTTCAGCCGGACACCGGGCGTGGTGGATGTGGACTGGCTGGTGGAAGCGGACCAGCCCAAGCTCGCCGTGAGGGTGGATCAGGCCAAGGCCGCCGCGAACGGCATCAGCCCCGCGGCCGTCTCCCGGAGCATGGCCATTGCCCTGGGCGGCCAGACAGCCGGTCTGATGC
>JAKQBR010000213.1 GCA_029574005.1 Deltaproteobacteria bacterium | reverse complement strand
ATGACAAAGCCGGCAAAGAGGCCGCTTGATGGAGAAATGGAATGATAAGGCCCTACCGTTTTTCTTTCTTGTTCCATTCGCGCGCCAGGCGTTGCGCCTCGGCGATCTGGGCCGGGGTCATCATGGTGGCGAGCTCGTTGCGGCTCTGGGCTGCATGGGGATTGCCCTGCGAGGCCGAGAGATTATACCACAGGTGGGCCATGACAAAATCCTGCGGCACCCCGCGGCCGTCGTGATACAGCGTCCCCAGGCTGTATTGGGCCTCGGCCAGGCCCTTGTCGGCGGCCTTGAAATACCACTTGGCGGACTCGGTATAGTTCTGGCTCACGCCAAGACCGTTCTCATACATGATCCCGAGGTTGTATTGCGCCTCGCTCAGGCCCTTCTCCGCGGCCCTGCGATACCATTTGACCGCCTCGGCGTGGTCCTGCGCCACGCCCAGCCCTTCCTCGTACATCACCCCGAGGTTGTACTGCGCCTCTGAAAGCCCCTGTTCCGCGGCCATGCGGTACCACTGCATGGCCTTGGCGTAATCCTGCGCCACACCGCGTCCGTTGCTGTACATGCTGCCGAGATTGTTCTGGGCATAGGAATCGCCCCCCTCGGCCGCCTTGCGATACCATTTCAGCGCCTCTTCATAGTTCTGCGCTACCCCTTCGCCGTTCTCATAGCGCACCGCTAGGAAATACTGCGCCTCGGTGAACCCACCTTCAGCCGCCTTGCGGTACCAGAGGGCCGCCTCGCTCATGTTCTTTGCCACGCCCAGGCCGTCCTCGTGAATGAGGCCCATGTTGAATTGAGCCTCGGCCAGACCCTGGTCGGCGGCCTTGCGATACCAGCGCGCGGCCTCCTTGTAGTCCTTGGGCACCCCGCGTCCGTTGCTGTAGAGGTTGCCGAGATTGTTCTGGGCATAGACATCGCCCTGATCGGCGGCCTTGCGATACCACTTGGCTGCCTCGCTCAGATTGCGGGCTACGCCCTCACCGTTTTCATATCTGACGGCCAAGGCGTACTGGGCCTCGGCCAGACCCTGGTCGGCGGCCTTACGGTACCATGCGCTGGCCTCGCTGAAGTCCTTGGCCACGCCGCGGCCTTCCTCATACATGATGCCCAGGTTGTATTGTGCCTCCGCCAATCCCTGCTCCGCGGCCTTGCGGTACCACGCCGCGGTTTCGATATGATCCTTGGGCACCCCGCGGCCTTCCTCGTACAGCAGGCCCAGGTTATACTGGGCCTCGGGCAGCCCCTTCTGTGCGGCCTTGCGGTACCACAGGGCCGCTTCGGCATTGTCCTGAGCCACGCCGCGGCCGTATTCATACATGACGCCCAGCTGAAACTGCGCACCGAGATCGCCCTTCTGCGCCAGGGGAAGCAGCTCCTTCAAGGCCGTCCCGTAATCGCCCTCGGCAAAGGCTTCCCGGTAATTGCCCCAGGCCGGGACAGAGAAACCCATGCTTAAGGCGATGATAAGAGCGATAGCCAGCCGTACATCCATCGAGTGGTATGTTACGGTGTGACAATCAACTGACCGTGCATGTTTTTTCATCGTTTCTTTCGCGCCCTCTAAGCCCTGGCCCGGATACCTTACTCCCTTGCCTGAAGAAGGATACACCCCCCCCACGTTCTTTACAAAGGGGGAAAAAGTCGGCCTGAGACCTGTGTTCCTGCCAGAGGTAAACCTGCTGTATATCAAACACAAACCCATGCCCTCGTCAATATGAAGATATAAAAAGGCGCAAACCAAAAAACGGCACCCCATGAACAGCGCTCTTGAAAAACCTGTACGACTCCTTATTATGAATCGCATGTTCAGAGTGATGTCGTGTGTCTTGGTCTGTCTGACGGTCATGCTTGCCCCCAGCCCCAAAGGAGGATATGCCATGGACCTGAAGAGTCCCGCGTTCAGCCAGGGCGGGATGATCCCCGCCAAGTACAGCTGTGACGGGGCGGATATTTCCCCACCCCTGTCATGGAACAATGTCCCGGCCGGGACAAAGAGCTTTGCGCTCATCTGCGATGACCCCGACGCGCCGGTGGGAACCTGGGTCCACTGGGTCTACTTTGACATCCCGGCCACGGTCACGTCCCTTGCCGAGCACATTGAAGCGACGGAGATGCCAGCAAACGGCGGCAGGCAGGGCCTGAACGACTTCCGCAAGGTCGGTTACGGCGGACCCTGCCCGCCTTCAGGCGTTCACCGCTACTATTTCAAGCTCTATGCCCTGGACGCCATGCTCAATCAAGTCGCCGGAACCACCACCAAGGCCCAGCTTCTGAAGGCCATGGAAGGCCATATCCTCACCCAGGCCCAGCTCATGGGGAAGTATAAGAGACAATAGTCTTGAGTAGTAGGTTTTAAGATGCCTGAGGCGAGGCGGGGATGCCGCCCAGGGCGCGAGCAAACCGTACCGCATTCAACAGGGCCCGGCGAGCGGCTTCAGCGGCCATGACACCCAGATGCAGGATGTGCGCCTGGCGATCCGAGACAGAAAAGCACAAGACCATATCGCCGTCAAAGGGTGTGTTGAAGGGCTGGATGTGACGGGCAAGCCCCTGGCCCGCCATGCGGGCCACCTGCATAGCCGCGACCTTATCCAGGCGCGCATCGGTGACGATCACGCCCAGGGTCGTATTCGAGGGCGCGCCCATGCGGGTGCGCACCTCGCCCGCGGCGATGGCGCGGCTTGAGTCGAGAAAGGCCTGCCCCTCGCGGGCGCCGGCGATGATCGCCCCCCTTTCGTCGAGGATGTCGCCGAAGGGATTGGCCACCACCAGGGCGCCGACCTTGACGCCCCCCGCTCCCTCCAACAGGCTGGAGCCCAGCCCGGTTTTGGTGGCGCATTGAACGCCCCTGAGCTTGCCGCAGGTGGCGCCCGTGCCGGCGCCTACGCATCCCTGCCGAACCGGGTCCATCGTGGCGTCTCGGCAGGCGGCATAGGCCATCGCCGGTGTGGGGCGCGCTGAGGCGTCCATGAACGAGAGATCGAAGAGTGCCGCGGTCGGAACCACCGGGAGGCGCGCCACAAAGAGGTCCAGGCCGCGGCCCTGTTCCTCCAGAAAGCTTACGACACCGGCCGCGGCGTCCAGCCCGAAGGCGCTGCCGCCGGTGAGACAGACGGCATGCACGCTCGAACCGGGGTGCATGAGCGTCAGCGAGTCGATCTGGCGCGTGGATGTGGCCATGCCGGAGAGATCGGCCGCGCCGAGGGCCGGTTCATCGAACAGGATGACGCTCAGGCCCGTTCCCCCCTCCAGGTCCGTGGCATGCCCCACCCTGATGCCGTGAATGCCGGTCAGGGTATTATTCCTTGGGCCTGACATCCTTGACCTGTCCGTTGAACTCGGTGATGAGCTCCGTGACCAGCGGGGACTTGAGGGCCTGCGCGCGGAGCTCCGAGGGCCTGATGGCGGCGGGGGCGGTGTCGGCCATGACCTCAACCTCGAGAGAGACCTCGCGCTTGAGAAAGTCAGCGGCCTTTTTCTCGATCTCCTTGCGCCCCTGTTGTACCTGCTCGGCAATGAAATTATTCGGGACCTCCAGGATGATCCGGCCGCCTTCCTCGCGCACCCTCCCGGCCTTGGAGATGACGGCAAAGAGCAGCTGGTCATGGTCCCTTACGTGGGTGATGAACCCCTCCCATGACCGTGGCATGGCCGAAGGCGGGCGCTGGGATACCGCCGGATCGTTCTCATGACGCCGGGTCGCCGGGGCCACAGGCTCGCCGCGCGACGACGCGGCCTGGATAAGCTGCCGAATGTCCGCCAGGTCAGGGGCCGCGATGATCCTCAAGAGGATAACCTCCAGGGTGATCTTGGGCAACCCGGCATACCTGAAATCTTCTTCGGACCTGATCAGGACGCTCAGGAAGCGGTGGATGTCATGCAGCGCCACGGCTTTAGCGAGGTCCTTGAGAAAGGCCTTCTCCTCCTGGGGCAGGGGAAGGTCCTCATAGCCGGACTTGAGCACCAGGATATTACGGAACCCTTCGATCAGGGCACGATAGAGCTGGCTTAAATCATGGCCGTAGCGGTAGACCTCATCGATGATGGCCAGCATGCCCGGCGCATCCTTGTTCAAAAGCGCGTTCAACAGGTCATGGATGGTGGAGCGCCCGACCAGGCCCAGCGTGGACTCGACCGTCTCGGACGTGATCATGCCCACGCCGGCCGCGGCGACGCGCTCGAGCATGCCCTGCGCGTCGCGCATGCTGCCGTCGGCCTGCAAGGCGATGCGCATCAACGCATCTTCGCCGATATCCACCCCTTCCGCGGCGGCCACGCTGCCGAGCTGCCGGACGATCTCGGGGACGCCGATGCGCCGAAAGTCATAGCGCTGGCAGCGGGAAACCACGGTGAGCGGTATCTTGCCGAGCTCGGTGGTGGCCAGGATGAAAACCACGTGCGCCGGCGGCTCCTCCAGGGTCTTGAGCAGGGCGTTGAAGGCGCTGCGCGAGAGCATATGCGCCTCGTCGATGATAAAAATCTTGTAGCGCGCGATGCTCGGGGCATAGCGCGCGTTCTCGATCAATTCACGGATGTTGTCCACGCCGGTATGACTGGCTGCATCGATCTCGAAGACGTCCACGGCGCGCGAGGCGGTGATGTCCTGGCAGATGCCGCAGACATTGCAGGGCGAGCTGGACAGGCCCCGGCCGCAGTTCAGAGCCTTGGCCAGGATGCGGGCCACCGTGGTCTTGCCCACGCCCCGCGGCCCCGAGAACACAAAGGCATGCGGTATCCTGCCCTGGTCGATGGCATTCTTGATGACCGTGGTGACATGGCCCTGCCCGATGACATCCTCGAAGCTTTGCGGCCGGAATTTGCGTGCCATGACCTGGTACATGGTCCCTGTCATATCGCAATTTTGTCCAGGCGGCAACGGTTTCCATGCCGAGTCAGCGGCACGAAAGACGAAAGGCCCGGTAAGGGGCCGGGCCTTGCCACGCACATACGGCGTACCGCTTACCGCTGCTCCCTTCCGGGCCTGACGGGGTTCGCAGCGCCGTATTGCATGAGACCCGGCCTCTTACCAGGCCTTGGGTGGCGGAGAGAGAGGGATTCGAACCCTCGATACCGCTATTAACGGTACACACGATTTCCAATCGTGCCCCTTCAGCCGCTCGGGCATCTCTCCAGATCGATATGAATGGCGGAGAGGGTGGGATTCGAACCCACGGTCCCCCTTTTGAGGGGACAGCCGATTTCGAGCCGGCCCCGTTACAGCCTCTTCGGTACCTCTCCTAACGTCGCGCTTGGAAAAAATCCTTCAAGAGGGCGCCGCACTCTGGTGCCAACACCCCCCCGGTGACCTCCGGACGGTGGTTGAGGCCGAGGCCGAAGCCGTCGAGGAGCGACCCGGCGGCCCCGTAGCGTTCGTCCCAGGCCCCGAACACCAGCCGGGCGATACGGGCATGCACGATGGCACCCACGCACATCAGGCAGGGTTCCAAGGTCACATAGAGCCGGGCCCCCGGGATGCGGTAATTACCGACGGCCCGTGCGGCCTGGCGGATCACCACCATCTCGGCATGGGCCGATGGATCGGCGTCCATGATCACGCGGTTATGACCGCGAAAGCATTGATCCTCAACCACCAGGACGGCCCCGATGGGGACCTCTCCAAGAGCGGCGGCCTTTTCCGCCTCTTCCAGCGCGATTTTCATCAAAGAGCAATCGTCCAGATCAGCCATGTATCATCATGTCCCGGCTAAGTCAAGGCCTGGGGAGGTAGACATGGATCGTGCGGAACACGGCGTCGCTGCGCCGACCGGCCCGATCCATACGGGTCTTGATCTCCTGGCCATCCTTGTGGTCGATATCCACGGCGATGCAGGGATAGGGTCCGACATCCATGGCCTTGAGCGGCAGAAGGCGCCCCTTGGCGTAGAAGACCAGGCGCGGACGGTTGCTCATGATCGCCCGGTCCGGGCCGATGCGGGTCAAGACCCATTGGCCGGCGGCCTTGTACGCGAGTTTGTCCGGATCGGGCGGAAGCTGGGCCTGATAGGCCCAGAGGACCACGCAGGAGACCACCGCGATACCGGCGCAGGCCTTTACTACCCTCCGCGGGTATAGCCAGGCCGCATGGACCGTACCGGCCGCCAGGGGATAGAGGCAGACAATCGGGGCCAGCAGATAGCGGCCCGACACAAAACCCCACAGCATGAGAATAAGCAGATAGATCGCCAGAACGAACATCAGGTAGCGTCCATACAGGCTTCGGCGTTGAAGATAGAGTCCGATGACAGCGAAGAGGACGATGACCGGATTGCCGGTGACCAGAAACTCATTGGCCGCGCGGCCAGCGGCGGCGAGGAGGAAAAGCGGGGTATGCTCCGGTCCGAAGATCAGGGCTAGGTTGTAGCTCCGGACGAAGATGGGCAGGTGGGGATTGACGAGCCAGAGGGCCACCACGATAACGGCCGGAGAGGCGATGATACCCAGCCGCAAGGCCAGCCCCTGTCGTTTGTGGAAAACCCACAGAAGCAACCAGGCCCCGATAAAAAACAGTGCCGTACTGCGCAGAAGGGCGGCCGCCGCCAGCAGGATGATCCCGGTGCCTAGTCGCCACGCCCGGTGCTCATCGATCCAGCACAGGATATGATAGGTACCCCAGATGATGAGGGCGGTAAGCAGGGACTCCTTGAGGCAATCGACCGAGCAATCGAC
>JAKQBR010000199.1 GCA_029574005.1 Deltaproteobacteria bacterium | reverse complement strand
ATGAGCTGGTCAAACGCTATGCCTCAGGAGCTTTGAGCCGCTTGGGCATCGGCTGTACTCGCGAGCCGCCGGCATGAGAGGTTTTTCCGGTACGTTCCTGGGGGTAAAAGAGAAGGAAACGAGGGAGCCTACGCATGCATGATATCGTCTTGCTCTCCACCGCGGACTGGGACAATCCCTTCTGGAC
Organism: Deltaproteobacteria bacterium; assembly: GCA_029574005.1. Classification (GTDB taxonomy): domain Bacteria; phylum Desulfobacterota; class Desulfomonilia; order UBA1062; family UBA1062; genus JAKQBR01. The sequence goes on along the minus strand of JAKQBR010000199.1, from coordinate 3,919 downwards.
CAACAAACAGCACATGGCCGTGAACCTGGCCGCCTCAGGCTATCGGGTGCTGTATATCGATTCGCTGGGCCTCAGGCGGCCCAGCCTGCAGGCGCAGGATACGTCCCGCATGGCCAGGCGCCTGCGGCGCGGCTTGCGGGCGCCCAGGAAGGTTCGCGAAAACCTGTGGGTGCTCTCGCCCCTGGTCCTTCCCTGGCATCACAGCATGATCGTCCGGCGCCTCAACAAGACCTGGCTCACGCTCTGCCTCACCCTGGCGCGGGCCCACCTGGGGCTGAAGCCGGAGATGCTCTGGACCTATAACCCCCTGACCATGGATCTCCTGGATGTGCGCAGGTTCAAGCGGTTAGTCTACCACTGCGTGGACGATATCAAGGCCCAGCCGGGCATGCCGGCGGAGACGATCGGGGAGGCCGAGCCGCGGCTTATCGCGGCCGCCGACTGCGTCTTCTGCAGCGCCCCCAAGCTCGCTGAGTACTGCCGTGGGTTCAACGCCCGGACGTATTTCTTCCCCAACGTGGCCGATTACGAGCACTTTTCCAAGGCCCTGGCGGACGACACCATCATCCCCGATGACCTGGCGCGCATTCCAAAACCGCGCATCGGCTTTATCGGCGCTCTGAGCGCCTACAAGGTGGACTTCACCCTCCTGCGGCAGATAGCCCTCGCCCGGCCGGAATGGTCGATCGTGCTGATCGGCAAGATCGGGGAGGGCGATCCCTGGACCGATCCGAGGCTGCTGGAGGGCCTCAAGAACCTGACCGTCCTGGGTCCCAGGGACTATGCCCTGCTCCCCGGGTACCTCAAGGGCATCGACGTGGCGTTGCTGCCCAACATGATCAACCAGTACACGGCCGGGATGTTCCCCATGAAGTTCTTCGAGTACCTGGCCGCCGGCAAACCGGTGGTGGCCACCGACCTGCCGGCCCTGAAGGATTATCGCAACCTGGTCCATATCGGGACCTCGCCCGCCGATTTCATCGCCAAGATCGAGCAGGCCCTGGCCGAGGACGGCCGGCAGAGCCTCTCGCGCCTGGAAGCGGCGCGCGAACATACCTATGCCAAGCGCCTGGAGAAGATGATGGCCGTCGTGCGGGGGCTTTAAAGGCGCCTGAAAGGCTGGGCGCCGCTCCGCTGTAAGAAAGCCTCTGGAATCCGCGGTTAATCTATTGTAAGGTTGAGGACATGAAAGTCGCTATCGTCCATGATTGGCTCACCGGCATGCGCGGCGGGGAGAAATGCCTCGAGTGTTTCTGCGAGCTCTTCCCCCGGGCCGATTTGTATACCCTCATCCATACGCGCGGGTCGTGTTCGCCCACGATTGAGTCCATGCGCATCACGCGCTCGTTCGTGGACCGGCTGCCCGGCAAGGACCGCTACTACCGCCACATGCTGCCGCTCTTCCCCGTGGCCGTCGAGCGCTTCATCCTGAAGGACTACGACCTGATCCTCAGCTCGAGCCACTGCGTGGCCAAGGGCATCATCCCGGGGCCCGATTCCGTGCACGTCTCCTATGTGCACTCGCCCATGCGCTACGTGTGGGACATGTATGACGACTATTTCGGTCCCGACAAGGTGAGTGCGGCGGTTGGCATGATCGTGCCCTTCTTCGCCACCTATCTCAGGACCTGGGACGTCGCCTCATCGGCGCGCGTCGACCATTTCATCGCCAATTCGGGCCACGTGGCCAAGCGCATCGAGAAGTTCTACCGCCGCCCGGCCTCGGTGATCCATCCGCCGGTGGACTTGAGCCGCTTCAACCCCGCGCCCGAGATCGGGGACTACTACCTGATGGTCTCGGCCTTCGCCCCCTACAAGCGCGTCGATCTGGCCATCGAGGCCTTCGGCGAGCTCGGATACCCGCTCAAGATCGTGGGCACGGGCCAGGAGGACGCGCGCTTGCGGCGTATGGCCAAGCCCAATATCGAATTTCTGGGCTGGCAGCTGGACGATGCCCTGGGGGCTCTACGCTCGCTGCAAGGCCTTCATCTTCCCCGGCGAGGAGGACTTCGGGATCACCCCGCTCGAGGCCATGGCCTCCGGACGGCCGGTCATCGCCTATGCCAAGGGCGGCGCCCTGGAGACCGTGCGGGGCGATGAGCATGACGACCCGACCGGGGTGTTCTTTGCCGCGCAGACCCGCGACGATCTGATCCGCGCGGTGCAGCGCTTCGAGGCGCTGACGGGGCGTTTCGATCCGGAGCGGATCCGGCGGCACGCCGCCGCCTGGTCGCGGGAGCGTTTCATGCGGGACATGCGCAGCGCCCTGGAATCCTTCACGAAAACCACGCCATGATGCGGGCCACCTACACCTTCCTCAAGCGCTTGGGCGCCACCCTGCTGCTGGCCGGGGCCGATATCGCGGTCATCACACTCTGCTTCGCCCTGAGTTACTACCTCAGGGCCCGGGTCCTGGTGGATGTATTCCCCCTCTTCGCGCCCATGCGCCATTCCTTCGAGATCTATGCCGCCATGTGGCCGGTCCTGACGCTGTGGCTGCTGCTCTTTGCCTATGAGGGGCTGTACCCCTCCATCGGCATGAGCTTCTGGGAGGAGACCTCCGGGGTCCTGAAGGCCAATCTGATCACCTTCATCATCGTGATCCTCATAAGCTTTGTCACGCGCACCTCGGTGCAGTACTCCCGGCCCGTGATCGTGATCGCCTTCCTGCTCTCCATCCTGGCCCTGCCGGTGGCGCGCGCCGTCATGCGCTCCTGCTTGCGAAAGGCCGGCCTGTGGTCAAAGGAGGTCGTGCTGATCGGATCGGAGAAGCCGGTCAAGCAGGTCGTCTGCAATTTGAAGAGGCATCCGGATTTCGGGCTTACGCCGGTCGGGATCTTCCTGGACAGGCCCGAGGGGAAAAGCGAGATCGGCGGTGTGAGGGTGCTGGGGGCGGTTCAGGAGCTGCCCCTATCGACGCGCGCCGACGAGGTCATCGTGGCCATGCCCGAGCTCACGGGCGCGGCCTTAGTCGAGCTCGTGGAGCAGGCCACGCGCATCGCCCCGGTCGTGCACGTGGTGCCGGACCTGTACGGGCTCATCTCCCTGGGCGTGCAGACCCATGACCTGGACGGGCTGTTGCTGCTCGAGATGGAGGATAGACTCGCGCGCAAGCGCAACCGGGCCATGAAACGCGTCTTCGACGTCATGGTCTCCCTGACGGCCCTGATCCTGCTCGCCCCGATCTTCCTGATCGTCATCGTCCTGATCAAGGCGGGTTCCAAGGGACCGGCCTTTTTCGGCCATACCCGCATCGGCAGGGGCGGCCGGCAGTTCAAGTGCTTCAAGTTCCGCACCATGGTGGTCAATGCCCAGGCCGTGCTGGAAGAGCTGCTGGCCAATGACGCGAGGGCCCGCGCCGAATGGGAGAAGGACTTCAAGCTCAAGGAAGACCCGCGTATCACCCGCATCGGGAGCTTCCTGCGGCGCAGCAGCCTGGACGAGCTGCCGCAGCTCTACAATGTGTTCAAGGGCGAGATGAGCCTGGTCGGCCCGCGGCCCATCATCAGCGACGAGGTGGCCAAATACGGCGACAAGGCGCGCTACTTCTTCAAGGTCACGCCCGGCATCACCGGGTTGTGGCAGGTATCGGGCCGCAACGATCTCAGCTATGACGAGCGCGTGATGCTGGACGAGTACTACGCCAAGAACTGGTCCTTATGGCTCGATATCGAGATCATCATCCGCACCTTCGGGGCGGTGTTCAAAAGACAGGGAGCCTACTAAAGGGCCTCATGAGCGAAGACCGGCACGCGTTTTCGATCGCCCTGCTCGTCGTCCTGGCGTCCTGCCTCGCCCTGATTCCCTCCTGGCTCAACTATGACATCATCGCCAATGACGGCGCCTTCCAGTATATCCCCGTGGCCGAGCTCTTCCTTCAAGGGCACTTCCGGGAGGCCCTGCTGACGCCCCAGCTCCC
>JAKQBR010000189.1 GCA_029574005.1 Deltaproteobacteria bacterium | reverse complement strand
CCTGCCGGTTCATGTTGCTGGGGGAGTAGTCGTCGAACTCCACCAGGATGAAACGTCCGACGCCTGAGCGCGCCAGCATAACAGCCACGGTGCCGCCGATGCCGCCGCAGCCCACGATCAGGATGCACGCCTGTCGCAGGCGTTCCTGTTCGGCCTGGGAAAAGATGCCATAGTTCCTCGCGAATAATTCCTGGTAGGTATGCATCGTCTCCTCACGCATGCGTCTGGAACAGCCAGGTCGAAAGATAGCGCTCGCCGGTGTCGGGCAGGAGCGCCACGATGGTCTTGCCCTTGGCCTCAACCCGCCCGGCGACCTCGAGCGCCGCCCACAGGGCCGCGCCGCTCGATATGCCGGCCAGGATGCCCTCCTCCTTGGCAAGGCGCCTGGCCATGCGGCCGGCGTCCTCATGCCCCACCGTGATGATCTCGTCCAGGATATCCTTGTTCAAGATCTCGGGCACGAACCCGGCGCCGATGCCCTGGATCTTGTGCGCGCCGGAGCGGCCCAGGGACAGCACGGGCGAGTCCGCGGGCTCGATGCCGATGATCTTGACCTTGGGGCTGTGGCGTTTCAGGCCCTCGCCCACGCCGGTGATGGTGCCGCCGGTGCCGATGCCGGCCACGAAGTAGTCCACCTGACCCTTGGTGTCTTCCCAGATCTCCTCGGCCGTGGTCTGACGGTGGATCTCCGGGTTGGCAGGGTTCTTGAACTGCTGCGGGATAAAGCTGTGGGCCATGCCGGCCGCCATCTCCTCGGCCATCTCCACCGCGCCGGTCATGCCCTTCTTGCCCTCGGTCAGCACCAGCTCGGCGCCCAGGATCTCCAGCAGTTGCCGGCGCTCCATGCTCATGGTCTCGGGCATGGTGAGGATCAGCCGGTAGCCGCGCGCCGCACAGACAAAGGCCAGGCCGATGCCGGTATTGCCGCTGGTGGGCTCGATGATGACCGTGTCCTTGGTAATGCGGCCTTCCCTTTCCGCGGCTTCGATCATGGCCACGGCGATGCGGTCCTTGACGCTCCCAAGCGGGTTGAAGGATTCGACCTTGACCAGGATGGTGGCAGAGAGCCCTTTGGAGATGTGGTTGATCTTGACCAGGGGTGTGTTCCCCACGGTTTGGGTGATATCATTGTACATCATCTTTCTGTCCTTTCAAGGGCCTGGGCGATGTCGGCGATGATGTCATCGATATGCTCCAGGCCGATGGATAAGCGAATGAAATCCGGGGTGACGCCCGTGGCGGTCTGCTCCTCGGGCGAGAGCTGCTGATGCGTGGTGGTGGCCGGATGGATGGCCAGGGTCTTGGCGTCGCCGATATTGGCCAGGTGGCTGGTGAGCTTCAAGGCCTCGATGAAGCGCCTGCCCTGTTCCGCCCCACCCTTGATTCCGAAGCCGATGATGGCGCCCGCGCCTTTGGCAAGGTAGCGCTGCACGCGGGCATATTCCGGGCTGGTGGCAAGCCCCGGATAGTTGACCCAGGCCACTTTGGGGTGCCTTTCCAGGAATTCGGCCACGGCATGAGCGTTCTCTGAATGCCTGGGCATCCTCAGGTGCAGGGTCTCCAGGCCCTGCAGGAAGAGGAAGGCATTGAACGGGCTCATGGCCGGACCCAGGTCGCGCAGCAGGGTCACGCGCGCCTTGGTGATATAGGCCATCTTGCCCAGCGCGGCATGGAAGTTCAGTCCGTGGTAACTGGGGTCCGGATCGGTGATGAGCGGGAATCTGCCGTTCGCCCAATCGAAGTTCCCGGAGTCCACGATGATGCCGCCCAGCGAGGTGCCGTGGCCGCCGATGAACTTGGTGGCCGAGTAGACCGCGATATCCACGCCATGGTCGAAAGGCCTGAGCAGATACGGGCTGACCGTATTATCCAGCACAAAGGGCACGCCCGCGCCGTGCGCGATTGTCGCGATGCCTTCCAGGTCGGCCACGTCCAGCTTGGGATTGCCGATCGATTCGGCGTACACGGCCTTGGTTCGAGCGGTGACGGCAGCCTTCAAGGCCGCGAGGTCGTTCGAGGCCACGAACCTGACCGTGATCCCCATCCGCGCGAAGGTATGGCGGAAGAGGTTGTAGGTCCCGCCGTAGAGGTTGTCCATGGACACGATCTCATCGCCCGCCCTGGCGATATTCAAGAGCGACAGCGTGATGGCCGACTGTCCGCTGGCCACGGCCAGGGCGCCGACCCCGCCGTCGATCAACGCCAGGCGCTTCTCCAGGACATCGGTGGTGGGGTTCATGAGGCGGGTGTAGATATTGCCCGACTCGGTCAGGGCGAACAGGTTGGCCGCGTGTTCGGCGCTCTTGAACTGATATGACGTGGTCTGATAAATGGGCACGGCCCGGCTGCCGGTCATGGGGTCCGGCTCCTGGCCGCCGTGCAGCAGCAGGGACTCGATACGCAATTGATCATCGATCTTACTCATTCTCGTACACTCCTTGTTTGCCTCCGTGATAATTCATTATAATGCCTCAGGCCCGATATTCCAGCATGCGACGGATGCACTGTTTGGCCTTGTAAATAGTCTCCTGATCCAGCACGACCTCGGTCCGCATTTCATCGAGCGAGACCAGTACCTTCTCCAGGGTGGTGAGCTTCATGTTGGGGCACACCGCCTTTTCCGTTGCCGGATAGAAGACCTTATCCGGGTTCGCACTCCGCATCTTGTGCAGCACGCCCACCTCCGTGGCCACGATCATTTCGCGGGCCTGCGTCTCGCGGGCGAACCCGCACATGGCCTCGGTGGACAGGACCTTATCGGCCAGGGCCCGCACGCCGCGCGAACATTCGGGGTGTACCATCACCACGGCTTCGGGGTGAAGCGCCTTCTGCCTCAGGATGTCTTCCGGCAGGATGCGCGCATGCGTCGGGCAAAATCCCTTCCAGAGGATAAATTCCCGTCCGGTTTCCTGCGCCACGTGGTCGGCCAGGTGCCGGTCAGGGACAAAGATGATGTCCTTGTCATCCTTCATGACATCCTTCACCATGCTCACGGCATTGGCCGAGGTGCAGCACAGGTCGCATTCGGCCTTCACCGCGGCCGTGGTATTCACATAGCAGAGCACCTTGGCCGTCGGATTTTCCCGCTTCAAGGCGCGCAGCTGTTCGGCGTCGATCATGTCCGCCATGGGGCACCCGGCGTCCGGATCAGGGACCAGGACGGTCTTGCCCGGGGAGAGGATCTTGGCCGTTTCAGCCATGAAGGTCACCCCGCAGAACACGATCACCTTAGCGTCCGTGGCCGCGGCCTGGATGCTCAAACCCAGCGAGTCGCCCACATAGTCGGCGATGTCCTGGACCTCGGGCAGCTGGTAATTGTGCGCCAGGATAATGGCGCCGCGTGAGCGTTTCAGCCGCCCGATCTCTCTGACAATGTCCATCGGAGCGCTCAGGCCGTCTGGCCGCTTTTCCTGCGGTAGTCGTCGATAGCGGCCTTCAGCGCCTCTTCGGCGAGGACCGAGCAGTGCATCTTGACCGGCGGCAAACCGCCCAAGGCATCGGCCACGGCCTTGTTCGAAACCTCAAGCGCTTCATCGACCGTCTTGCCTTTGACCAGCTCGGTCACCATGGAGCTCGTGGCGATGGCCGCCCCGCACCCGAAGGTCTTGAACTTCACGTCCTTGATCACGCCCTCCTCCACCTTAAGCGAGAGCTCCATGATATCGCCGCAGACCGGATTGCCGGCCTGGCCGATGCCATCGGCATTTTCCACCTCGCCCACGTTGCGCGGGTTGCGGAAATGGTCCATCACTTTTTCGTTATATATTCTACATGCCGCAGCTTCCATCTGTTCCTCCTTATTGTGCAATCTTTCTAGAGAGCGGTGACATTGCGCGCAGCTTTTTCACGATCCCCGGCAGGACCGCTATGACGGAATCGATCTGTTCCCGGGTGGTGCCCCGGCCGAGCGTGAACCGCAGCGACCCGTGCGCCAGCTCGTGCGGTAGGCCGATGGCGGTCAGGCAGTGCGAGGGTTCCAGGCTCGACGAGGTGCAGGCGCTGCCGGTCGAGGCCGCGATGCCTTCCATGTCGAGGTTCAGGAGCATGGCCTCCCCCTCGATATAGGCGATCGAGATATTGACGTTGTTGGGCAGCCGCGAAGATGGATGACCGTTCAGGCGGCTATGCGGTATGGCGGCCAAGAGGCCTTGGATCAGCCGGTCGCGCAGCACGGTCTGCCGCGCGGCCTCGCTCTCCATTTCCGCCGCGGCCAGCTCCACGGCCCGGCCGAAGCCCACGATGGCGGGCACGTTCTGGGTGGAGGCACGTCGGCGCTTTTCCTGGTCCCCGCCGTGCAGCAGGGGCGTCAGGCGTGCGCCTTTGCGGACATAGAGCAGGCCCACGCCCTTGGGTCCGTAGAGCTTATGGGCCGAGGCGCTCAAGAAGTCGATATTCATAGCATTCACGTCGATGGGGATGTGGCCGAAGGTCTGCACCGCATCGGTGTGGAAGAGCACGCCGTTCTCATGCGCAATCCTGCCGATCTCGGCAATGGGTTCGATGGTGCCGATCTCGTTGTTGGCGTGCATGATGGAGACCAGGATGGTCTTGTCCGTTATGGCCTTCTTCACCTCGTCAGGGTCCACCAGGCCGTTTGCATCCACCGGCAGGTAGGTCACCTTGAGGCCCTGCTTCTCCAGAAAATGCAGGGGCTCATGGATGGCGTGGTGCTCGATGCCAGAAGTGATGATGTGATCACCCTTGGCGGCCAGGGCATGCGCAGTGCCTTTGATGACCGTATTGTCGCTTTCCGTGCCTGAGCCTGTGAACACGATCTCGTCTTCTCTGGCATGGAGAGCATTCGCGATTGTCTGTCGCGCACGCTCGATACCGTCCTTGGCGACCTGACCAAAGCCGTGCAGGCTGGACGGATTGCCGTAGAATTCGGTGAAGTAGGGAAGCATGGCCTCCAGCACTTCGGTCGCCAGGGGGGTGGTGGCTGCATGGTCGAGATATATGGGGTTCATCGCCGGTCTCCTTCCTAAATATGGTACATCGGGCCATCCGGCCTGGCCTTGTCACGGCTCATGGAGGCCAAGGCCTCCAGGGTCATGGCGCTCAAGGCCTCCGACATCCTGGCGCTTACCATATCCCACAGGTCGCGGCTGGCGCAGGTCTGCGAGCGTGGGCAGGCAGCCGGGTCCTTGACACAATCCACCAGGCAGGTGCCGCCTTCGAGGATATCCACGACTTCTTTCAGGTTGATCTCGGAAGGGTTCTTGGCCAGGGTGTATCCGCCATGCACGCCGCGCGTGGCATGCACCAGCCCGGCGGCCTTCAAAGGGATGATGATGACGCTCAGGTATTTTTCCGAGATCTCCTCCTCTTTGGCGATGTCCTTGAGATAAACCGGGCCTTTGCCGTATTTCAGCGCCAGCTCCAGCATCAGCCGTACTCCGTAGCGTGCCCTGGTTGAAAGTTTCATACACCGTTCCCTTCTTTACTTTAATTGCTATCGTTTTAGTAGTATATAAGGTTACAGGCTCATTCTGTCAAGGATTTTTTGAAGGCCTGGCTGGGCCTACCGCAAAGAACTCACCCAATCCGCCATCCGGGCAGGGCCGGTCCAAGGAGTGTTGCATCCGGGGCCGAATCAAGATACGTAAAGCACAGTGATACAGTACCCTCTTTTGATTGCCCCTGCATTCAAGGGTTGTCGAAAAAAGCTGTTCGTTTATGGCGCAAAGACGCGCCGGCACAGGGCCTGAGCCTCTTCTATCCAGGACAGGCGCTGCTGGAGGGTACTGGTCACGATCACGCCAAACATGCGGCGGTGAAAAACGCGCACCCCGCACAGCTCGAAGATGCACCTGTGCCACAGCGCTTCCAGAGGGTCGCCGAAGGCCTCGAGCTCGCGCGCCTGCTGGGTATTGGACGTGTTCAGCACCACCGCGGCCCCGGCCTTGAGAAGCCCCACGGGCACGCCTCCGCCGCTGTCACCCTCCTCGAAGCGGTAGGCCACGCCGGCGCGCAAGACCCGGTCGATCTAGCCCTTGAGAATCGCGGGCGGCTGGCCCCACCAGTTGGGGTGGACGATGACGATACCCTGGGCCGCGCCAAGCTCGTCGACATAGGGCCGGACATCCTCGGGCACGGCGCCTCTGCCGGAGAGTTCCGCCGCACTCAACCGCGGATCGAAGCCTTCGGCCGCCAGGTCGCGCAGGCTCACGTCATGGCCGTCAGCCAGCAGGGCCTCCCGCACGCCCGCGGCCAGGGCATGGTTGAAGCTTTGCGGATCAGGATGGCCGAGGATGATCAGGACCTTCATGGCGCCTGCTTTTCCTCGAGGCCGGCGCCGGGCACGTCCGCGATAGAGGCCGGAATAACGGTCATGCCCTCAAGGCGAGCGGGATCATTGGCCAGCGCATTGGTTACATCGCGGATCATGATTTCCTGCACCTGCGCAGGGAATCGGCGCTGGATCTCGCGATACACCTCCGGGTCCTTCTCGCCGGAATCACCGATCAAGATGAAGCGCCTTTTTGGGAAGCGTCCCATGATCTCGCTGATCTGCAGGAGTTTCTACTCATAGGTGAGGTTCTCGTTCGTCGTGAGCTCGCTCAGGTCCTCCCAGGTGCTGGCGCTGAAGAGATTCTTCCTGGCGTTCTTCATATGAAACGAGCCTTCGGGAAAGCCTCCGGCGGGGCCCACAAGAAATTCTGACAGCGGCCGGTACAGCTGCCAGGGGCTGCCTGAGATATAATGAAAGGCGGCGCCGAGCCATGCCTGGTACATCCGGGCCATCTCGGGCACAGGCAAGAAGTCCCTGAAAAAGGTGTTCCTGATCACGACCTTGGCGCCCGCCGGGATCTGGGTGACCTTGACGGTATCGTCGATATCGGAGATCACGGACAGCCCTTCTTCTTCGATCAGCCGCACGCGCCCCGTTCCGGCATGCCCTTCGGATACCGCGCGAAAGGTTAGCCAGCCGCGGGGCGAGCCTTGCCGGTCCAGCAGTTCAACGGCTTTTGCATGCGGGATAATGATCACACCCTGGATCAGGCCGTTCAGATCGGTCTTCGGATTTGCGCCGTCGCCGTCCTCCACGCGGAAAACCCGCCGCTCAGGGTCCTGATCGAATGTGAAGGCCACCTTCTCGCGCGACTGGCTGTCGGCCACAAAGTCCTGGATACGGGCCCGGAAATTGGCAAGCTCCCCGGCATCAAGACTGCCCATGCTGGCCGCCACCTTGGTTATCACCTTTTCAGCCGCCCCCCGGCGTTCGTGCACCCAGACCCGCATCGGTATTACCCAGGCATCTCCCTGTCGATAGCCGTACGTGGGATAACAGGTTATCTGACCGGCGTCCATGGCATAGGCATCGCTGAAAACCGGTACGCAGTCAACAAGCAACCAGAACACAAAGACCATCGCCAGCGCTCTTCGGCGTTGCGCAAAGGATATCCGAGACCCCTGCCCGGCCCGAGTCCGGACCGGGCAGGAAAAAATCTTTAAGAGATCGGGGGCTATCTGCCTGGTACGTCTTCGGCATAGAACCGCAACTCAGCGGGCCAGGGCTGCTGGGTGATGATGCCTTTGGCGTGCTGGTACTTGTCCTGCTTGGCCAGCTTACGCACGTTCTGGAGGGTGAAAACGCCGTAGGACTTCAGGATGTAATTGATCACGGTCGTGGGTATCTTGGCTCCGACAGCGCCTCCCGGCTCGATCATATTCTGATACGTCACCTCGGAATGCGTAGCATCGATGGGTTTGACGATCCACTCCATCTCGCAGAAAGGGATGCGGGTGACGCCTTTGACCAGCGGCATGCCGCTGTTCACCAACACGACCCTGACCAGCAGCTCTCCCGTCGGTTTATGGTAGTAGAAATTCATGGACCCGTACCCGTCTCGGTCCTCAACGGGCCAAGGAAATCCCTGCAGCAGGTAGGCGCAGTAGGTGTCCGGCTTCGGATTGCATCCCGGGATTTCAGCCGGATCGGTCTTCTTGGACATGAACAGGACCTTCTTGTAGGCATCCCAATCGCGCATCATATTCTCCAGATTGGCCACGGAACTGTTGACGACGCCCACGCAGCGGACTTCCTTAAAACTGACGCGCGGATTGTTGCGCGCATAGATGACAATGCCGTCTTTCTCGTTGATCTTCTCCCAGGGACCGGGCTTGGCCGGTTCCGCCGCCGAGACCGTCGTGGCGGATAGCAGGAAAATCATTGCTGCTCCCATCATCACTCTGTTCATCTTCATTTCTCTTCTCCTTTGACTGAAGTATTGCCAGAGCTATAAATCATAACTCTGCCGGAAAACCAAGCTCGATAACGGGGCCGACACCATCCTGCCCAGCCGCGGTTCGGGCGGGTATCGCATGCAATATGACACTACGGCATCCCATAGGAATGTTTCGTGCGGGCCGAAGGGGGACAACCGCACAAGGACCTTGCATGTTCAAGGACCTTGTGCTTGAACGGAAGGGATGAGGAGGTCGGTGCGAATCCCATTGCGGCAAGGTTTCACAATGGCATCCGCCGGTGATTCCACCTGACAATAAGCCATGGCAAAGCTCCCCGCAACCATCATCGACTTCCACGCGCACCTCTTCCCGGACCGGCTCTTCGAGTCGATCTGGCGCTTCTTCGAGCAGGGCTACGGTGCCAGGGTCATCCACCAGCTCTATTACCGTCAATGTGTGGACTACCTGAGGCTCAGGGGCATCGGCACCATCGTCTACTCCAACTACGCCCACAGGCAAGGCGTGGCGAAGGCCGTCAATGACTGGAACCTTGAAGTCCTGGAAGAGATCCCTGACCTGTACTGCTTCGCGGCCTTTCATCCCGGCGACACCGATGCCCTCCAGATGGCTGAAAGGCTCCTGGACCACCCCCGCATCCTCGGCTTCAAGCTGCACCTCCTGGTGCAGCGCTTCTATCCGCACGACGAACGCCTCATGCCGCTCTACGACATGATCCAGGCCAGGGGCAAGCGCCTGCTGATGCATGTGGGCACCGGCCCGGTGGGCAACGAGTTCGTGGGGCTCGCCCACTTCAAGAGGCTGATGGAGCGTTTTCCGGAACTGCCGGTAACTGTCGCCCACATGGGCGCCCTGGAATACGGCGGATTCATGGAGCTGCTACACGATTGTCCGAACCTGTATCTCGACACGGCCTTTACGTTCTATCCGGGCCGGCCCGGGTCCTTTGACCTGGGGCCCGATGCGCTTGAACGCCACCAGGACCGCATCGTCTACGGATCGGACTTCCCCAACCTGATCCTGCCGCGCGAGACCGAGCTCGACTGTCTGCTGGGCTACAACCTGCCGCAGGCATTCTATGACAAGGTCTTCCATGCCAATGCCCGCCGGATCATCGACGGCATCACCGGCAAGCATCGCTCGCGTCATCCGATCGGGGCCTTGAAATGACGGGCTGATCTTCGCCGACCCGGATACCGGTTTCGGCGCTGCCCGCGCAGCCCCTGCGCTTTTTTTCTCAATCTGGACAGGCGCAGCCCTTCTTTACCCATTCATGCATCTTTGCCGCAAAATCCTCGTGGCTCATCTTCGGGACCGTGCGCCCCTGGCCCGGGCTCCAACCCCACAGGACGAGCGGGTCCTTGTCGATATGTTCGATGACCTGCACCCCTGTCCGACCGCCATTGTGCCGCGGGTCTTTCAACTGCCGGCACAGCTCACCGGGGGTGCGGCCCTGAAAGACCATGGGCATGTGCTCCGGCGGCATATGCCAGCCGGGCACGCCGGGAGGCCCTCCGGGCTGATTTGCATCCCGGTGGCACAGGGCGCAGCTCAAGGGCGCAACCCCTTTGCCGTCCGCTCCGCGCTTGACGCCAAACAGGTGCGGCTGCGAGTCGTCCTTGATCAGCGGCGCGTCACCGGCGGGATGGCAGTTGAGGCAACGGGGATGGAAGAAGACCTGGGCCGCGTCGGCAAAGGCCTTCTGCGATGCCACGCTGTCCTGTCCCGAGGCGGCTTCCGGTTGCAGCAAAGGCCAGACAGATGCGACGAGCACGCACAGACATACGGCCGGCATAACGGAATACCTTATTCCTCTGCGATCACGATCCCGTTTGCTTGCCATGGCATACTCCTTGGATGGGGTTCCTGCTGGAGAACTCTCTCTCCTTGAAAAGATAATCGCCGGCCTGCCCCAGTCAATAGGAAACGCCCCGGGATTCTCTTGACAAAGCATATTAACCGAGTGATGTTTTCGTTATTACAAGATCGAGGTACCCGCATGAATCATGCCATCAACAATCTGATCAAAAAGGTCTTGGCCGCACGGTCTTCCACGGTTGACCTGTACACGCCGATCTTCGGGCTGGTGCCAAAGGTGGCGCCCTATATCGAGTCCAGGCTGTTCGGCCCGCTCTTGAGGCGCATGATCATGATCGAGCCGGATGAAGCACGGTTTACCCAGGGCTATATCCTCAATCTCAACGAAGACATCACGGACAATGCCCAGGGCGTCGTGCTGCCGATAGAGATGATCAAACAGGTGATCAAGGACGCCCCCTACCGCATGGCCATGGACCGGTGTCTGTGCCGGGTGGCGCACGACTGCAAGGACTACCCCCATGACATCGGCTGCATCTTCATCGGCGAAGGCGCGCGGGTGGCGGTTGAAAACGGCATCGCCCGGGAACTCACCCTGGAAGAGTCCTTGGCGTATGTGGACAGGGCCGCCCAGCTGGGCCTGATCGGGCATGCGTTGTGGGTCGAGTTTGAATCGTATGTATGGGGCATCAAGGACGAAGACGTGCACCGCTGCCTGGATATCTGCTTCTGCTGCCCCTGCTGCTGCACCGCCTTCAACCTGCTGCGGAATTCGAACTACAAGAAGCTGACCACCCGCTTCCGATCCATCGGCTGGAAGGCGTCATGCGATGAGGCAGCCTGCAGCACATGCCTGCAGTGCGTCAAGAAATGCCCGGTAAGCGCCATATCCTGCCGGGGCGACCGAGTGGTCATTGATGAGGAGGCCTGCCTCGGATGCGGCATCTGCGCGGTGAGCTGCCCGAACGACGCCATCCGGCTCAGCCTGAAAAACCCCTTGAAGGGCGGCATCAAGGACTACTTCGCACAAGGCGGCCTCACGCTCGACGTCTGATCGTTCGCGCGGTCCGGCCGCCTTGTCTTTGCTTCAGATCCAGCCCAGCGCGCCAAAGATGATCAGGCCCGCCAGGTTGACGGCGCCGAGGATACCGATGAAGGTGAAGCTCTTATTGAGCTCGGTTTCATGGCACCACACCGCGGCGGCGAAAAACGGGATGTACACGGTTATGAACACCGGGAGTGCGCCCCACCAGGGATAGACCCAGACAAAGGTCGGCGTGCGCACCAGGAAGATCTCGAGGATGGACGCCCCGGCCGCCGAGGTGAGCGCTATGAAGACCCGGCTGTTGATCCCCAGCATCTTGGCTGACCTGTCCTTGGGCAGGAGCTTGACCGCCACCATGCCGGCGATGGAGAACATGAGGCTGATCTCGATGCACACCCCCACCATGATGACAAACGCGGTGCCGGTGGGCGCAGTCCAGAGGGCGTGGCCCGAGAAGTGCTGGATCAGGGCGTTGATGATCTCCACGAACCAGTGCACCATGTACAGCCCCAACCCGGCCGCTATAACCCGGTAGTTGCCCCGTTCGTATTCGTTGGCGTAGATGTAGAGAACAATTACCAAGAGCGTGATGACATACCACTGAAACGGATCGCCCGACCGCAGGATGCTGAGTGCCTGCTGGGTCGCCTCGGGATGATTCAGAACCATGATGTTTCCTCCTTTCAGGGTGAGATTTTTTATGTGAGCGATAGTAACTTTGTCTCGGGTGAAAAGCAAATGGGAAGCATGATTCCCCCGGTAAGTGGATAAGGATGGGATACCGAGCATGACCATCGCACTTGACAATAATGTAACAAGGTTGATCAAAATTGTACGCGAACCAGGCCTTGGTTTTCATTGACCTCAATATTATCGACCACTTAATTCTTGGCGCACATCTTGCTGCATTTTCGTGCAGGCGCGGCCCTCCGGCATGAATCGCCGGAAACATTCACGATCCGCTTTTCAGGCCGAGACAAACAACTGGAATGCCCATGGGGGCATATGGAGGAAGGGACATGCTCATCATCGTTATCAAGGCCACACTCATCATGACGGCTGTTGTGACCACGGCGGACATATCCTGTCGAATCATGGCGGAGATCCTGACCGGCAAACGCTATCTGTGATCACGCGGATACCAGGGCGCGGTCATCAATCCTCGGGATTGGCCACGGCCTTTTAAAACCGCGAGGTCTTGAACCTTGGGGTGTAGCGTGCAATCCTGCCTTGGGCCGACAGAACAGCACGGCAAGCCTGAAAGAACGCACGCGCCGGGGTACAAGGCGTTGAATATCAGGGAATCGACCAGGCCCAACCCCGGGGGCTGACCCAACCGCAGACAGCGTATCGCCGGGCATCCGCCCTTGCCCCGCAACACAGCCTCTGCTACACTTGGGCCTGCCGTCCCGCCCTGTTTGCGGCAGGCAATCTCGGTCGGCAAGAAGGCAATCAGGCACATGAACCCATTTTATGAACGAGCGGCTTTCCGGGAGTATAAACTCGCCTCCCAAGACTTGTCTCGATCATTGGAGATTGAAACCTGCGCCTCGAATTCATACCAGCGGCACGCTGAACTCACGGCGGATGTATTGAACACCGCCTCCAGGAAGATTGACTGCAAAGCCGGCTGTTCCTACTGCTGCCACTTCAAGGTCGAGGTCAGGGCTTACGAGTTGTTCTTGATCATGAGATACCTGAAAAAGGCCTTGCCGCAACAGGCAATGAGCAGGTTCCTGAAATCCGCCGCAACGAATGCTGAAAGAATCCGGCAATTATCACGCGAGCAGCATTTCGGGACCAATCTCGAATGCCCCTTCCTGCAGGAGAACCACTGCCGGATCTATCCCGTCCGCCCTTATGCATGCAGGAATTTCCATGCCACCAACCATTACAACTGCATCGTCGCGTATGAAAACCCTTCCGATCTCTCCATCCCCGACACCTTTATCCCTGAACTCCACGCCGCCGGCCAGGGCCATAAGTTTGGGTTTGAAAAAGCGCTGGCAACAAAAGGCTATGACATGCGCATCTATGATATGAGCACCGCCTTGATCGACCTTGCCGGCGATGGCGATGCCAGGAAAAGATATCTCAAAGGCAAACGGACGTTCCCTCATGCGATCATCATTGAAACCAAAGAGATCTTCTAGCAGGCTCTTGAAGACAGGGTTCCCGCTCTTGATATATAAACCAGGCCATCAATGCACCTCCTCCATCAACTTCTTGCCTTTTAGACCCCCCCTTGTTCGATTGACATACTCTCAAATCCCCCTTATGCTACTCATAATACTGACAATCAATATCAAGGCAAATTTGCCTGAATTTGTCGTCAATGTCATAGTATCAAGGCAAATTGCCTTGATAATAAATGGTTAGCTCACGAGGAGGGAGGTATGAGCTTTGATTGGACAATCAAAGTAACAGATATCGTAATGATCTTTGCGGTTGCTCTCGGACCGATCATCGCAGTTCAGCTAACTAGATACCTTGATGACAGAAAAGAAATAAGAGGTCGTAAATTATGGGTGTTCAAAACGTTAATGGCTACTCGCGCATATACGTTATCCCCACAGCATGTTGAGGCTCTAAACCGAATTGATCTTGAATTTAGCCCCAAGAATAAACACGAAAAGAAAGTGCTGGGTTATTGGCGGCAATACCTTGATTTGCTAGGTGACAAGTTACTACCGCCTGATCAATGGGGGGTACGGCGAATGGATTTATTAGTTGAACTCCTATACCAAATGGGTATTTCGCTCGGGTACGACTATGACAAGACCGAAATTAAAAACGGAACATATTCTCCAGTAGCCCACGGACGTATAGAAGAACAGCAGGAAGCCATCCGCCAGGGAGTTGTTGATTTGCTACAGGGCAAAAGAGTAATGCCAATGTGGGTTGTCAACAGAGATCAAGACAAACCTCAACTCCCACCTGCGCCTATACAAGAGAGCTAACAAACAAATCCACCCGATTGCTACCAGCGCATTGCTGCACGTCTGCTCTTGCACCGCATCAAGCCTAGTGGTATTTTTGGGTTAGATGCTCCGCTGTGGCAGCAACGGGTGATTTAGCTCGTTGCGAGCTTATTATATAAGAGTATTCATACGTACGGAGAGCGCGTCAGAACAAAGCAGACCGAGGAGCGACGAAGTCGTGGCGCGAGACATACTTTTAGCGTATGTCGCAGCGCCTACGACAAGGAGAGACGAAGGTATGCGAAGTTCTGACGTGCTCTCACCTATCAGCCGATTTTCTTTAGGGTCGTCCTATACGATTGTGCCAGCTCCACATACATTGCCTTGCCGAACTTCATGACCTCCTGGTACTGCTCGGTGATATCGCCTTTTTCCACGGCCGGGACCCCGGCATAGAGCTTGTAGTCCGGGACGATCTGGTTCTTCTTGACCAGGGAATGCTCGGCCACGATGGACCAGGCGCCCACCTCGGCATCATCGCCTAAGGTCGATCCCATGCCGACCACGGCGTAGTCCTTGACCAGGCGGTTATGCACCATGGCCAGGTGGCCGATGGTCACGCGCTTGCCGATGGTGACGGTGCGCGGGGTATGGATCACCACGCCGTCTTCCACGGCGGTTTCATCACCGATGATGATGGTGCCGAAATCGGCGCGCAGCACGGCGTTGGGCCCGATCCAGCAGTTGTCTCCGATGCGCACGTCGCCGATGATGGTGGCGCTCTCGTCCACCCAGGTGCCTTCGCCTATCTGCGGGACCTTGCCTTTGAATTCATAGATCGCCATGCCTCCTCCTTTAATCCTCATGCAACAACATTTTTAGGCAGGCGTACCAGACAACCATTCCGATTGCCAGAGGAAATCTTGATAAAGACTCACCACCCGCTGCGCGAGAGCCACCGAGTTTGTGAAGCGAGAGAAAATCAGTTTCTGTTCCCGGCAACAGCCGGGAGCACAAACTGGTTGACTTTTCTCCGTGCCCTCTGTGTCTCGAGCGTAGCGGGTGGTGAGATTCTATCTTCTCCCTTTTTTACTCGCCTTTTTTCAGCCACTCGATGCGGTTGAGGGCGTTGATGTAGGCCTTGGCCGAGGCCACCAGGACATCGGGGTGCGCGCCGTGCCCTGCCACGGCGCGGTCCTTGTACTTCAATTGCACCGTGGCCTCGCCCTGGGCGTCCGTGCCGCCCGTGACCGCGTTGACGGCATACTTCATGAGGTCGTAGTTGGTGCCCGTGATCTTGCGGATGGCGGCAAAGGTGGCGTCCACCGGCCCCACGCCGAAGCCGGCGTCCTTGAGGACCTCGCCGCCGAACTCGATCTGCATGGTGGCGGTCGGGATGGCGACGTTGCCGCTGACCACGTTCAGGTAGACGAGCTTGTAGGTCTCCTCGATGCGCAGGACCTCTTCGTACAGGATGGATTCGAGGTCTTCGTCGAAGATCTCCTTCTTGACGTCGGCCAGGTCTTTGAAGCGCACAAAGACGCGGTTGAGCTCGGCCTCGCTCAGGTCATAGCCCAGCTTCTTGAGGTGGTTGACGATGGCGTGGCGGCCGGAATGCTTGCCCAGCACGATATGGCTCTCGGGCATGCCCACCGACTGGGGGGTCATGATCTCGTAGGTGAGCTTTTCCTTGATCAGGCCGTCCTGGTGGATGCCGGACTCGTGCGCAAAGGCGTTCGCCCCCACGATGGCCTTATTTGGCTGCACACGCACGCCCGTGATCTGGGTCAAGAGGCGCGAGGTCTGGTAGATGTATTCGGTGCGGACGCCGGTGGAAAGCCCGAACCGGTCCTTGCGCGTGGCCAGGGCCATGACGATCTCCTCCATGGCGGCATTGCCCGCGCGCTCGCCGATGCCGTTGATCGTGCATTCCACTTGGCGCGCGCCGCTGCGCAGCGCGGCAATGGAGTTGGCCACGGCGAGACCCAAGTCGTTGTGGCAGTGCACGGAGATGATTGCCTGGCGGATATTTTTCACATGCGCGAAGAGGTAGGCGATCAGGTCTCCGAACTCATCGGGGATCGCGTAGCCCACCGTATCCGGGATATTGACCGTCCTGGCCCCGCAGTCGATCACGGCCTCGACCATCTCGCACAAATAGTCGCGGTCGCTGCGCGTGGCGTCCATGGGCGAGAACTCGACATCTCGGCACAACGAGCAGGCATGCGCGACCGCGGCCCGGGCCTCCTTCAGGACCTCGGCGCGCGACTTGCGCAACTGGTACTTGAGGTGGATGTCCGAGGACGAGATGAAGGTATGCAGACGAGGGGATGCGGCCGGCTTGATG
The DNA here is from genome assembly GCA_029574005.1 of Deltaproteobacteria bacterium. Lineage (GTDB taxonomy): Bacteria > Desulfobacterota > Desulfomonilia > UBA1062 > UBA1062 > JAKQBR01. Next base: position 6,098 of record JAKQBR010000189.1, on the reverse strand, counting down.
GCCTCCCAGGCGCGGTCGATGTCCTTCAGGTTGGCCCGGGCCAGCCCCGCCACCTGGACGCCCCTGATCTCGCGGGCGATCTGCTGCACCGAGGCGAAGTCTCCCTCGGAGGCGGCCGGGAACCCGGCCTCGATGATGTCCACGCCCAGACGCTCCAGCTGGCGCGCCAGGTGCAGTTTTTCTTCCGGGTTCATGCTGCACCCGGGCGACTGTTCGCCGTCCCTTAAGGTGGTATCGAAGATGAATACCCTGTTTTCGTCCATCGTATGCTCCTTTCTTAAAAATAAAAAGGCCATGGACTTCTTTCGCCCATGGCCTTTGAGGTCTTGCTGGTATCCCTTTTTTTTAGGGACAACCCAAAAGCGATGGGCTTCGATCGCCTTTCGTAAGGCATAGGAGGAGCAGCAGTGCCGGATTGAGGTTGCGATCTTCATTCTGCTTCACGGTGCCGCTCCTGTTCTCTTTATAGGTACTTTTCGGTCGTTATGATGGACGACCTGAGACCTGTCAAGCAAAATATCTCCTACAGCGATCCGTCCAGCTCATCGGCGACGTCCCTGCCGCAGGCCCGGCAGCGCTGCGCCCCGCGAAAGAGCGGCTTGCCGCATCCCCGGCAATGGTAGCGCTCGCACACGGCGCGCGCCCACGCCGCGCTGCCATCCTCATCGCCCAGAAGGGCCACCTTGGCGCGCCACAGCGGGATGCTCTCCAGCATGACCCGGCGGCCCGTGGCGAAGCCGAAGTTTTTGATCTGCGCGCACGGCCAGTCAGCGCACTGGTGGCAGGAATAAAGGCCTTTTCCCTTGACGCAATTGCGGATGGAGCACATGCCGCAATAGCCATAGAGCTTCTCGGGCGGATCGGGCTGCATGCAGCCCAGGCATGCCGTTTCCTCGGGCTTGGTGCCGTACAGGGTGCCCATGACGGTCTTGAACTTCAGGTTGTCGTCGCGCGTGGCGATGTATACGCCGCAGGCCCCGCAGTATAGCCCGCACGGCGCCATGAGCGCCTTGTTGCGGATCTCGTCTTCACTCCAGCCTTCCATGGGTCTTCCTCCCTTGCTTTCACGGCCGAATCGCCATATGCACCCGCAACACCGTCTATCAAGGGCGCATTCATGATTGCGGGGCACGTGTTCCGATACTACTATAGAAGTATAATCGGATACAAAAAATTCAAGTCCAAAGGGTGACCACATATGAGAACAGCGGCGAGAACCTTTTTTCTCCGGCCCCTCCTCATACAGGAAGTCGTCACATATATCGTCATCATCCCCTCCGCGGTTTTTTTCATGATGACCGCCTCCCGGGGGTTTCGAACACACGTCCTCACCGGTATCGGGTATATCATCTTCGCCTCGATCATCACCTTGCTCCTGGGCATGTGGGTCAAGTATCATTTCGTACGACCGGTCATGGACCTGGTGGAACAGGCGGAGCCCCGGGAAGAGGATCTGCGTCGCGCCGTGCGCCAGGCCTCCATCGCCCCGTTCGCCGAGGCCGGCACCATATTCTTCCGCTGGTTCGGCCTGGGCTTTACCTGTGCGATTTTGCCCTTCTACCTCAAAGGCTACCTCCCCCTGGCCGATCTCATACTGGGCGCCAATATCCTGCTCATGATCGCCCTGACGTCCGTGTCCTTCTACTACCTGGCCTGCGAGAACAGCCTGATCCCGTTCCTGGCCAGATACCCGCTCAAGGGCATCCTCGATCAGGACCGGGACATCCTGAAGATCAGCCTGAATGCCAAGGTGCTGATCACGATATTGCTCGTCGCCCTGCCGCCCATCGGCAATTTCATCGGCATCATCTATTTCTCGCTCTTTACCGGTCTGGCGTTGAGGTCCCTTCAGGCAGGCTTTTTCCTGATCCTGGGACAGACCGTGGTCCTGACATTCATGAACAGCTATCTGCTCTTGAAAAGCCTCTCGCTATCAGTCAGGCACACCTCGGCCCTGCTCAAGGAAATGGCCGGCGGCCAGGGGGACCTGACCCGGCGCCTGCCGGTATCCAGCCTCAATGAAGTGGGCGGCTTGGCCTTCTGGTTCAACGCCTTTGTGGAGAACCTGGAGGTGCTCATCAAGAGCGCCAAGGATTCCTCCACCGAGCTGTACCATGGCATTGAGGAGGTCAGCACAGGGTCCCAGAGCCTTTCGCAAGCCGCCCAGGAGCAGGCGGCCTCGGTTGAAGAGATTTCCGCGGCCATGGAAGAGATGAACGCCGCCTTCCAGAACACGGGCCGACTCCTTTCCGAGGGTCAGGAATCGTCCCGGCGCATCATCACCCTCATGGAGCAGAGCAAAAACGTATTCAGCGACCTGACGCGGGCCATCCAGGATACATCCAGGGACTCTCAGCGCATCGGAGACATCGTGGCCACGGTCAACGATGTCTCGTTCCAGACCAACCTCCTGGCCTTGAATGCCGCGGTGGAGGCCGCCCGGGCCGGCGAGCACGGCAAGGGTTTCGCCGTGGTGGCCGAGGAGGTGCGGGCGCTGGCCCAGCGCTCGGCCGAGGCCACCCGCGAGATCCGCGCGCTGATCGAGGGCACCGTGGAGCGCATCCGCGCCAGCGATAGCCTGATGGGCAAGACCGCCGCGTCCCTGGAGGAGATGATGTCGCGTCTGGAGGACTTCTTCCGGATGATGGAACAGATCAACGCCACCAGCTCCGAGCAGCGCCAGAGCATCGGCGAGGTCACCCGCGCCATCACCCAGATCGACGGCAGCATCCAGCAGAATGCCTCCACGGCCGAGGAATTGGCCGGCACCCTGACCAACCTGCGCAGCGAGGCCACGGTGCTGGCCGAGAATGTGGAGAGATTCAAGACATCCGGCGAGGGCTAGGTACGCACTGACCTGAGGCCTTTGTTTCCCGGCTCAGATGCCCTTGAGGTAGTTCACGGCATTGTCGAAGATGGCCATGCCGTCTCCGCGCTCCGGCAGGTCCCTGCGGCGCGTCCACAGCGGGTGGTTGGTGGCGTGCGTGTATGCCTCGGGGTGGGGCATGAGTCCGAAGATGCGGCCGGTGGCGTCGCAGATGCCGGCAATGGCGAAGGCGCTGCCGTTGGGATTCTCCGGGTAGTTCTGGGTCGGGTGGCCGTCGCTATCGGCATAGAAGAGGGCCGCCAGGTGGTTGCCCAGGATCTCCTTGAGCGTGTCATCGCCGTCGGTGATGAACTTGCCTTCGCCGTGGCGCACCGGCAGGCTGATGCGGTCCAAGCCTTTGGTGAAGACGCACGGGCTGTGGGGGTTGACCTTCAGAGACACCCAGCGGTCTTCGAAACGGGCCGAGTCGTTGAAGGTCAGCGTCGCTCTGCGCCTCCCGAAGGGGTTGCCGGGCAGGAGCCCGGTCTTGACCAGGGCCTGAAACCCGTTGCACACCCCCAGGATCAGACCTCCGTGTTCGAAGAAGGTCAGGATCTCGTCATAGAGGGTGCGCGTGCCTCCCTCGATCGTGGCGTGCTTGAGCCGCACGCTCTCCACCTGGGCGCTGCCGAGGTCATCGCCGTCCAAGAAACCGCCCGGCAGGTTCAGGAAGTGGTAGTCGGCGATGCGGACCCGCCCCCCCAGGATATCGCTCAAATGGGCGATCGTGGCCTGCGCGCCGGCGGACGTACAGGCATAGGCCATTTCAGTTTCGCAGTTGGTGCCGTATCCGGTGATGACGAGTGCTTTGACGGGATGCGCCATGGCTAAAAGTCCAGGGTGGCCTTCCAGGCCGCTTTCAGGCTCGCAAGCTCCTGATCGATGAGAACCTCATTTTTCAAGCCGGTGATGACCAGACGCGGCGCGCCGGTCGTCTTGCCGATGCAGCGCGCGTCGGTCCCGAACAGGGCCTCGATCTCGTCCACATGCTCCGGGGCCACGGTGATCACGATGCGGCTGGCGCTTTCGGAGTACAGGATCTCGGTATCGCTTAAATTTCCGGTGGTCGGCACCTTGCCCAGATCGATCGACATCCCCACGCCGCCGGAAAAGGCCTTCTCGGCCAGGCATACCGCCAGGCCGCCGTCGGAGATGTCGTGGGCCGAGGCGACATAGCCCATGGTGATGGCCATGTGCAGCCTACGGTAGCGCGCCAGGGCGGTCCCTGCGTCGACCTTGGGGACCTGGCCGCCGGGTTGGCCGCAGGAGGCCAGGTATTCGCTGCCGCCCAGTTCCCGGGCGGTGCGGCCCAGGATATAGACCAGGTCGCCGGGGCTCTTGACATCCATGGTGACGGCCGTGCGCACATCATCTATCTTGCCGATCACGGACACCAGCAACGTGGGCGGGATGGAGATCTTGGTCTCGCCCACGATGTAGTCGTTCTTCATGCTGTCCTTGCCCGAGATCATGGGACAGGCATAGGCCTTCGTGTATTCGGCCATGGCCTTGTTGGCGCGCACGAGCTGGGCCAGCTTGTACTGCCCGTCCGGATTGCGCCTGCTCAGCACCGGATCGCACCAGCAGAAGTTGTCGAGGCAGGCCCAATGGTCCGGGTTGCCGCCCACGCAGATGTAGTTGCGGACGGCCTCGTCCAGGGCGTTGGCGGCCATGTGGTAGGTGTCGATATCCGAGTAGCGCGGGGCGATTCCGTTGGAGACGACCACACCCTCCATGGAATCAAGGAGCGGCCGCACCACGCCGGCGTCCGACGGGCCGTCGCAGGCAGAGCCCACCAGCGGCTTGATAACCGAGCCGCCCTGGACCTCGTGGTCGTACTGCCGCACGACGTATTCCTTGGAGCAGATATTGAGCCGGCCGAGCATCTCGGCAAGCTTGGCGCCGTGGTCCGGCGGGTCGGGTATCGGACCGTCCAGCAGATCGGCCTCGATCCACACGGCCTTGAGATCCATGCGCGGCAGCCCGTCATGCAGAAAATGCATGTCCAGATAGGCCACGGTCTTGCCGGCATAGGTGCAGTGGAACATGCCTGAATCCGTAAAGACCCCGATCACGGTGGATTCCACCCCCATCCGGGCCGAGAGCTCCAGGAAGGCCTCGACATGCTCGGGCGCTACGGCCAGGCTCATGCGCTCCTGGGCCTCGGAGAGCAGGATCTCCCAGGGGCTCAGGCCCTGGTACTTCAGCGGCGGCTTGTCGAGGTCGATGCGGCAGCCGCCCGACAGGGTGGCCATCTCGCCGATCGACGAGGAAAGGCCGCCGGCGCCGTTGTCCGTGATGGCGCGGTAAAGCCCCAGGTCACGGGCGCGCAGCAGGAAGTCGGTGAGCTTCTTCTGGGTGATGGGGTCGCCGATCTGGACGGCCGAGGTCGGCGAGGCCTCGTGGAGCTCCTCGGAGGAGAAGGTGGCGCCGTGGATACCGTCCTTGCCGATGCGTCCGCCGGACATGACGGTCAGGTCGCCGGGCTGGATCTCCTTGATATGGGAGGGTCGGCCATTGATCTGCCTCGGCATGATGCCGGCCGTGCCGCAGTAGACCAGGGGCTTGCCCAGGTAGCGCTCGTCGAAGACCAGGCAGCCGTTGACCGTGGGGATACCGGACTTGTTGCCGCCGTGCTCGACCCCCTCGCGCACGCCCTCGAAGATGCGCCGCGGGTGCAGGATCTTGGGCGGCAGGGGCCGGTCGTAGAAGGGGCTGGCGAAGCAGAAGACGTCCGTGTTGAAGATGAGCTTGGCACCCATGCCGGTGCCGAAGGGATCGCGGTTGACCCCCACGATCCCGGTCAGGGCCCCGCCGTAGGGGTCCAGGGCCGAGGGCGAGTTGTGGGTCTCGACCTTGAAGACCAGGTTGTGCGCGTCGTTGAAGCGGATGACCCCGGCGTTGTCGGTGAAGATACTCACGCAGATGTCCTTGGCACCCATCTTCTCCCGGATGGCCTTGGTGGAGCCCTGGATATAGGTCTTGAAGAGCGAGCGGATGCGCTCGGTCTTCCCGTTGGCGCTATAGGTGATGTCGGCGTTGAAGATCTTGTGCTTGCAGTGCTCGGACCACGTCTGGGCCAGGGCCTCCAGCTCGACGTCGGTGAGCTTGTCCCCGAGCCCGACCGCGGCGCGCGCGGCGCGGACCTGCGAGTCGTTGGCATAGGCCTGGATGGCCTTCATCTCGGCCAGGGACAGGGCCAGGGTCCGCTTCTGGGAGAGCTCGACAAGCT
>JAKQBR010000186.1 GCA_029574005.1 Deltaproteobacteria bacterium | reverse complement strand
GCCGACCAATAACTGGATCGAACCCGCCGAGCTCAAGAAGACCATGACCGAGCTCTACAAGGGCTGCATGCAGGGACGCACTTTGTACGTGATCCCCTTCTCCATGGGGCCGGTGGATTCGCCGATCGCCAAGATCGGCATCGAGATCACGGACAGCCCCTACGTGGTCTGCAACATGCACATCATGACCCGCGTGGGCGCCAAGGTGATCGAGAAGCTGGGCACAGACGGCGAGTTCATCCCCTGCCTGCACTCCATCGGCGCGCCGCTTGCCCCTGGCCAGAAGGACAGCCCCTGGCCCTGCGCGCCGCTCGAACAGAAGTACATCAGCCACTTTCCGGACGAGAACCTGATCTGGTCCTACGGCAGCGGCTACGGCGGCAACGCGCTCCTGGGCAAGAAGTGCCTGGCCCTGCGCATCGCATCGGCCATGGCCAAACGCGAGGGCTGGATGGCCGAGCACATGCTGATCCTGAGGCTCACCAACCCTGAAGGAAAGCAGTACCACATCGCGGCAGCCTTCCCGTCGGCCTGCGGCAAGACCAATCTGGCCATGCTCAAGCCCACCATCCCGGGCTGGGGGTGCGAGTGCGTGGGCGACGATATCGCCTGGATCAAGATCGGCCCGGACGGACGTCCGCACGCCATCAACCCCGAGGCCGGCTTCTTCGGCGTGGCGCCCGGCACCTCGTACGAGTCCAACCCCTCGGCCATGGACACGCTCAAAGAGAACATCATCTTCACCAACGTGGCCTTGACCGATGACGGCGACGTGTGGTGGGAAGGCATGGACGGCCCCAAGCCCGCGCATGCCATCGACTGGAAAGGCAGGGACTGGACCCCTGAGAGTTCGGAGCCGGCCGCGCACGCCAACTCGCGCTTCACGGCGCCTGCCCGCCAGTGCCCGGTCATCTGTCCGGACTGGGAGAAGCCCGAGGGCGTGCCCATCGACATCTTCGTGTTCGGCGGACGCCGCGCGGGCGTCATGCCCCTGGTGCACGAGGTCTATTCCTGGGACCACGGGGTCTTCATGGGCGCCACGGCCTCTTCCGAGACCACGGCCGCCAATATCGGGGCGGTGGGCAACCTCAGGCGCGACCCGTTCGCCATGCAGCCTTTCTGCGGCTACAACATGGCCGACTACTTCCAGCACTGGCTCGACATGGGCGACCGCTTCGGCTCCCAGGCCCCGCGCATCTTCTATGTCAACTGGTTCCGCAAGAGCCCGGAAGGCAAGTGGCTCTGGCCGGGCTTCGGGGACAACAGCCGCGTGCTCAAGTGGATGTGCGAGCGCGTGGACGGCACGGTGGGGGCCGTGGACACGCCTATCGGCCGCATGCCCAAGCCCGAAGACCTGGACTTAAGCGGTCTGGCCATCCCCAAGGCCGACCTCGAGGAGCTGCTGCGTGTGGATACAGCGGCCTGGAAGAACGAGCTGCCGGATATCGCCAGGCACTTCGCGCAGTTCGGCGATCGTTTCCCGTCCAGGCTTCAAAAGCAGCTGGACGAGCTGGCTCAAAGGCTCGGGTAAGGATGATCGGCAAAGGCCCCTCCCCGGACGGGAGGGGCCTTTGCCGCCATTCAAGCTTTTTCTCTCCCCTGCCGAACACCCACCGCGGACATCGCCGCATCACATCGCCCTTCGATTTTGAATTTCCGGTCACGCTATCGTGAAGGACCGTCCAAGTCCTCCCGCCGGTGGCGGATCGCCAACAATTCGATTTAACGGCATATCCCGACCGCAACCCGGAGCGGCTGCTTTCTTGCACTGTCCATCGCCGGTAACACAAGCACACCGACGAAGGAGCAGCACATGCACGAGACTCCGTTTTGCCGCAGTGGTTTGATCACCCTTATCATCGCCGCCTCACTGACCATGCCGTGGGGCCTGGCCTATGGCATACAGCCCTATGAAGACCCGTCCTTCGAGCACGTGGCGCAGGGCCCCAATCAATGCGGGCCGACCAGTTTTTACATGCTGTTCAATCACCTTGGCGCCCACCAGGTTTTCCAGGAGGCCGATCTGAGCGAGCATCCTGAAGACATGGCCTTTTATAGCTTCCGCGTCACCCGCGATACGAGAATCTGCACATGGGTCAACGGCGGGTCGATCACCGGCACCTCCTGGTCGATGCTCAAGGACGCCGCGGACAGGCTGCATGCCCCGGGCGCTCCGGCCTCATTCTTCATCAGCGAGCTCAATCCCGCCACCACCTATGCCACCGCCAAAGGCATCACCGAGCGCGAGACGCGCCTGATGTATCTCTGGAGGCAGTATCTGATGAAGAACCGGGCCGTGATCATCCACATGCGGCGGAAGTGGTATCAGCCGGGCCACTATCTGGTGCTGACCGGCTATGACCAGGCCACGGACACCGTGTACTACGCCGACCCCAACCAGGGCTGCGCCGGAGAGATCAGCCGTGCAAGCTTTGTCCGGGACAGCTGGTATGCCTCGCCCACCAATACGTCCAAGGGCTCCCGGGCGCGCTGGGACGGGGAATGGATGGGCTTTGCGCCGCGCAATTGATCGGCGCTGACCGCGTCCGATTGACCGGCTGTCCCGATGGGCATGTCAAGAGGGCCGATGACCGGCCGCCGATTTGAGCCTCAGCCTGGGTGAAGGCCCTCTTGCCTGGATGCGTCAGAATACGGCGGCGACCCTCCCCAGAGCCGTTCCACCCGCCCCATAGACATCTTCAGGGATGCCGTCGCCGATGGAGGGGAATGACCCGCCCAGGTACTGCAGCAGGGCCTGCCACTCCTTGAGCTCCTGGATGCCGGGATCAGATCCCGCATCGATGCGGTGGTCCATGTATGCCTCCGGATTGATCGGTACACCGGATTGATCGCGCGGGATGATCTCAAGCCCTTGTGAGGTGACGGCGCCCATCATCTGCAGGGCATAGAGATCGACCACGCAGCGATAGAGTCCGCTCGCGGCATAGGGGGCGTCCAGATCGATGATGAGTTCCAGCGCAGCATCGTTTTCGCAGGCAAAGTCGTCCGCGGGATACCGGTACACCCGGCGCACACCCTGGAAATACGGGGCATAACCGGGATTGAACTCGACCTTGAGGCCGGAAAAATTAAGGTAGTAGTCCGACCCTATTGCCGGTGCCAGGGTCAGTGCGGCCTCACAGATGTTCCTGAGGTCCGGAGCCGTGACGTACAGGGACATCAGGGGGTAGCCGGGCAAGGGCTGCGCCGTGTCGGGAGAGATGCCCAGCGGCAGCACGTTGTAGATATCAGCGAAGGTTATCAGACCGGAACTACCCGGGTAGAGGTTGTCCCGGATCACGCCGCTGGCCACCACGCTGAAGTCATAAGCCTCGCCGCCGCCCGCCAGGGAGATGTTTGTTGCCGCGGTGCGCAGCGCGTCGGCTGCCAGATCTCCCAGGCTGGATTCGGCCAGGGGTGAGAGCTCCAGGGCGAATCCGGTCCTGGATACGGGGCTGTCCAGCGTCATGCCGAGCCCGGCCAGGCCATTGTTGATAGAGGCGTGGTAGGCCTCGACCATGGCCTGCACGTTCTTGTCGCCCCGGATGCGGTCATCCACCGGGATGGAGGTGAGGGCGTACTTCACCACCTTTCTCAGGATCAGGTTGTAGGTGATGTCGAGCCGGCTCAGATTCTCGCCGTACTCGCCCGGCGAAAAGATGATCGTGTTGGAAGGCCCGATGGTGATGGCCTCGTCGGTGTCGGTGTGATAATGACCCGAGGCGATGATGTCGATGCCCCTGACGTTGTTGGCCAGATCGGCGTCGTCGCCGGTGCCGTCTTTCTCGATCCCGCCATGCGACAGGGCAATTACCAGCTGGCAGTGCTTATTCCTGCGAAGGTCGTCCACCTGCTGCTGGATAAAGGCGTAATCGTGGTTGAAGGTCACGGGATAAGCCACCGGCGCCTTGGAGTCGGCATCCTTGCCCATGAGCCCGATAATGCCGACCTTCAGACCCAAGGGGTACTCTATGACCTTGGTGTCCACGATGACGCCGGCGGCCTTCAGGGCCTGCAGGGGATTATCGTCGGGCACGAGCATGTTGGTGGCCACCACCGGCACGTCAAAGCCGCTTTCCACGCCATGGGAAAGCAGCATGGCCAGGCCGGAGGGCGACCAGTCAAACTCGTGGTTTCCCAAGGTCACGGCGTCGTACTTGAGCGCCTTGAAGAAACTGAGCGCGATGGGGTCCGCGGCCGTGAGGTCGTAGACCGTGCCCATGAAGAAATCCCCGGAATCGAGCACCAGGGTCGGTATGAGCCTGGCCGCCTGATGGAGTCGGATGGAGTTGATCAAGGTAGCCAGCCTGGCATAGCCGCCCAGGACCTGGTCATGATCGCGGGTATCCAAGGGCGTGTAGTCGAGAAACGGCCCATACCCGCTGGCATGGTGATGCACATCCGAGGTCTGCAGGATGGTCAGGTTAACATTACCGAGCCTGCAGCCGCCGGCCGCGAACGCCAGCAGCATCACCAGAACCGCGATACATAATTTTCTGCCTTGCATGACTGACCTCCTTGCCCGTAGCATCGTTCGTACGCAAAACGCCTGGAACACCTTCATGCGCCTTTCAGACGCCCGCCTCGAAGAGGCGGGCCGCAAGGTACGCATCACCCCGGCGCGGTTTGACCGCCCGCTTATCGTAAAAATAATACCGAGGACCGCCCAAGCCAATACCCCTGTGGCAATGCTCCGGTCCGGACGGCTTTTTGCCTGCGGCTTACCGGGCTTCTGCTCAATCCTCTTCAGCCCTTTTGCCCACCAGGGCCTGAACGGCCTTTTCCAGGGCCTGGTTGAACTCCTCCGGCCGGGCCATCATCAGAAAATGATCCGCGCCCTTCAAAACCACGGCATCGAAAGAGAGCATGTGCCGCCGGTTGGCCTCATGGTTGATGGGCCACAGATCGCCGTTTATGGTTATGACCGGGACCCTGACCCGCTCGAAGATCAGCGC
>JAKQBR010000155.1 GCA_029574005.1 Deltaproteobacteria bacterium | reverse complement strand
GGTACAATAAACTCGTAGTCGACATACCTCTGTTCCTTTCTGCTTCCTTCGCTAAGAATCAGATCGAACATGTATGTCCTCTACCTCCTTCTTGCAAGTACGCTTCCGCAGGATGAACCTTAGTTTTTTATTATCAAACATTATTTGAAAATGGGCCTTTTTTGCCCACATCTGTTAAGCCATGTTAAAAGTCTGCCGGTGAGTTTTCTCATCATTCACATACTTAGATATCTCACCCCCCATCAGCGCACGCAAGGTGCGTCCAATTCGGCTATCCTGCCGAATTGTCGGCTGCGTCGTCGGCGACTCGGAGTATGTAACATGTACACCTGCGTCGCCTCCTCCTGGCCTTCGCGGTGTCATCTTGAATAACGAGATGGAAAGATCATGTTATAGAGCCCCAGCGGGCATACATGCCGTCGATCTCGGCCTGATAATGCTCGTAGACGATGCGGCGCTTAAGCTTTAACGTGGGAGTCAGCTCTCCGCCGGCCACATCAAAGGGCTTGCTCAGGATGCAGAACTCCTTGATCTGCTCGTAGCGCGCCAGGCCCTGATTGACCTGCTCGACCTGCTGGCGGATCAGGTCTCTGATCTCATCGCGTCGGAAGAGCTCTTCCAGGTCATCGGCATCGAGCCCCTGATTGCGGGCATAGCGGGTAAAGAAATAGATATCCGGGACAATCAGGGCCGTCAGGTATTTCCTGCCTTCGCCGACCAGGCAGGCCTGCTCGATATAAGGCCTGGCCGTGAGCGCGGCCTCGATGGGACAGGGCGCCACGTTCTTGCCGCCCGAGGTGACGAATATCTCGCGTGTGCGGTCGGTGATCTCCAGGAAACCCTCATTGTCGATGCACCCGACATCCCCGGTTTTGAGCCAACCGTCCGCGGTGAAGATCTCTTCGGTCTCCTCGGGCAAGCGCCAGTAGCCGACGAATACCTGCGGCCCCTTGATGAGGATCTCTCCGTCCTCGGCGATCTTTTCCTCGGTCCCGGTCAACGGCCGTCCGACCGAGCCCGGTTTGATGCGCAGGTTGTACAGGAGGGTGTAATAGGTCAGTGCCAATTTCAGGGCGCTCACGGGGTGGGAGAGCGGCGATTTTCCCTGGCTGGCCTGAACCAGCATCAGCTCGGTGGCCATGTCCATGATGCGCTCATAGAACCAGGAACCCAACGGTCCTTTGGGCTTTTCCACCATGATGTTCGGGGCATTGAAATTGATGACTGTCCCGGTTTCGGTCATGCCGTACCCTTCGCTCAGTTCCACGCGCATGGCGCGCAGGAACATGCAGATGTCCCTGTCAAGCTTGCCGCCGCCCGAGATCGCGAATATCAGCCGGTCGAGTCCCATGCTGCGCTTGATGCGATCGAACACAAGGCGGTGTGCGAGATACAGACCGATAAAGTCCAGTGGGGATACGCGCTGCCCCGTGGCCAGCGCGCGGGCGAACTTTTCTCCCTGGGTCAGGGCCCATTCGAAGAGGGCCCGGCGCGGTCTGCTCTCGCAGCCGACCGCATAGCGGATGCTTTCGGTTACCTTTTCGTAGAAGCGGGGGATGGAGGTGATGACATGCGGCCTGATGTCGAGCAGGTCCTTGGAAAGGGTCTCGTAGCCGCCCCCGAAGACCAGCTCGCCCCCGAAGTACAGGCCGATTGTGTGGTAATCGCTGGCGCGGGAGTATACATGGTTGAGCGGCAGGTGCACCAGGGCCGTGGGGCATAGGTCCTTGGCCTTGAAGCGCTGCATGAAGGCCGAATCCGTACACTGATACATGTTCGCCACCCAGTTGGACTGGGTAAGCACCACGCCCTTGGGCACTCCGGAGGTGCCGGAGGTATAGATGATCGAGGCGATATCGGAGGGGATCACGCGCTGGATCGATTCCTCGACGGCGTCCAGGGGTACGCGCGAGCGGCCCATGGACATGATCTCGTTCCAGGCGAAGACATCATAGCCCTCATACGGTTCCATGACGATTATCGAGACGTCCTGCAGCGATTCGTTGGCGCTGCACAGGGAGCGGACCATGCGGGCGGACTCGATGCTTGAGGCAATGACCACGCGCGGGACGCAGTCGTCCAGCATGTAGGCCAGCTCCTCGGGTTTGGTGGTCGGGCTGATCGGGACACCGATAGCCCCACAGGCCTGGATGGCCTGGTCGGTGATGATCCACTGCGGCCTGTTTTCCGACAGGATCACCGCCCGCTCGCCGTGCGCTACACCTAAGGCGATCAAGCCGCGCGCCAGGGCGATGCTTTCATTGCGGACCTGTCGCCACGTCAGGGCGCAGTATTCATCGGAAGCTCGGCCCGCCGGCGAGAGTTTGGCCTTCAAGAAGACACGGTTGTCGCCGAGACGCAGGGCTTGGTTATGAAATATCCCACACAAGGTGTCGTTTCTGTACTGCATTTTTGAGCCTCCTCAATGAATATTACTCTATTTTCTATTTAACTATACCGCCTTTGAGAAAGCAAGCGCTATGCCATGTTTTATCAAGTGTCCGGATGCGTCGTGTATTCACTGTCCTTGTGCGCGGCACTGAATCGATCAGGGGCAGCCCCCGGCGGGATTGTCGATATATCGTCAGCGCGCGCGGGAAGGGCGGCTCCCCGGCCTTGCGATGGCCAGCTTCTTCATGCGCGAAAGCAGCGTGGTCCGCTTCATGCCCAGGATGGCGGCCGCCCCGTCCGGACCCGAGACCTTCCAGCCGGTGCGTTCGAGTACCTCGGTGATATAGTTTTTCTCGACCTGGGCCAGGGTCTGGCGGCTGATGCCGGCAGCGGCCTTGTCGGCCGGCAGGGACAAGACGAAGCGTCCTTCAGGGCTCAAGATAGCGGAGCGCTCGATGGTATGCTTGAGCTCGCGGACATTCCCCGGCCAGCCGTAAGCCTTGAGGCGGGCGATATCGCGTCGCGTAATGCCGGCGAAGCGTTTGCCCAGCACCTTGGATATGCGCCCCAGGAAGAACATGGATAGGGACGGGATATCTTCGGTGCGTTCGCGCAAGGGGGGGATGTGGATGGGGAAGACATTGAGCCGGTAGAAGAGGTCGGCGCGGAAGCTGAGCTTGGCCACGGCGGCAATGAGATCGCGGTTGGTGGCGGCCAGGATGCGCGCATCGACCTGGCGGGTGCGGGTTGAACCCAGGCGTTCGAACTCGCCGTCCTGCAGGACCCGCAGAAGCTTGGCCTGCAGATTCAGCGGCAGCTCGCCCAGTTCGTCCAGAAAGAGCGTCCCGCCGTCGGCCAGTTCGAAGCGGCCCATGCGGGCGGAGACGGCCCCGGTAAAGGCCCCTTTCTCGTGCCCGAAGAGCTCGCTTTCGATGAGATGCTCGGGTAGCGTGGTGCAGTCGACCTTGATGTAAGGCTTTTCGGCGCGGAGGCTCAGCCTCTGGATCAGAGACGCGATCAGCTCCTTGCCGACCCCGGTCTCCCCCGTGATCAGGACCGTGGTATCGAGCGCGGCCACCTTTTCGACCAGCGAGGCCACGCGCTGCATGGCCGAGGACTTGATGATGATCTCCTGATAGTCCTTGGGATTGTGGCTTTCCTCTTCGTAGTAGGCGGTTTTTTCGGATAACAGGGCGTTCAGGCGTTCGATCTCCTCGTAGGCGTGCGCGTTCTCGATCGAGGCCGCCACCTGGGTGGCCAGGGCCTGGATGAGCTCCACCGCGTGCCAGGAGAACACGTCTTTTAAAATGCGGTTGTCCTGGTACACTACCCCGACCACCTGGTCGCGGATAATGAGCGGGGCGCAGATCGCAGCTTTCGGCTTGAGATTGCCCTCGCCGGGGCCGCTCCACATCAGCGGATGGCGCTCCTGCGCGGCGCGCTTGAGCCAGGCGTACATCTCCTTGAAATTCTCGGAGAGCACCTGCTCGGGGGTAAGGCCCTGGGAGGCACTCAGGATGAGCTTTCCCGGATCGTGCTGGTCGCACAGGAAGATCGCGCCGCGTTCGGCGCCCGAGATGCGGTTCAGCGTCTCCATGGCCTTGTTGATGAGCATCTCGGAGCCTTTGAGCGTGCCCAGGGAATGCGCCAGGCTGATGACCGCGTTGAGCAGGAGCTTTTCCGGCGGCTCCGGTTTGAGGTGGTAGCGCAGGTAGCCGCCCATCAGGCCGTCTCCCAGCTCCTCGATCACCGCGCGATGTTCCTCCAGGATCTGGGCCGCCTCCTCCTGGTGGCCCAGCTCGAAGAGGATCGTAGCGCGCATGATGCGGGCCTTGACGACCGCCAGTCGAGCGCCTGCCCGAATCAGGAGGGCCTCGGCAGCGGCGATCTCTCCGGCCAGTGACTCCGCATCGGCTTCGCCGTGTCGAAAGGCCTGGTAGGCCTCATAGGCCTTCACTTGACCCGCTACGGCCGGATAGATGTCGTCCTTTGCAATCCGCGCGACAAAGAGCTGGGCGAACGGGGCCAGGCGGTACTCCTCCAGCCGCTCGGGAGGCAGGCGTTTCAAGAACACCGCGACCTCGATGCCCGAGGACATGAAGAAGTTGGCCACCTTGTAGCCGCGGTCGCGGATGCTGAACAATTTCTGGAGGGGTTCGGCGATCTCCTCAAAGCGTCCTTTGGCGTACGACAGGAAGGCCTTGATCCAGTAGTATTCCAGGCGGGAGACAAAATGGGCGTCCCAGTTCTCGATCTGTTCGATCTCGGACAGGATGTTTCCGGCCTCGTCGTACCAGCCGCCCTCGATCAGGATGATGCCGAGCGTGCCCAGGGCCCAGGCCTCGACGTCGCGGCGCTTGTTCATATGCGCGTGCGTGCGGATGGAATCGATCAGGCTCACCGCGCGGGAGATGCGGCCGGACAGGGCATAGCAGTGGGCCACCAGCAGGAAATATTCAAGCAGGATGAAGTCACTGGGCAGCTTTTCCGTATCGCCTCCCAGGGAGTCGAAGATCCTGGATGCTCGCGCGATCTTGCCCTCGAGGTAAAAGAGCGCCCCCAGGAAGGCGCGGTGAAACTGTTTCATTTCCGGTGTGTGCCTAGCCTTGCTCTTGAAGAAGATCCTGATCCACAAGGGCTTGACCTCGGCGATCCTGCCCCGCCAGACCAGGCTGCACAGGCAATAGAGCATGGCCTTGTCCACGCTCGGGGAATTGGGCAGGGTCAGGCCGATATCGAGCACGGCCCGCACGATACGGTCGATGTTGGGGGCGCTGCGAAACAGCGGTACGGCCTCGAAGACGTCCAGGAAAAGCTCCAGCACCTCGGCGTTGCGGTGCCGGTCCGGACCCAGGGCGGCGATATAGGCGAAGACCCGTTCGATGAGGGAGATGCATGCCTGGGCGTCGGCGGCGGCATAGGCATCCCGGATGGCCTTGCTCCAGTAGGGGATGGCCTCCGAGAGCGCGCCGGCCGCCTCCAGGTGGCCGGCGATCTTGAGGGCCGATCCGCCGGCCTGCCGGAAGAAGCGCGCCATTTCCTGGTGCAGAACAGGCGGGATCTCGATGGCCGGTTCCTGGTCCTTGAACAGGTAGCATCCGGGCTCCCCTTTGCGGGGTGCGATGCGGTCCTCCCGGATCAGGGCGTCCATAGAGCGCAACATGGCCGTGGGTTTGCGTTCATCGTCCTCGATAAAGTGGGAGAACTCGTCCAGCGAGAACCAGCCGCGCAGGTAGCTCAGGGCGGCGCAGATGATCAACGGGGCATAGGCCGCGGGGCCTGTCGGGTCTGATTTCGGTGTCATCCTCACAGCATACCCTGCAATTGTCGATAAATCAACATTTGATGATATATCGTCACTAATGGGAGGCGGCGGCCGCGGTTCTTCGCGCGCCCTATGCACGCCCTGCTGTGGACGGGACCGGTTTGATGAGGCAAAGCCATGGCGGTTTCGCTTCTGGACCCGAAGTTGCAAAGGACACCCCGTTCAATCACAACTAATCATGGATAAGGAGGTTACGATGAAGAGTGAGGATGTGAAGAAGATTGCCGTTATCGGAGCCGGCGCCATGGGCAACGGCATTGCCCAGTGCGGTATCATGGCCGGTTACAAGGTCGCCATGCAGGATATCGAACAGCGTTTTGTGGACAAGGGTGTGCAGACCATCACCGAGAGCATGGAAAAGCTCGTCGGCAAGGGCAAGCTGAGCGACGAGGCCCGCAAGGAAGCCCTCTCGCGGCTGGAGCCCATCGTTGATCTCGCCAAGGCCGTCGTCGATGCCGACCTGGTGATCGAGGCCGCGCCCGAGAACCTGGACCTCAAGAAGAAGATCTTCGCCGACCTGGACCGGCTGGCGCCCGCGCATGCCATCCTGGCCACCAACACCTCCACGATGAGCGTGACCGCGATCGCATCGGCCACCAAGCGTCCGGGCAAGGTCGTGGGCATGCACTTCTTCAACCCGGCCGTGCTCATGAAGCTCGTCGAGGTCATCCGCGGCAACGAATCCACGCAAGAGTCGATCGATATCACCCGCGACGTGGCCCTGAAGATGAAGAAGATCCCGGTCATCGTGCAGAAAGACTCGCCCGGCTTCATCTACAACCGCGTCAATGCCCCCACCGGTCTGTTGCTGCAGAAGCTGCTGGACCGCGGCACCCCCAAGCCGGACGACTTCGATGCCGTGTTCAAGCCCTTTGTGCCCATGACCCCCTTCGAGACCATCGACTTCGTGGGGCTCGATGTCTTCATGGCCAACCAGAAGTATTTTTCCGAAACCATCTCGGTAGACTACACCCCGACCGCCGGGCTCATGAAGTATGTCGACGGCAAGACACTGGGCAAGAAGACCGGCAAGGGCATCTACGACTGGTCGGCCGGCCGTCCCCAGATCGATACCTCCAATCCCACCCAGGAGTTCGATCCCAACCACATGATCGCCCTGCAGGTCAACGAGGCCACCAAGCTGCTGGAAGAGGGCGTGGTCAGCAATGCCCAGGACATCGATACGGCCATGGCCAACGGCGGCGGCGGCATCGGTCCCTTCACGCTGGCCAAGAGCATCGGCTTCGATCTCTTATGCCAGAAGTGCAATGAGCTGGCCGACAAGTTCAAGCTGGAGGTCTTCCGTCCCACCAAGACCATGCTTTCCGGCAAGGTCGATATCTGACCATGAACGAGCGGGCCCGCCTTGAGAAAAGAGAGGCGGGCCCGTCTGCTCTGGCCTGCCGCAGGACTGTCCTCGTGGGCTTCGTGGCAAGATCGCATTCCGCATACGATGCGGCTGGGGCCGGTCTGTTCGCTCTGATGGGGGAGGGTCTTTCTTTTTTCAGCGCGTTCCGGTCACGGCATGATCCGTGAATTCCGGGAAGAGCGACGGGTTCTGGACCCGATTGAACACCGCGCATTTCTTGCGATGCCTGCACCTATGCAGACAGACCTCGATGGGCACCTTGGGGTTTGCTTTGCGTTTGACGCAGGTGATGTAGGTCCTCATGGTCGGTACCCGAGAACGGCAAAGGCGTCACGGACGTCATCGTCGCTGATGTCGATGCCGGTCAGCAGTTTGAAATTTCGCCTGGTCTGGTGGTAAAGCATGGCGAATCCGGGTATGAGGTGCAGTTTCAGCATCGAGGCCTGGCGCGAGAAAGCCGTTTCGCGCATGACGATCTCAAGCAGGCGCGCCTCTTTCTTAAGTCGCGACAGATCCAGATCAAAGGGGATGGATTCGCTCATCGGTGTAGCCTGGATGACGATGTCCATCTGCGGCAGGAGTTCATCCGTGAAGAGGGCGGCTCTGTCGACGGGGGCCTGTTCGATCAGCTGTTCGGCCCGGAGTCTCGAGCGGTTCAGGATATAGACCTTGGCGGCGCCGCCGTGGATCAGGGCGTCTACGATGGCCCGTGACGCGCCCCCGGCGCCGATCACCAGACAGTGCGCGCCCTTGACATCGCCCAGGGCATGCAGGGCGCCGAGGCCGTCGGTGTTGTAGCCGAAGAGGGTCCCGTCTTCCTGGCGCACCACGGTATTGACGACCCCGGTATGCGCGGTGATGGGGCACAGCGTATCCAGGAACTCGACCGTGACCTCCTTGTGCGGTATGGTCACATTGAAGCCGCCCAGGTTTTCCCAGGCGCGGTAGGCCTGCATGGTCTGGCCCACCGCGGCGGTCGGCACGGCATGGGCGATATAGACCATATCAAGGCCCAAACGCTCGAAGAGACGGTTATAGATGGTAGGGGCCATCACATGCGCCGCGGGGTGGGCGATGATGGTGAATACTGTGGTCCGGCCGGAAATCATGGGGCTTTTCCTTGCAGGTCCTGGATGCGTTCCATGATCATCTGCAGGGCCTCGCCGGCCGAGCCCTGGATCAGAAAATCGGAAACCTCATGGGTGAGCGGGGTCGGCTCCCTGTTGATCTCGATCACATGGCAGCGTTTATCGGGCTTGCCGATATGCATGAAGTGGAACATCATCGACCCCATGCCCTTGGCAATGAGCGGCAGCGATGCGGCCGGTTCTATCTGGGCCGAGGTCCCGATCACCAGCATGACGTCGCAGCAATCCGCCTCCTCGACGGATTCGTGCAGGGCCGCGGGGGGAATCGCCTCTCCGAAGAAGATGATATCCGGCTTCAGCACGCCGCCGCAGTCGCAGCGCGGCGGCAGGTGTCGGGCGATCTCATCCAGGATCTCGTCGTAACGGTAGAGGCAGGCGCAATCCAGGCACCGTACATAGAGCATGTTGCCGTGGAACTCGATCACATGCTCGCTGCCCGCCTTCTGATGCAGATTGTCGATGTTCTGGGTGATTATGGCCTTGAGGATGCCTACCGCCTCCATCCACGCCAGGGCATCATGACCGCGGTTGGGCTCGGCGCTCCATATCGTAAGCCCGCCCGAGCGATGCATGTCGAGCAGCTGCCGCCAGACGAAATCCGGCTGTGCGATAAAGCGGTCATAGAAGAAGATGGTCGGGTCGTAGCGTTCCCAGATGCCGCCGGGGGAACGAAAGTCGGGCACGCCGGATTCGGTCGATATCCCGGCGCCGGTCAACGCGACCGTATGCCGAGCTTTGAGGAGGATTTCAGCCGCCTTATCGATCAGGGACGTGTCCATGGACGCCTTCTAGCAGAGAGAACCCGATAAATCAATCCCCGGCAAAGTGGTTGTGGTGCGCCTCCAGAACGCCCACGACCGGCCTTGCGTGCAAATTCCAAGGCAGAGAAAAAATGGTTTTCCCGGTGAACGGCCGGGTGTATAAGATAAGGCTGGTTTATACCGAGGAGAAACTCAAAGAGGAGGGTATATGGATTTTGCATTAAGTGAAGAACACAAGATGGTCCGCGACATGGCCAAGCGTTTCGCCGACCAGGAGCTCAAGCCGATTGCGGCCGAGCTCGATCAGTCCCACCGCCATTCGGACGAGGTCGTCAAGAAGATGGCCGAGCAGGGCTTCATGGGTGTGGCCATCCCGGCCGAGTACGGCGGGGCCGGCATGGACTATGTGGCTTATGCCCTGATCCTGACCGAGATCTCACGCGGCTGCGCCAGCACGGGCGTGATCATGTCGGTCAACAACTCGCTCTACGGCTTTCCGGTCAATAAGTTTGGCAGCGAGGGGCAGAAGCTGAAATACCTCACACCGGTGGCCTCAGGCCAGGCGCATGGATGCTACGGGCTGACCGAGGCCAACGCTGGCTCGGACCCGGCGGGGATGAAGGCCACGGCCGTGCTGGACGGCAATCACTGGATCTTAAACGGCGAGAAGAAATTCATCACCAACGGCAATATCGCCAAATATGCCGTGGTGGCGGCGGTTACGGACAAGTCCAAGGGCTACAAGGGGATCACCCAGTTCGTGGTCGACCTTGAAGAGACCGAGGGCTTCTCGGTCGGCAAGGTCGAGGAGAAGCTCGGCATCCGCGCCTCGGGGACCTCGGAGCTCGTCTTCGTGGACGCCCGCATCCCCAAGGACGCCATCCTGGGCGACCCGGGTTCGGGCTTCAAGCAGATGCTCACCACCCTGGACTCCGGCCGCATCGGCATCGCCTCACAGGCCTTGGGCATCGCCAAGGCCTGTCTGGAAGAGGCCATCGAGTACTCCAAGGTGCGCGTGCAGTTCGGCAAACCCCTGTCCGAGTTCCAGGCCCTGCAGTTCAAGATGGCCGATATGGCCACGCGCATCGACGCCTCCGAGATGCTGATCCTCAAGGCGGCCTGGCTGGAATCGAACGGCCTGCCCTTCGAGAAAGAGGCCGCCATGGCCAAGTACTTCGCCTCCGACACCGCCATGGACGCGGCCATCGACGGCGTGCAGATCCTGGGCGGTTATGGCTACACCACCGAATACCCCATGGAGCGCCACATGCGCGACGCCAAGATCACCCAGATCTACGAGGGCACCAACGAGATCATGCGCGTGGTCGTGGCGCGCAATATCCTGGGCAAGCGATAGCGTCACGTACGATGTTCAGGCATCCGCCCCCCCCGACAAGGGGGGCCGGATTGTTTTGGAGTGGATTTCCATGGTTCAAAGATTGTCGCTCCGGCAAGAGAAACGATCGATGGGAGGGATGCATGTTGGTGGTGATAGCGACCATGACGGCCCGGGCGGGGAAGGAACAGGAGATGGAAAAGGCCCTGTTGGATATGATCCCCAAGGTTGAGGACGAGGAGGGAACCCTTGTCTATGCCCTGCACCGCGTCAGGAAAGAGCCCCGCAAGTTCATCATGTACGAGAAGTACCGCGACAAGGAATCCTTCAAGCTGCATGGCGCCACCCCGTATTTCGCCGAGCTCTTCGGCGCCATCGGGCCCCTTTTGGACGGCGACCCCTCTCTCGAGATCTGCGAGATCTTGGCCGCGATCAGGGAGAAGTCTTGAGGCCTTCTCGGCGTAACGCCCGCAAGTTCCTGCGCCGCGTCAGGAATTGCTGAGCACGCGGGGCTTGAAATTCTCGCCGTATTTGCGGCGGTAGTACTCCAGGCGGTCCTCCAGCTTTTCCGGCAAGGGCTGGTGTTCTACGGTTTTATCACGCTTCTGTTTGCGCGGGGATCCGAGCGAGTGTTCGCGCTGCCGAGCGTTGCTCTCGGCGTGCTTGCCGTATGACGGTTTATGATCTTTCGGTTTTCCCCGTTCGCGTCCGCCGGTCTTGCCGCGACCGGAACGGAGCGAACCGAAGCGCATGCCCGCGCTCTTGTCCACGGCATAGAGATCCTCCTCGGGCCAGATGACCGGGATCTTCATCTTGGTGAACGACTCGATGGCCTCCAGGGCATGCACATACTGCTCGCAGGCCAAGGTGATGGCCTTGCCGGTCTTGCCCGCCCGGGCGGTGCGGCCGATGCGGTGCACATAATCCTCGCAGTCCTCGGGCAGATCGTAGTTGACCACCAGCTCCAGGTCGTCCACGTGCAGACCGCGGGCGGCGACGTTGGTGGCTACCAGGTACTGGATCTTGCCGGATTTCAGGCCTTCGATTATCTTGAGGCGCTTGCTTTGCGGCAGGTCGCCCATGATATAGGTGCACTTCAGGCCGTTCTTTTCGAGTCGCTGGGCCACCTCCACGGCCGTGCTCTTCATATTCGTGAAGATCAGGGTGTTGCGCGGCTTCTCACGCTTGAGGATGCCCAGCAGCAGGCTCATCTTTTCCGCCTGGCCGACATGGTAGAGTTCCTGGGTGACGGTGTCCACGGTCATATGCTGTGGGGAAACCACGATCTCGACCGCATCGCGCATGTATTCCGAGGCGATGTTCCTGACCAGGGGGCTCAAGGTGGCGCTGAAGAGCATGGTCTGGCGCGGCGTATCGGCCGGCATTTTCTTCAGGATCCTGCGGATGTCGGGCAGGAAGCCCATGTCGAAGAGGCGGTCGGCCTCGTCGATCACCAGAAACCCCATGCGTTTGAAGTTGACCTTGCCGCAGAGCAGATAATCAAGGAGCCTGCCCGGGGTACAGATCATGAGATCCACGCCGTCCTTCAGGAGCTTTTCCTGGGTGGCATAACCCACGCCGCCGTAGAAGCTGCCGATGGTGAATGCCAGATGCTGTCCCAGGGCCTTGGCCTCCTCCTCGATCTGGACGGCCAGTTCCCGCGTCGGGACGATGATCAGGGTCTGCTTGCCTTTCAGGTCGGGCTCCGAAAGCAGGCGCTGAAAGATGGTGATGAGAAAGGCCGCGGTCTTGCCGGTGCCGGTCTGGGACTGAACGCAGACATCCCGGCCTTTGAGGGAGACGGCGAATGTTTTTTCCTGAACCTCGGTACATGCGGTGAATCCGAGGTCATCGATTCCCCTCAAGAGATCCGCGTTGAGGTCGAGTGCATTGAAATCCATGTATGCTCCTTCTGTGTGAGGTATACCAAAGATAGGCTTGGTTGGTTTGGTTGGGGATTGAATGGTTTAACGTTTGTATCATCAAAAAGTACTGTTCTCACCTTTTTAGGTCATCGATTCACTACGTATGGGCTCTTGCATTAGCTTGCTCATCGGTAAAAGTCAAGGCATAACTTTATCGTAAAACTATTGTAAAACCTAAGTCCATGGCCTTTACTTTTCAGGCCCGATCCTTTAACACCCAGCCATGTTATGGAAATTCACCGTTGATATGTAAGAAGGAGATGGTTCACCATGGCACAATTTCGTGAGAAGATCGTAGGGGCGTTTTCGTTTTCGCTCTATGTCGTCAATACCCTGATCTGCTTCGGGCCGGTCTACCTGCTCGGGTTCCTGAAATTCATCATCCCGGGTGCAGGCTTCCGCAAGCTTTGCACCGCCGTGCTGACCGAGATCGCGCTATTCTGGATCGCGGTGAACAATTTCAACGCCGGATTGAAACGTTCAATCCGCTGGGATGTCACCGGGGTCGACAAGCTCGATCCCAAGGGTTGGTATCTGGTCTTGTCCAACCACCAGACGTGGGTGGACATCCTGGTTTTGCAGAAGGTCCTGCACCGCAAAATCCCTTTCCTGAAGTTCTTCCTGAAAAAGGAGCTCATCTGGGTGCCGATCATGGGAATCGCCTGGTGGGCGCTCGATTTCCCGTTCATGAAACGCTATTCGGACGCCTTCCTGAAAAAGCATCCGCATTTGAAGGGCAAGGACCTGGAAACCACGCGGAAGGCCTGCGAGAAATTCAAGACCCTGCCCATATCCGTGATGAATTTTGTGGAAGGCACGCGTTTCACGCCCGAGAAGCATGACAAGCAGAACTCGCCGTACGCCAATCTGCTCAAGCCCAAGGCCGGCGGGACCGCCTTTGTCCTGTCCGCCATGGGCGACTATATCAATGCGATCGTGAACGTGACCATCTACTACCCCCAGGAGAACAAGAGCTTCTGGGACTTCCTGTGCGGCCGCGTCACCGAGATCGTCGTGCGCGTGGAAACCCTGCCGCTCGACAAGGGTCTGATCGGTGATTACGCCGAGGACGCGCAGTTCCGCGAGCGCTTCCAGACGTGGATCAACACCCTCTGGGCCGAAAAGGACCGGCTCCTGACCGAGCTCAAGGCCCGAGACGTGACCGGCGCCGGGGTTCGGCCGACGCTTTGATCCTTTGACGCTCTGATCCTTTAAGGTGCACGGACGGTTCTTCAGGAGCCCTGCATCAGTGCCTGGATCTCGTCATGGTCGATCTTTTCCTTGTCCAGGAGGACCTGAGCGCCTTTTTCAAGCACTGACCGCTTGTCCTTGAGGATGTCGAGCGCCACCTGGTACTGCTGGGCGATGATGCGGGCCACCTCCTGATCGATGGCCTGCGCCGTGGCCTCGCTGTAGTCGGCGCGCTGCTCCTGTCCGATATCGATGAACTGGGCCCGGCGGTCATGGGAGAGGTAGACCTGACCCAGGGACTGGCTCATGCCGTATTCCTTGACCATGCTCTTGGCGATGTCCGTGGCCCGCGACAGGTCGTTGTGCGCGCCGGTCGAGATGTCCGCGAAGACGAGCTCTTCCGCGGCGCGGCCTCCCAAGAGCGAGGCGATGCGGTTCATGAGTTCGCTGCGGCTCATGAGGAAACGGTCCTGGGTGGGCACCTGCATGGTGTAGCCCAAGGCGGCGATGCCGCGCGGTATGATGGAGATCTTCTGCACCGGGTCGGTGCCCGGCAGGCTCATGGCCACGATGGCATGACCCATCTCGTGGTGGGCAACGATCTCGCGCTCGCGCGGATTGATCAGGCGGTTTTTCTTTTCCAGACCGGCTACGATGCGTTCCACGGCCTCTTCAAATTCGCGCATGCCCACCAGCTTCTTGCCTGCGCGCACAGCCAAGAGCGCGGCCTCGTTGACCAGGTTGGCCAGGTCGGCGCCCACCATGCCGGGCGTCATGGCGGCCAGTTTGTCCACATCCACCCCGGGGTCGGTCTTGACGCTCTTTAAGTGCACCTTGAGGATCTCCACCCGGCCGGTCTTGTCGGGCCGGTCCACCAGGATGTGGCGGTCGAATCGACCGGGTCTCAAGAGGGCCGGATCGAGGATTTCGGGTCGGTTGGTGGCGGCCATGAGGATGACGCCCACCTTGGGATCAAAGCCGTCCATCTCTACCAGCAGCTGGTTGAGCGTCTGTTCGCGTTCGTCGTGTCCGCCCATGACACCCATGCCGCGCGCCTTTCCGAGCGCGTCGAGTTCGTCGATGAAGATGATGCAGGGCGCCTTTTCCTTGGCCTGGGTGAAGAGGTCGCGTACGCGCGCCGCTCCCAGGCCCACGAACATCTCCACGAAGTCAGAACCGCTCATGCTGAAAAACGGCACGCCGCTTTCGCCCGCCACGGCCTTGGCCAATAAGGTCTTGCCCGTGCCCGGAGGCCCTACCAGGAGCACCCCCTTGGGGATGCGGCCGCCGAGTTCGGTAAACTTGCCGGGGTTCTTCAGAAAGTCGATGATCTCCACGAGCTCCTGCTTGGCCTCGTCCACCCCGGCCGCGTCTTCAAACCTGACCTTGATCTCGTTTTCCATGTAGATCTTGGCCTTGCTCTTGCCCAAAGAGAGGAACCCCGGCTGCTGGCCTGCCATGCGCTTCATGAAGAAATACCATACGCCGATGAGCAGGAAGATCGGCAAGACCCAGGAAATGAGATCCCGGAGAAAGGTCGATTCGACCTGGCCCTTGAAGGTCACCTTGTACTGATCGAGCATGTGCGAGAGCTCGGGATCGACGCGCACGGTCTTGAAGTCCTCCAGCTTGCCTTCAGCATCCTTCATCTTGCCCTGGATCTGGTTTTCGCCGATGGCGATCTCGGTGACCTTGCCTTCCTTGAGCAGGTTCAAGAACTGGCTGTAGGGGATGGTCTTGACGATGAACAACTGGGCGATCATGCTCTGGATGATCAGCACCACCCAGAACCCAATCAGCACATACCAGAGAGAAAATTTATGCTGTTTTTCCAAGGCCGCTCCTTTTCGATTGCTGTGCCTTATTTCAGGGTGCACCGCATGCTGGATCACCTATACTATAAGCGTTCATGGCGTCAAACTCAAGGGATCCGGGTCTTTTGAGGTGTATGGGAACCATTATGTCCGGCGCAGGCATCAAAATATACCCCGAAAGGAGGTGGGTCGTATGATGAAAAGGTGCATGGCTGCCCTGCTGGTCCTGTTCGCCCTGACGTCCTCGACCGGGACCGGGGCCGCGGCGAACTATGAAACCGCCACGTTTGCAGGCGGCTGCTTCTGGTGCATGGAGCCCCGGTTCGAGAAGATTCCGGGTGTCCGGGGTGTCGTTTCCGGCTATACCGGCAGTTTCAAGCCCGCCCCACGCTATGAGGAGGTCTCGGCCGGAGGCACCGGGCATGTCGAGGCTGTCCAGCTCACCTATGACCCGTCCCGGGTCACGTATCGCCGGCTGCTAGAGGTGTTCTGGCGCCAGATCGATCCGACCGATTCAGGCGGCCAGTTCGTGGACCGCGGTCCTCAATACCGGAGCATCATCTTCTACCACAACGGCGAACAGAGGCGTCTAGCTGAAGAGTCCAGGAGCGCCCTGGCTAAGTCCGGCCGCTTCTCCAAACCGATTGTCACCGAGATCCTGCCGGCCGCGGCCTTTTACAAGGCCGAAGAGTACCACCAGGACTATTACCGGAAGAACCCCGTCCGCTACCGCTACTACCGCTACAACTCCGGCCGCGACCAGTTTCTGAGGAAGGCCTGGGGCGGCGGCAAGGGCGAGTCGGGCCTCAATCTGCAGCCGTATGCGGGCGCAGCCTACCGCAAACTGTCCGATACGGTCTTGAAGAAAGTCCTCACCCCGCTCCAGTACCAGGTGACGCAGAAAGGCGCCACCGAACCGGCCTTTGACAACGCTTACTGGGACAACCATGCCGACGGCATCTATGTCGATATCGTCTCGGGCGAGGCGCTGTTCAGCTCCCGTGATAAGTTCGATTCCGGCACGGGGTGGCCCAGCTTCACCAGGCCTTTGGAGTCGTCCAATATCGTCGAGAAACAAGACCGCGGCCTCTTCATGACCCGCACCGAGGTGAGAAGCCGCCACGCGGATTCGCATTTGGGGCATGTCTTCAATGATGGCCCCAGGCCTTCAGGACTACGCTACTGCATCAATTCGGCCGCCCTGCGCTTCATCCCCCGTGCCGCCATGGCAATGGCAGGCTATGGAAAATATCTGGCCTATCCGGGAGAAGAAGCCGGACACTCGCATGGGCGCAAGCCCGCTCAGGGCTCAGGAGGGGCCAGCGCGGGAGGGCATGACGATCCTGATTGGGCGAGGCGATGAAGCCTGGCCTTTCTCAACCGCGCCAATCTCAACCCCGAGGCGGTCCGCGACATGATCCCCCGAGTCGGCCTGCCTCTCTCGAGGCAGCCGCGGCCTTTCACGCATGGACTCAATCCTTTGAGGTCTCGAAGTGAGCCAGGGCCGTCTCGATCTCCTCCAGCCTGCGGGCCTTGTTCCATTTCAAGGTCTTGGCCATGACCTCGGCCACCGATTCGATGACATCATCGCCGGGATTGCCCAGCGTGCAGAGGCCCGTGCGGCGGAAGAGCACGTCGCTGAGATGAACCGCCATTTCCGTGTGCATGGCGTAAACGACCTCGGCCATGATATCGGGGAGATGCCGGCACAGCGGCCTGAGGTGCTTCCTTTCGGCCGACATGAGCACGTCACAGAAGCGCGTGCCGTAGTTGCGGCAGAGGTTGGTTATGACCTTGTCCGCTAACCCGGCCGGCCGCTGCTTGAGGGCCCGGTCAAGAAAGCTTGCATAGCGGCTCATCTCGCCACCGTAGAGCGGCGTGGTGTGGGTCAGGCAGGCCACCGGTTCGCGCTCGAGTTTCGCAAGCGTCAGGTCCACCAGCTGCTGTGCCAGGTTGCGCGAGGTGGTGTACTTACCTCCGATCACGGTGATGAAGCCTTGAATCTGGTCGTCCGCGGCATGGTCGTAGACCTCGTATTTGCGCGATGCGTCATACACCTCGATCTCGACACTGGTCTCCTTTTCCACGATCGGCCGCAGACCACCGTACTGGAAGAGCACGTCGCCGCGGGTCAGCCGGGCGCTGGGGTAGGACTCGTTGACCTCATCGATGAGACCCATGATGTCGGACTCGGTGACCCGGAAGGTATCCGGGTGGCCCTTGTACATCTCGTCCGTGGTGCCGATCAGGCTGTGCCCCCGCCATGGGAGGATGAAGAAGTGGCGGCCTTTGGGGGTCTGCAGGGTGATGCCGCGGTTCCGGTCGAGCGATCGGGTAATGATGTGAATGCCTTTGGAGCGGATCAGGCCGTGGTGTTTGCGTCCGCGCAGCTGGGAGAGCAGGATGTCGGCCCAGGGGCCGGTGGCGTTGACGGTGACGGCCGCGTGGAGATTGTAGATTCTGTCCGTGAGCAGGTCGCGGACATGCGCGCCGATGACGGCGTCACCCGCGATGATGAGGTCCTGGGCCTCGGCATAATTGGCCGCATCCGCGCCGTATTCGACGCCAGAGAGGATGAACTCGAGCGTCAGACGCTCGGGGGAGTACATCTGGCAGTCATAGTAGACGACGCCGCCCTTCAAGTCCTTTTTTTCCAGACCGGGCGCCAGGGCTAGGAGTTCCTCGGCCGAGTAGCGTTCGTGGCCGGGGATCTTCTTGTCGTCGTCATTGAGCCATTTGCGGTCGAACGACAGGGTGTCGTAGAAGACCATGGCGGAGTAAACGGCCGGCAGACCGCGCATGCCCCAGCCATAGGCCGGGAATATGAACGGCAGGGGGTAGACCAGATGCGGGGCGATGATCTCCATGATGCGGCGTTCCTGCAGCGATTCGCGCACCAGTCCGACCTCCAGGCTTTTGAGGTAGCGCAAGCCGCCATGGATGAGCTTGGAGGTTGCGGCCGAAGTGGCGGCGCCGAAATCGCCTTTGTCCACCAGGGCCACGCTTAGGCCCCTCAGGGCCGCATCCCACGCCACGGCCGCCCCGGTGATGCCGCCGCCGATGATGAGGAGATCATAGACCTTCTGTGACATGGCCTTCAGGTCGCGTTGCATACGCACCTCCCTGGACTCTCAGACTGCTCATAATAGTAGGTCTCAGAACAACAAAGTCCAGTCCGGCGTTACTCGCCTTCAGGCGTGAATCTTGTCACGGATAACGAAGTCTGTTAAGGGCTCCTGATAAGGAGGGATGATTATGGAGCTGGGATTGAAAGGCAGGGCCGCGGTCGTCGCCGGGGCGAGCAAGGGCCTCGGCCTGGCCGTGGCCAGGGCGTTGGGGATGGAAGGGGCGCGCGTGGCCATCTGCTCACGGGATGCGCACCACCTCGAGCGGGCCGCGAATGAACTGCGCGCCGAGGGCATCGAGGTGTTCGCCACACCCGCCGACGTGAGTCAGCCCGGCCAGGCCTCCGGCTTTGTCATGCGGGCCATGGACGATCTGGGCGGCATCGACATCCTCGTCACCAATGCCGGCGGCCCGCCCGCGCTCACCTTCGAGGCCATCGACGACGAAACCTGGGAGCAGGGTTTCAGACTCAACCTGATGAGCACCATCGCCATGATACGCGCGGCCCTGCCGGCCATGAAGGCCAAGCGCTGGGGACGGATCATCAATATGACATCCATAGCGGTCAAGCAGCCCATCGACGGGCTGATCATTTCCAATACCATCCGTTCCGGGGTCATCGGACTGGCCAAGAGCCTCTCGCGGGAACTGGCCCCCTATAATATAACGGTAAACAATCTGCTGCCCGGCTACTTCCTGACCAGCCGCGTCGAGGATCTCGCGGCCAGGATAGCCAGGGAAAGGAATATGAGTCCGGACGATGTCACGTTGAGCTGGAAGAAGGAAATCCCGTTGCAGCGTCTGGGCGCGCCCTCCGAATTCGGTGCGCTGGCGGCCTTCCTGGCGTCGGTTCAGGCGGCCTACATCACCGGTGCCTCCATCCCCATTGACGGGGGATATTACCGCGGCATCATGTGATTCAGACAGCCTGCAGGATGAGACACTTGAGGTATCTGGTCTCCGGCATGGCCAGCAGTGCCGGGTGGTCCAGGGCTTGACCCCTGGATTCCAGCAGCCGCAAGCTTTTGCCGCTGGCCTGAGCGGCCTTGAGGATGGCGGCCCTGAGATCCTCCTCGCTCATATGGTACGAACAGGAGCAGCTTACCAGGATGCCCCCCGGAGACAAGGCCAGGAGAGCGCGGCGGTTGGCGTCGATATAGCCTTTCACGGCCTGCTCCGTGGCGCTTCTGGTCTTGGCGAAGGCCGGCGGATCGAGCACCACGACATCGAACGTCCTCTTGTCCAGGCCTTTGAGGAAGCCGACGACATCATCTTCAATGAAGCGGCATTGCGCCAGGTTGTTGTGCCGGGCGTTGCGCTCGGCGCGTGCGACGGCGGACGCGGAGCTGTCCACGCCGATGGTTTCGGCGGCGCCTGCACTCGCTGCCGTCAGGCTCCAGGCGCCGTCATAGCAGTAAAGGTCGAGCACGGTCTTGCCGCGTACCCAGCGGCGCAAGGCCTCGCGGTTGTCACGCTGGTCGAGGAAGAAGCCGGTCTTCTGGCCTTCGAGCGGATCAAGCTCGAAGACCAGCTCGTGCATGCGCACCCGGAACGGTTCGGGGATGCATCCGTAGGCCACGCCCTTTTCCAAGGGCAGGTTTTCGATGCCGCGGGCCTTGGTGTCATTGCGGTATATCAGGGCCTGGGGCTTGAAGATATCGATGAGGAGTTCCCGCAAGTGATCCTCTATCAAAGACATGCCCAGGGTCGTGATCTGATAGACCAGGACATCGCCGTAGCGATCGAGGATCAGGCCGGGCAGCCCGTCGGCCTCGCCGTAGACCAGGCGCAGGGCCTCGGCCCCTGGATACATCTCCTGGCGCCGCGCGGCCGCCTCTGCCAGGCGCCTTCGAAAGAAATCAGGGGTCGGCGCTTCGCCCGGACGGCACACCAGGCGTACGGCGATCAGCGTATGCGGGTTCAGGTAGCCTGTCCCCAGCAGGGACCCTTTGGCGGAGACGACCCTCACCCACCCGGGCGTCAGTCCTTTGAGTCCGCCGGCGATTTCGTTGCTGAAAACCCAGCGGTGGCCTTTGAGCAGACGATGCTCATGGCCCTTGAGCAGGTGTACGCTGGCGCTTATGGTCACCATGGGGGCAGGCTAGCGTAAAACGCCGGTACGTACAACGCAAAAAGCGCGTTGGAGGGGGCAAGGTTTTTTCCCTTGTCCCGCACCCTGAGCGGGTGCATGCTGCGCTTCAAAGGCAAGGAGGTTGACGTGGAAAAGAAGACCTATACCGTTGAGGGTTTGACCAAGGCCGGACCGTATTCCCATGTCGTTGAGGCGGGCGGGTTCCTCTTCGTTTCAGGCATGCTGCCGGTGGATGAGGGCCGGGGCATCCAGATCCATGACGATATCGCCCAGGCAACAAAGCTCGTGCTGGGCAACATCGAGAGGGCCCTGGCGAATGCGGGAAGCGGGCTGTCGCAGGTGGTCAAGGTGACGGTGTTCCTGGCGGACATGGACTGTTTCTCTGAGATGAACGCCGTGTACAAAAGCTTCTTCCCGGAGCACGCGCCGGCCAGGAGCTGCGTGGCGGTCAAAGCGATACCGGGAGGTTTCCCTCTCGAAATGGAGGCGGTGGCCGTCAAAAAATAGAAGGAAAGGACCTCGTGGCAGGGAGTCTGGCGAGCCCCGGGGGTCGGCCCTCTCAGGCGGCAATCACCGGATGGCGGTGTGAAAACGCGCTGTTGGTCGAGACCAGCTGCACGGCGCGCATCTTGTTTACATTGATCACGATGGGTCCCAGCAGATTGACCGTCATCTTGCGCGGGTCGTCGTGCGGGATGGTGACGATGCAGAGCACATCGAGTCCCCGGCCGTCCTCGCATTCGAGGTCTTTCAGGTTCTCGTCATCGATATCGATCATGTAATCGTTGACGACCAGTTTGGGGTTCATCAGCACGAATGCCAATTCGCCGTCCTCCACGCATTGGAGCCAGAAGAACGGTGAGCCTTCCTTGTGGGGAAAGAGGACGAACCGGCGGCGCTGGGAAAAACCCAGCAGCCCCTTGGGGAAAGTGATCACCTTGTCTTCCAGGATGGTTATCTTGCCGAAGCGTATGGTTTCAATTTCCAAGTCAGCACTCCCCTTCTTACGAGATGAAATCCACCAGACTCATGCTGGTGATCATCGAGGCGCTCTTCAACGTGGCCTGATAAATGACCTGCTGGTTCTGCAATTTCAGAATGGCATCCGCGTAGTCCAGGTCTTCGATCTCGGACATCTGTTCCTTGGTGTTCGTCTTGGCGGTCTGCAGCCTCGTTTCGGTATAATCGAGACGATTCTGCCGCGCGCCTATGCTGGCAAGATTGTTGGAGATGACCACGGTGGCGGCCTCGATATCATCCAGGGAGGCGCGGATAGCGTTCTGGTCATTATTTCTCAGGGCCTGCTCAAGGTTTGACAGCGCAGTGAATACGTTGCCGGATGGGTTTGTAAAGACCTCGCTGCCGGGTAGACTTATCTGCACCGTGTCGGTCTTGCCGATCTTGATCGAGAAGGAGTCGTCATTACCGTTGTATTGCGCCGCACCGGAAACATCCTCGAATGGGGCTGTCTGGGTCACGGTGCCGCCGAACATGTATTTGTTGCCGTACTTCGAGTTGGCCAGGCCGAGGATATGCTCATAGAGTTCTCGGACCTCCTCGGCCGTTCCGGCCCTGGTGTCGGCCGTGGCCGTATTCGACGATTGTGAGGTGGCCAGCTCGGAAGCGCGGGCCATCAGGTTGTCCAGCTCCTGAAGAATGGTGTCGGTGCTGTTGAGCCAGCCTCGTCCGTAGACGATGCTTCTGGAGAACTGACCGAAGGCATTGAGCTCGGTACGCGAAACCAGGACGCTGGCCATGCCCACGGGGTCTTCCGAAGGCTTGTTGATGCGCTTGGCCGAGGACAGTTGCTTGTTCAGACCGATCATCTTTTCCGAGACGTTCCCGATGTCTCTCACCAGCTGATAGTAAAGATCTCTGTTCGTCACCCTCATATCGTTCCCTTATCGGCAATTGTTTTGTCCTGCTTGAACAAAGCAATCCGCGGGCCAGGCCTCACATGGCAGGCCATTGCTCACGTCGGCCGTCAGCGGCCGGAAAACAATGCCGTCACGCCAGGCATTCTTTTCCGATCCCTCAAGCAGGAGGGATGGTCATCAATCCGGCAGGGCATGGCGATGAGCGGGGAGGACGGCAGGCCGCGGGCACGGTCTACCTGCGGGTGATCAGCCTCTGAATCTGCCGGCACTCCTTGATCAGGGCCTCTTCGTCAATGGTGAGGCAGCGATGGTCTTGGACCACGACTCGGCCGTCTACGATCACGTCCCGGACGTCCGCGCCGCTGGCGGCGTATACCGCATGGGACACCGGGTTGTAGATGGGGACCAGGTTGGGGCGGTTGCCGTCCAGGACGATGATATCCGCTGGCGCGCCCTTCTGGAGGCGCCCCCCGTCGAAGCGCAGGGCCCTGGCCCCGTGGTCCGTGGCCATGGCCAGTACGGTGGCGGCATCCAGTATGGTGGGGTTGTGGGTATGGACCTTGTGCAGCTTGGCCACGGTCGCCATCTCGCCGAACATGTCGAGGTTGTTGTTGCTGGCGCAGCCGTCGGTGCCGATTCCTACCGTGATCTCGGCCCTGAGCATGGCCGGTACGGGAGCCACCCCAGCGGCCAGTTTCATGTTGCTCTCGGCATTGTGCGATATGGAGGCCCCCCGGCAGGCCAGGATCATGATGTCCGCCGGGCCGACCGCAACGCAGTGGTGTGCAAGGGTGCGGGAGGAGAGTCCGCCGACCGAGTCGAGGAGCTCCACCGGAGACATACGGTACTTCTCGCGCACCTGCCTCACCTCATGCAAGGTTTCGGAGAGGTGGATTTGATACAGGACGTCGAATTCCTCGGCCAGGTCGTAGGCGGCCGCGAGTTGGTCGGGCTCGCAGGTGTAGACCCCGTGTGAGAATATGGTAGGCTGGATCAGCTCGTCATCTTTCCAGCGCTTGACGAAGTCCCTGACGTATGCGAGCGCCTGGGTCGGATCGGGAATGGAGGGGGTGGGAAACCCCACGAAACCCTCGGCGATCCAGGCGCGCAGGCCGGCCTCGCGCGCAGCCCTTCCGACATGGTCTTCAAAGAAATATCCATCACAGAAGGACGTGGTCCCTGAATGCAGCATCTCGAGCGCGGCGAGCAGGGAGCCGAGATAGGCGAACTCTTCGTTTACGAACTCCTTCTCGGTGGGGAAGATATGCTCCTCCAGCCACTGCAT
>JAKQBR010000150.1 GCA_029574005.1 Deltaproteobacteria bacterium | reverse complement strand
GTGCTGATGCCGACCTCGGCACCGAGCCCGAACTGGCCGCCGTCGGAGAAGCGGGTGCTGGCATTGACCAGCACGGTGGAGGAGTCCACCTCCTTGAGGAAGCGCATGGCCCGGGTGTAGTTCTCGGTGATGATGGCCTCGGTATGGTTCGATCCGTAGCGCTCGATGTGGTCGATGGCCTCTTCCAGCGTGTCCACCACCTTGACGGCCAGGATCAGGTCGAGGAATTCGGCGTACCAGTCATCCTCGGTGGCCTCCGTGGTCACCGCCGGGGCGAGCCTCATGGTGCGGGGGCACCCGCGGATCTCAACCCCGCTCGCCTGGTAGCGTTTGACCATCTCGGGCAGGAACTGTTCGGCGATGGCGGCATCCACCAGGAGCGTCTCCATGGCGTTGCATACCCCGGGCCGCTGCACCTTGGCGTTATGGCAGATGGAGTAGGCCTTGTCCAGGTCGGCATCGCGATCAACGAAGATGTGGCAGACGCCCTTGTAATGTTTCAGTACCGGGATGCGGGAATTCTCGGCCACGGTGCGGATAAGTCCCTCGCCGCCGCGCGGGATGACCAGGTCGATGGAGTCTTCGAGTTTCAGCATCTCCATGATCGCCGCGCGGTCCGTTACCGGGACAAAGCCGATGAGGTCCGGATCGATATGGCTGCCCGCAAGTTCGGCCTTGAGTACGGCCACGATGGCCTGGTTGGAGTGGAACGCCTCCGAGCCGCCGCGAAGGATCACGGCATTGCCGGATTTGAGGCACAGGCCCACGGCGTCGGAGGTGACGTTGGGCCTGGATTCGTAGATCATAGCCACCACGCCCAAAGGGATGCGCATGCGACCGACCATGAGGCCGTTGGGGCGTCTGACCATAGTGGTGATCGTCCCGATCGGGTCGGGGAGCTCGGCGATCTCCTCCAGGGCCTGCGCCATGCCCGCAATGACCTTGTCCGTCAGCGCAAGGCGGTCGAGCATGGCCGCCGGCAGACCATCGGCGCGCGCCTTCTCCAGATCGAGCGCATTGCGCGCTTTCAAGTGTTCGGCGTTGTCGCATAAGGCGCCCGCCATGCGCCGCAAGACCGCCGCCTTTTCGGCGCTGCCGAGTATGGCCAGGTTTCGACTGGCCTCCTTGGCCTTTCTGGCGATGTCTGAGATATCGGTGCCCATTAGAGGTGTGCTCCTTTCAGGATCATATTGTTGCGATGAACGATCTCTTCGTCGCATTCCTTCTCCAGGATGCCGGCCAGGTCCTTGGTATTGGCCCCCATGACGCGGGCGACATCCTCGGAGGTGAAGTTCGACAGGCCCGCGGCGATTACCATGCCGCGTGCATCGACGATCTCGACCGTGTCGCCTTCCACGAAGCGGCCCTCCACACCGGTCACGCCCGCGGGCAAGAGACTCTTGCCTCTCTGCGTCAGCATGGTCACGGCGCCGTCGTCGATGATCACCCGGCCTTTGGGGATGGAGACGAACCCGATCCAGTGGTCCTTCCGGCTCAGGCGTTCCTTGCGGGGCGGAATGATCAGGGTCCCCAGGTCTTCACCGTCTAAGACGGCACTGATGACATGCGGGGTGCGGGCATCGGCGATCACGGTCGGCACGCCCAAGAGCCCGGCATGGTAGGCCGCCATCAGCTTGGAGTACATGCCGCCCCGACCGGACGTCCCGGCCTGGGTGCTGGCGCCCCTGATGTCCTTGAGCTTCAGGTCCGTGATTATAGGGATGCGTTCGGTGTCGGGGCACACGCGAGGGTCTTCGCGGCATACCCCGCCGGTATCGGTCAGGATGATGAGCAGCTGGGCCTCGAGAAGGGGCAGGATCATGGCCGAGAGCATGTCGTTGTCCGAGAACTGGATCTCTTCCACCCGTACCGTGTCGTTCTCGTTGATGATCGGGACGGCGCCCAGCTCGAAGAGCGCCGTGAAGGTATTGCGGATGTTGAGGTAACGATGACGGTCGTCGATGTCGTCACGGGTGAGGAGGATCTGGGCCGCGATATGCCCGTAGCGCTTGAAGGCGTCGTTGTAGGCCTTGATCAGGGAACCCTGACCGATAGCGGCCAGGGCCTGCTTGCGCGACAGGGCCTCGCCGCTGGTGCACCCCTTGGTGATGGCACGGCCCGAGGCCACTGCCCCGGAAGAGACGATGGCGAACTCCTTGCCCGCGTCCTTGAGCAGGGAGATGTCGTCGCACAGGCGTTCTATGATCCGGTAGTTGAGCCCTTCGGCCAGGCTCAGAGAGCTTGAGCCGATCTTCACGAGTATGCGTTTACTGTTCGCCAGTTCCCGTCGATTCGTTCCCGACATGCAGTTCCCTCACAATCGCATCCAGCACCTTCGAAAGGCCTTCCTTGGTCATGGCCGAGGCCACAAAGCAAGCATACCCCTTGTCCGAGAGTATGGCAACCGCATCTTTGGCGCGCCTGCGACCGATATCGCACTTGTTGAAGACGATGATGCGCGCCTTGGCGGTGAGATCGGCATTGTAGCGGGCCAGCTCATCGTTGAGGATTGAAAACTCGGCCAGCGGCTCGCGCGGGTTCTCAGGAGAAAGGTCGATCAGAAACACGATCAGGCGCGTGCGCTCGATGTGTTTCAGGAACCGCAACCCCAGCCCCACGCCCTGGTGCGCACCCTCGATAATGCCGGGGATATCGGCCAGCACGAAATCCGCGCCCTTCCATCTGACCAGGCCGAGATGGGGGGTCAGTGTCGTAAACGGATAGTCCGCGATCTTGGGCCGGGCGTTCGAGACCCTCGAGATGAAGGTGGATTTGCCGGCGTTGGGGAACCCAACCAGGCCGACATCGGCCAGGAGCTTGAGTTCGAGCTGCAGGGTTTTTTCCTCGCCGGGCCAGCCGTCTTCACAGTAGCGCGGGGCCTGGTTGGTTGGGGTGGCAAAGCGGGCGTTGCCGCGGCCTCCGTCTCCCCCCTTGGCCACGACGATGGACTGTCCGGCGTTTGTCAGGTCGGCGATGATGGCTCCGCTGGCCACATCCTTGACAACCGTGCCGATGGGCACACGGATGACGCAGTCCTCGCCGCCGCGGCCGGTCATGTTCTTGCCCCTGCCGTGCTGTCCGCGTTTGGCCTTGTAATGGGGATGATAGCGTTGATCCAGGAGTGTGTGCACATTGACGTCGGCTTGGATGACGACATCACCGCCCTTGCCGCCGTCGCCGCCGTCGGGGCCGCCCTTGGGGATGTATTTTTCGCGTCTAAAGGAGCAACAGCCGTTGCCCCCATCTCCGGATTTTACATAGATTCTGGACTCATCGATGAAGTCCATGTATTACGCGGCTGCTTCGATAACCCTTACGACCTTTTTGCTGTTGCCCAAGGTTTCAAACTTGACCGTCCCGGCTTTCAGGGCAAAGAGGGTATAGTCCCGGCCGCAGCCGACATTCTCTCCGGGATGGATCTTGGTGCCGCGCTGGCGCACGATGATGCAGCCGGCCTTGCAGCCCTGACCGTCGAATATCTTCACGCCCAGGCGCTTGCCCGCTGTGTCCCTGCCGTTACGCGAAGTCCCGCCGGATTTCTTGTGTGCCATGGTCCTATGCCTCCTTACCCGTGTTGATGGCGGTGATGCGTACCTCGGTGAGGTCCTGCCGGTGACCCTGTTTCTTGTGGTAACCCTTGCGGCGTTTCATCTTGAAGATGATGACCTTGGGGGCGCGCATCTGCCGGATTACCTGGGCCTTGACCGAAGCCCCGTCGACCGTGGGTTTGCCGAGTATGTACTGATCGCCGCCGATAAAGAGGACGTCTCCAAAGGCGACTTCATCGCCCTTGGCGGCATTGAGCTTCTCTACCTGGATGCGGTCGCCTTCCTCAACCTTATACTGTTTCCCGCCTGTTTTGATTACTGCGTACATACTCTACCCCTTCCTTTGATCTTACAAGGTTCATGAGCTATTAATGAAAGCCGGCGCGCTTGTCAAGGTGTTTTCACTGCCGGGTAAATACAGTGTTGACACTCCCGGCCCGGAAAGGTA
Organism: Deltaproteobacteria bacterium; assembly: GCA_029574005.1. Classification (GTDB taxonomy): domain Bacteria; phylum Desulfobacterota; class Desulfomonilia; order UBA1062; family UBA1062; genus JAKQBR01. The sequence goes on along the minus strand of JAKQBR010000150.1, from coordinate 1,747 downwards.
GTCTGTATTATCCTATAATTATAGGAATTGATGCGACCAAAAGGCACACGGAGTTGAGACATGGGAGCCGACAACGCGTCTCGGAACAGCAAGAAAGGCAGAGATAAGGCGAATATCCTGGACGGGTTGTATTGCTTCCGCATCGGCGCCGTGACTCGTCGGATATGGCGCTATGTGAACAGCGAATACGGGAAGTATGGTATCACGGTCGGACAGACCTTCATCCTCTTCGATCTGCTTGACAATGACGGCAGCGCCGTGAAAGATATCGCCGAACGGGTGCAGGTCGACAGCCCGGCTGTGACAGGCTTTGTCGACCGGCTCATACGCGAGGAGTTGGTCGAGAGGGTGGTTGACCGCGACGACCGGCGAGTCATGAAGATCCATCTCACCCCCAAGGGCCGCGAGCTCGCCATCACCGTGCTGCCGGTGGCGCAGAACCTCAATAAAAAGATTGAGGAGCTGGTCGGGCGCGAAGAGACAGCCACGCTCCTGCGCATTCTGGATATTATCGAAAATACCGTTTGATGGCGCCGGGCCGAGGCCGTCCCGGGACAGGAGGAAGAGGGGACAAGGCTTGCAGACGGTTTCAAGGACATCGAACTTCGCCGCGATGAATTTCATTTCACTACAATGGCGGTGCCTGGTCCCGGTATGTGCTTTGGATGGCGCCGATTCCCTGATCAGGGGACAGGAGGTCTTACTCGGATCCAAGGATCGCTGATAGGCCGTGTATCCCTGATGAGGGAAGATATTCCATGGAGGGGGGGTATATGACACATGGTTTTCAAACGCAGTCCCAGTCACTCGATGCGTACTATGCCATTCCGATCAACCGGGTGGATCTTTTTGAACAGAGCGCCCGAAGATGTGAACGCAACCATCTCCTCGGTACCGAGCTTGGCAGATGTATGCGGGATCGTTCGTGTCAAGAGGACATCGCAAGACCAGACGCATGTGAGGTCATGGACAGGAGGGTCAGATGAGCAGATTGATGAACGCCAGAGAGTATGAGGAAAGTTTGCGGAAGCTGAAGCTGAACGTCTACCTGTTCGGCAAGAAGGTGGAAAACGTGGTGGACGATCCCATCATCAGGCCATCCATGAATGCCGTAGCCGCCACCTATGAATTCGCCCATCGGCCGGAATACGAGGACATCCTGACCGTCAAATCGCATGTGACGGGCAAGAAGATCAACCGCTTCACCCATATCCACCAGAGCACCGAGGACCTGGTGAAAAAGAGTAAGATGGGGCGCTTGATGGGGTCGCTGACCGCCTGCTGCTTCCAGCGCTGCGTGGGCATGGACGCCATGAACGCGCTTTCCATCACCACATATGGCATCGATGCCAAGTATGGCACCTCGTATTATCAGCGTTTCCTCAAATACCTGGCCTATGTTCAGGAGAACGACCTGGTCTGCGACGGCGCCATGACCGATACCAAGGGCGACCGCAGCCTGCCTCCCCATCGGCAATCCGATCCGGACATGTTTCTGAGGGTGGTCGAGGAGCGGCAGGACGGTATCGTGGTGCGGGGGGCCAAGGCCCACCAGACCGGGGCGGTCAATGCGCACGAGATCATTGTCATGCCGACCATCACCATGCGCGAGGAAGACAAGGACTACGCCGTTAGCTTTGCGCTCCCCAGCGACGCCCCCGGCATCACCTATATCATAGGCCGCCAGTCCTGCGATACCCGCAAGCTCGAAGGACTGACCATCGACCGCGGCAACCTCTTTTACGGC
>JAKQBR010000143.1 GCA_029574005.1 Deltaproteobacteria bacterium | reverse complement strand
TCCCGCCGCAGGACGGGCAGGCGGTGTTCACGAACGCGTCCACCTGGACGATGGGGGAAACGCCGGTGCCGGTGAGCTTGACATCCTCTGGCAGCAGGACAGGCAGGTCGGATTCCTTGACCGGCACGGTCCCGCACTTTTCGCAGTGCACGATGGGGATGGGCGCCCCCCAGTAGCGCTGGCGGGAGATGCCCCAGTCGCGCAGCCGGAAGTTCACCGTGGCCTCACCCCGGCCTTTCTCGGCCAGATGCTCGGTGATGGCCTGCATGGCCTGCCGGTTCGGCAGGCCGTTGTGCTTATCCGAGTTGACGAGCACGCCGTCGCCCTCGTAGGCCTCCGTCATGGCGGCGGCGTCGAGCGTGGCTCCCTCGGGTTGGATGACCACGATGATGGTCAGGTCGTACTTCTTGGCGAACTCGAAGTCGCGCTGGTCATGGGACGGCACCGCCATGACCGCGCCGGTGCCGTAGTCGTACAGCACGAAGTTGGCCACATAGATGGGCATCTTGAACCCGGTCAGGGGGTTGATGCAGTAGCGCCCCGTGAAGACGCCTTCCTTCTCGTAATTCTCCGAGGTGCGCGTGATCTTGTCTTCCTTGAGCGTCTTGTCCACGAAGGCATTGACCGCCGCCTCCTGGCCGGTGCCTTTGGGCAGGGTCCTGGCCAGCGGGTGTTCGGGGGCGATGCTCATGAAGGTGGCGCCGTAGAGGGTATCGGGCCGGGTGGTAAAGACCTCGATGTCATCGCCGGTGCCGTCGATGGCGAAACGGATGAGCGAACCTGTGCTGCGTCCGATCCAGTTCTTCTGCATGATGAGCACGCGCTCCGGCCAACCCTCCTTGAGCCGTTCGATGTTGTCCAGCAGCTCCTGGGCATAGCGGGTGATCCGAAAGAACCACTGGTCGTACTCCTTGAGGATCACCTGGGTGCCGCAGCGCCAGCACACGCCGTCCTCCACCTGCTCGTTGGCCAGGACGGTCTTGCAGCTTTCGCACCAGTTGAGGTAGGTGCGGTCCTTGTACACCAGGCCTTTGGCGAACATGCGGACGAAGAAGAGCTGCTCCCAGCGGTAGTATTCCGGGGCGCAGGTGGCGATCTCGCGGTCCCAGTCGTAACTGAAGCCCATGCGCCGGAGCTGTTCCTTCATGTAGCGCATGTTGTCATAGGTCCATTGTTTGGGGTGCGTTCCGCTGGCGATGGCCGCGTTCTCGGCCGGCATGCCGAAGGCGTCCCAGCCCATGGGGTGCAGCACGTTGAAGCCGCGCATGCGTTTATAGCGCGCGATCACATCGCCGATGGTGTAGTTGCGGACATGCCCCATGTGGATGCGGCCGGAAGGGTAGGGAAACATTTCCAGGAGGTAGTATTTTGTTTTCGATGCATCCTCGCTGACCTTGAAGAGGCCGCCCCGTTCCCACGCCTCCTGCCATTTCGGTTCGATTTCCTGAGGTTTGTACTCAGCTTGCATACCACCCTCCGCGTCAATAGTGACTGACCCATTAACATAACGCCCGTGCCGCGTCCAGTATCTTGAGGCAGCGGGCTCGGGTGGAAGCGATGGTCAATCTTGCGTTCACCAGCCCTAGAGGCTATGATCTCGCCATTGCTCGAGCGCGTGCTCGGCTCGTGTGGGCCACGGGAAGGGGGGTGAAGATGTCCGGTAAGCGGTGTCTGCGAAGGCGCGTGGTTTTGCTGCTCATGGTCGTGGTCATGCCTTTGGGCGCCTATGCCGAAGAACGGCCCGCGCGGCCCAAGATCGGGCTGGCCCTCAGCGGCGGAGGGGCGCGTGGCGCCGCGCATGTGGGCGTCCTGAAGATCCTGGAGGAGAAGGGCGTGCCCATCGACTATATCGCCGGCACCAGCATGGGGGCCATCGTCGGCGGTCTCTACGCCTCGGGCGTGCCGCTCCATGAGCTGGAACATCTCATCACCCAGACCGACTGGGAGGGCATCTTCAGCGACAAGATCCCGCGCCAGCGCGAGAACTACCGCGGCAAATCCGACCGGCGCAACTACCTTACCAGCCTGGAGCTGGATCTCCGGAAAGGGGTCAGTCTGCCCAAGGGGCTGATCCGCGGCAAGCGCATCGATCTGCTGCTGCGCTCCATGACGCTCAATGCCCCGGAGGATTTCGATGCCTTTCCCATCCCCTACCGTGCCGTGGCAACGGATATCGCCACCGGCGAGATGGTTGTCCTGGACCATGGGGATCTCGCCCGGGCCATGCGGGCCAGCATGGCCATCCCCGGGGCCTTCGCCCCGGTGGAGATCGACGGCCGGTTGCTGGTGGACGGCGGCGTGTCCCAGAACCTGCCTGTCGAGGTCGTGAAGGGCATGGGCGCGGATGTGGTGATCGCGGTCAATATCGGCACCCCCCTCACCAAACGCGAGGACCTTGAAAGCTTCCTCTCCATCGTCGACCAGGTCACCAATATCCTGACCAACCGCAATGTGGCCGCTGAACTGAAGAAGGTCGGCCCTGACGACATCCTCATCGAGCCCGATCTGGGCGAAGTCGGGACCGCCAGTTTCGACAAGCTGGAGGAGGCGGTGAAAAGCGGCACGCTGGCCGCCCGCAGGCTTGAAGACAGGCTCAAGGGGCTGTCCGTGGACCAGGCGGAATACCAGGCCATTCGAGACGCGCAGCGCGGCAGGCTCAAGCCCCTGGGCACCATCGAGTTCGTCAGGATGGAGCAGAAGTCCTGGCTGGGATCGGAGTTCATCATCAAGCTCATCGATCGCAGCGCCAAAGGGGTGTTGAAGAAAGACATCCTGGCCTATGACATGTTCGATTTCTACCGCCGCGGCGATTTCGAGGACATCGATTTTGCCCTGGTTGAGGAAGGCGGCCGGCAGGGCCTGCTCATCAAGCAGAAGGAAAAGACCAGGCCGCGTCATGTCATCAGCCTGGGTATGGAGCTGGAGTCCAACCTGGACAACGACCACACCTACCAGATCCTCATGAAGTACAGCGCCTCGCCCTTGAACCGCCTGGGGGCCAAATGGAAGAGCGAGCTCCTGGTCGGGCAGCGCCAGCGCTTCCTTGCCGAGTTCTATCAGCCGCTCAATCCCTATCCCTGGAAGGTGTTCCTGGCGCCTTCGGGCGCATACCGCTCCTATCCGGTGCATGTGTACACCGAACGGAAGAGCGAAAACGCCGATGCCGAATACAAGGTGCATGACGCCTGGGGCGGGATGGACCTGGGACTGCAAATGGGCGAGTACGGCGAGCTCAGATGGGGGTATGTCAATGGCCGGAACAGGACCCGGCTCAAGATCGGGCAGGAATCGGAGATAACCTCCGAGGAAAAGGAGACCTACGGGGCCTATCGCGTGCAATTGAACCTCGACCAGCTCGACAACGCCTTTTTCCCCCGGCAGGGCTGGCTGTTCACCGCCGGGTATGAGTATGGCCGCGATAATCTGGGCGCGGACCGCAACTACCGGCATGCCGAGGGCGCGCTGGTCAAGGCCTTGACCTACCGGCGGCACACCGTGGCGCTGCGGGGCAGGTGGGGCACCAATCTGGGGAGCGCCGACGCGGTTCCGCGCAGGTTCTCCCTGGGAGGATTCCTCAACCTCTCCGGCATGAATGCGGACCAGGTCTGCGGCAACCACGCCGTGCTGGGCGAGCTCATCTATTACGGCAAGATCGTCCGGCTGTCGAGCTTCCTGCCGAGCGATGTCTACGGCGGTTTCTCCTACGAGATGGGCAATGCCTGGTTAACGCGCGAGGATGTCAACAGCGGCGATATGCTCCATGCCGGCAGTGTCTTTCTGGGGCTCGACACCACGTTCGGCCCCATCTTCCTCGGGTACGGCCGCGGCGAGGGCGGGCATCAGGCGTTCTATTTCTCGCTGGGGATCAGGCAGTTCTGACGCGGCCGGTTTCAAGACGCGCGGGGTAACGCCCTCACTTCGCCCACCGGGAGGAAATTGCCCTTGTATTCTTGCGGAATATGGATTTAAGGTGAGCAGCATGAGAAGGAAATGGCTTGTCTTGGGCCTCGGTCTGTCCGTGCTGATCGGCTTGTCCCTGGCCGGCCTCGGGTGGTGGTTCATCATGCGGGGCATCCCTTCCATCAAGGAGCTGCGCGAGATGCAGCCGACCCGCCTCAGCAAGGTCATCGCCGCCGACGGCCAGGTCATCGGCTGGTTCCCGCCCGACGGCATGGTGGTGCTGGCGCCCCCGGAGATCCCGGAGATGATGAAAAAGGCCTTCATCGCCGCCGAAGACGCCTCCTTTTATGATCATGCCGGCATCGATTTCAGCCGCATCGTGAGCGCCTTGATCACGGACATCAAGGCCGCCTCCTATGTCCAGGGGGCCTCCACCATCACCCAGCAGGTGGTGCGCACCTACCTCTTGGGCCGCGAGAAGACCATGTACCGCAAGGTCCGGGAGGCCGTGCTGGCCTTCAGGATCGAACAGGCCCTGTCCAAGGAGCAGATCCTGAGCCTGTATCTGAACCGGATCTATCTGGGCAGCGGCGCCAGCGGGATCGGGGCAGCCAGTCTGCGATACTTCGGCCGGGAGTGCAACGATCTCGACCTGGCGGAGACGGCGCTGATCGCCGGGCTGGCGCCCGCGCCCCACCGCTATTCACCCCTCAACAGCTTTGTCTGGGCCAAGAGGCGGCAGTGGTACGTCCTCTCCCGCATGGTTCAGCAGGGCTATATCCAGCAGAGCGAGGCGGCCGACGCCTATCGGGAGCCGCTCAAGATTACGGGCAAGTCCGTGGCCATGTTCACGCGCTACCCCTATATCACGGATTACGTGAAGACCCTGGCCGTGCAGAAATACGGCCCCGCGATCATGAACACCGGCATCGTGGTCAAGACCACCATCGTACCCCGGCTGCAGGACTTAGCCGAGCTGTCCGTGCGCAAAGGGGTGATCGAGCTGGAGATGAGACAGGGGCAGTATCGTGGTCCGCTCAGGGGTTTGGGTGAAGAGCAGAAGGCCAACATGCTGGCCTTTCAGAAGAACCAGATCGCCTGGCAGGGCTTGCGGAATTTCGAGCTCTACTGGGGCGAGGTCGTCAGCGCCCAGCCGCTCAAGGTCTCCATCGGCACCCAGGTATTGACGCTGCCGCCCGAGAGTTATGCCTGGATCAAGCCCTCGGGCGCCTGGGACCCCAGGGGGGTACTGGCCGTAGGAGACATGTTGCGCCTGTGTTACACCGGCGGCTCATGGCGCATTTCCCAGGACCCCCTGGTACAGGGAGCCCTGGTGGCCTTCGACGTCCAGAGCGCCGGCATGCTGGCCATGGTGGGCGGCGTGGACTATGCGCGCAACCAGTTCAACCGCGCCCTGTACGCCAAGCGCCAGAGCGGCAGCGCCATCAAGCCGTTCATCTATGCCGCGGCCATCGACAAGGGGTTTACGCCGGCCAGCATCATCCTTGACACGCCCTTGACCTATAAGTCCGATGAGTTCGACGAGGGGTGGCGGCCCAAGAACTATGAGAACAAGTACTTCGGCCCCACATCATTGAGGACCGGGCTGGTGATGTCCCGCAATGTCGTTACGGT
>JAKQBR010000136.1 GCA_029574005.1 Deltaproteobacteria bacterium | reverse complement strand
CATGACCAACGCCAGTATGCACAACAAACTGTCGGCTCCTAACGGAGACCACGCATATGAAACTTCTCTCCATTACTGGCTTATCCCTAATACCCTAAAATCAAAACCTCCCGGTCTCTCAAGGGAGATTTACATATGAATCGTACAAGAAGCAGATGAAAGGATGAGATACAAGCGCCTTGGCTTGACAGCGTGGCGTATTGAGTATAATCGCCTGCCCAAGAAGGGCATTTTGAGAGGTTGAGAAAAGGGAGAACCACAGTGTCGCCGGCGGATGTCCGGGAATGGATGGTGCCTCATAGCCATGAAGAAATTCATCATTACGGTCCTGGGTGAAGACCGGCCCGGCATCATCGCCTCGGTCACCAAGGTGCTCCATGACCAGGACTACAATATCGAGGAGGTAAGCCAGACCATCCTGCAGAACCAGTTCGCCTGTTTCTTCATCGTCGCGGGCCGGGGAAAGAATTCGACCGCGCGGCTCGCAGCGGAGCTAAAGGAAAACACCGCCGGGTTCGAGCTTTTTTTCCATGTCCGCGAGCTGGGCACGCATGTCAACCTCAACCGGGGGCAGAAGTGCGAACCCTATGTAGTCACCACGCGGGGGCCCGACCGCAAGGGTCTGGTGGCCGGCATCACGGCCGTGTTCGCGGCCCATCATGTCAATGTCGCGCAGCTCAGGGCGGTGTTCAGGGGCGGCGCGGAGCCGGGCGACAATACCATGATCTACGAGGTGGACATCCCCTTGAGCGTGGACCTCAACGAGCTGCGCCGGGCATTGTCCGAGAGGGCCAAAGAGCTGGACCTTCAGATCAGCATCCAGCACAGAAATATCTTCGAGACCATGAACAGGGTCTTATAGGGGGGAGCGGATGTTTACCCATGGAGAGATCCTTTCGGTGCTGGAGATGCTCACAAGCGAGCACCTGGACCTGCGCACCGTGACCCTGGGGGTCAGTCTGCTTGACTGTGCCGGCGACGACCTCAAGCGCTTTCAGTCAAGGATCTACGACCGCATCACCGGCGCGGCCGAAAACCTGGTGGCGGTCTGCGACCAGGTGGGACAGAAGTACGGCATACCGGTGGTCAACAAACGCATCTCGGTTTCCCCTATCGCCGTGGCCGCGGCGCCGTTCGGGGCCGTGGAGATGGCGGCCATCGCCGAGACGCTCGACGAGGCGGCCCGGGCCAGCGGCGTGGATTTTCTGGGCGGGTTCTCGGCCCTGGTGGAAAAGGGCATGGCCCGCGGTGACCGCGCCCTGATCGAAGCCCTGCCGCAGGCCCTGGCAACCACCGAGCGGGTCTGCGCCTCGGTGAACGTGGCCACCACCCGCGCCGGCATCAATATGGACGCGATCCTGCTGATGGGCCGCCAGATCAAGAAGGCAGCCGAGCTTACGGCCGAAAAAGACGGCATCGCCTGCGCCAAGCTGTGCGTATTCGCCAATATCCCGGAGGACATCCCCTTCATGGCGGGCGCGTATCTGGGCGTGGGCGAGCGCGACACGGTCATCAATGTCGGCGTCAGCGGTCCCGGCGTGGTAAAAAAGGCCATCGACCGGCTGCTGGCGGAAGATCCGGATGCTGACCTGGGCCGGATCACCGAACTGATCAAGCGCACGGCCTACAAGGTGACCCGCGCGGGCGAACTCATCGGCCGCGAGGTGGCCGGCATCCTGGGCGTGCCTTTCGGGGTGGTGGACCTGTCCCTCGCGCCTACGCCCAATGTGGGCGACAGCGTGGGCGAGATCTTCCAAAGCTTGGGGCTGAAGGGCATCGGCGTGCCCGGCTCCACGGTCGCGCTGGCCATGCTCAACGACGCGGTCAAAAAGGGCGGCGCGTTTGCCAGCTCGAACGTGGGGGGCTTAAGCGGGGCCTTCATCCCGGTCAGCGAGGACCTCAACATCTCCCAAGCGGCCGAGAACGGGCACCTGTGCCTGGAAAAGCTGGAGGCCATGACCAGCGTCTGCTCGGTGGGGTTGGACATGGTGGCCGTGCCCGGCGATACCAGCGCTGAAACGCTCTCGGCCATCATCGCCGACGAGATGGCCATCGGCGTCATCAACAAGAAGACCACCGCGGCCCGCATCATCCCGGTGCCGGGCAAGAAAGCGGGCGAGCGCGCCGGCTTCGGCGGACTCTTAGGAGAATCCGTGATCATGTCCGTCAACAATGCCCGAGGCGACAACGCCCTTATCCGCCGCGGCGGGCTGATCCCGGCGCCGATCCACAGCCTGACGAATTGAGTTATGACGGAGAGCATGTGATGCCGATGCAGACTGCGGCCGCGCCGCCCTGTCGTTTCCGCCTCCGTGCATGGCGCATCCTTGGCAGACTGCAGGCGAAACCCGCGCGAAGGCGGTGCAAGCGCTCAATATGCGTCTCTCCCCCAACTGCCTCGTTCGCTGATCAAGAATCAGTATGACAGGTCGCGCGTTCCGGTCCAGCGCCGAGCCAGCCTGATGGTATGCGTGGCGGCGCCGACAAGGGGCGGGTACTCGTGGATATCGTACACAGGCACAAACCCGCGCACGTCTTTCCAGAGCTCCTGCTTCATCACCGTGATGCCTGCGAGCTTCAGCTGCGTCTGTATCACGTAGTAGCCGGTAACGTTCAGGCCCGCACGCGGTCCGGCCTGAATCCTCACCTCCGGCCACGGGATCTGCGCGTCGGCGACGCTCACGGCGTCCAGCTCCTCAAACGTCATGCCGCCCAACTCTGCCAACGGGAGGGGGATCTCGGCGATGTCTATAGGCGGCGTATAGGTGCGGCCCGGGGCGACCACGATATCATCGCTTGAGCTGATGCCGGCGGGGATATAGGCCGCCACCACGGCCTCGAATTCAACCGGGATGCTCCGCCGGATGGTCGTCCGGCTCGACCAGGTCTTGCCGAGCACCAGCGGATAGTCGAAGATGAGAATCTCGCCGTCGAATCTCAGGCTGCCGTTTCCCTTGCTGTACCAGGAAAGTCCGTCCGTATCCAGGGCAAAGTCGGCCGTGTATCCGGTGATGCGCACATAGGTGGTGGCATCGACGGTTTCCGGCTCGATGGATCTCAGCCATGCATTGGCCCCGTAGACGAACCCGCCGGCGGTATCGATGTAATCGTCGTAGTAGCCCCCGTAGCCGTTCATGTAGGACCTGTCAGCCGCCTGCCCGTTCACGCGCACGTCGTAGATGTAGCGCTGGCGCCATTTGAACCAGGGGGCGGGCGACGGGATGATGGGGCAGCCGGCCCAGCCGGCCGGGTCCTCGGGATAGGTGATAGTGGTCTCTTCGTTGCATGCGCACAGAAGCAGGGGGATAAGAAGCATCAGGGCCGTCGTTTTTCTGAGAAAAACGCCATAAAATCGAGTTGATTGCACGTCAAACCTCCTCAATGGTCGTTCATGCCGGAAGTAGACCCTGCACCGGCAACGCCGCTGAAAACATGCGGCGCGATGGCGATGGCCTCCGGATACCTAACGCGCACAACCCCATGACATCGACAACCTTGCGCGCCCCTGGAGTAACTTATGGAACACTACGCTGGTTTTTTTGTAAATTACAAGAGACGAGTTGAATAAACCTATTGAAATCACGGGATATGTGCTGTATGTTTTTGAGGGTCGAAAACCGAAGCTTATGGCGATGCATTCTGTGGAGCAGTGATCCAAGCCCCTGATCATCCACCCCGGCCAAGCTTCGGGGATTCGATAATCGATATCTCAGCAGGAGGTCATGTATGGACCGGAGAATCATCGTATTGCTGGTTGCATTGCTGGCTCTGCCATTGTACGCGAGGGCGGAGGTACAGGAGGATGCCGTGATCCAGAAGTATTTCACCCTCTACAAGGCCGAGCAGAATGATCCCTATACCCTGTACTACCCGATAGAGCTCACCCGGCCCGGTCAGATCACGGTGAGCGTCAAGGCCACCCGGCTCAATCCCGAGCCTTCCAACAAGGATTATGAGCCGCTGAGGATCATACTGGTGGACGCGCGCGCCTTCAAGGACATAAAAACCCCCGAGTGGAAGCAGTGGATCCAAAAGGCCAACAAGTTCAACCCGCTTGAATATATCGCTGGCGACGAGATCCGCCAGTGGGTCAAGGGGATCAAACGGCTCTTCGGCAAGAAGGACAAGAAACCCGGCTATCTTCACGGCCAGATGGCCTGCGGCCGGGTGATCGACGGCTATACCGACTACATCCAGCATGCCGTTGACAGTCCCGAGCTTCAAAAGACCGGCGGACGCTATGTGGTCATCTTCCGCAACATATCGCCCTTCGAGGCCACCGGCATGATCTTTATCAGCTATCCCGGAGAGATAAGCGAGCTGGATACCGAGGCGGAAAGACTCTTCGAAGGATATCCCGATCTGGCGGTGGAAGACGTGGGCCTGAACGAGGCCAAGCAGCTCACGGTCAAGTTGTCCAACCGCTCGAAGTGCTGCGGTGTGCATATCGCACGCTGGAACCAGACAGGCGCCGAAGCCCTCACCTTGACGGCCAACGTGGACGGGCGCAATTACGGCATGGCCCTGTCGGCGATCGACCCTGACGGCCGGCTCAAGCGGCCGGGGGGCTCCATCACCTATGTCTTCGACAAGGTCAAGATCGTGAAGTCCGGCACGGTGACCGTGACCGTTGACGCAACGGGCAAGGTCCGGGAAGAGAGCGAGGCCAACAACTCCAAGACCGTACAGCTCGGGCCGCCCGCGGCTACCCTGCGGCAGACGCCCCCTCTGACCGGCAAACCCGACCTCATTGTCAGCGATATCCGGCTGGACAGCGCCAAGCGCGTCGTGGTCGAGGTGGCCAACATCGGCATCGGCGGGCTTGACCCGGCATTGTACAGCGGCGGCAACCAGCCGATCCTGAACTTGAAGATGAACGGCAACGGCTGGGCCAATGTCTCCCTGTTCGACTATGACCGCGGGAAAATGCTGGCCAAGGCGGGCGGCCGGGCCGTGTATGAGACCGGGTATGTCCTCAAGAAGAAGGCCACCATCGATGCCGCCATCGATACCACGAACATGGTGGAAGAAGGCAACGAGGACAACAACGCCACCCAGGTGAAGCTCAATCCGTAAAATTTTGGCAAGGAAAACTCAGGTTTCAGTCAAGGGACTGATTTTCATGAAACATCGGAGCATGATGTTTCTGGCCGCGCTGCTGATTCTGGCATGCGCGGCCGCGCTGTCTGGAGGCTATGAGCGGGGCTGGGTCGATCGAGGCGCGACAGCCCCGGCAGGGCTCAAGGGCGGGCCCGTTGTCATCCATCCCGATGTCCCCTATGCCGGCACCTCGAACCCCAGGCAGCGTCTCGACCTCTACCTGCCGAAGAACCGCGCGGATGGAAAGCTGCCGGTAATCGTGTTCTTTCATGGCGGAGGATGGTCCATGGGCGATAAATCCGAAGGCGCGGAAAATCTCGTCCCCCTGGTGCGCTCCGGCCGGTACGCCGGCGTATCGGCCGGGTACCGGTTATCGCTCGAGGCAAAGTGGCCCGCGCAGATCCATGACTGCAAGGCGGTGATCCGCTGGGTGAGGGCCAACGCTGTCCGGTACGGGTTCGACGCCGATCGAATCGGTGTGTGGGGGTCGAGCGCGGGCGCCCACCTGGCCCTGATGCTGGGACTGAGCACAGGCGTGCCGGAGCTCGAGGGGAGGGTGGGCCCGTATACGGGTGAAAGCAGCCACGTCACGGCCGTCGTGAACTTCTTCGGTGTGACGCAGTTGCTTGCCATGCTCGAAAGGTCGAGCGGTTACGACCCCACCCGATCGGACGATCCCGCGGCCGTGCTCTTGGGCGGCCCGGTTATCAAGAACATCGACAAGGCGCGGTCGGCCTCGCCGATCAGCTATGTGGACGCGAACGACCCGCCGGTCATGACCGTGCACGGCACGAAAGACCGCACGGTGCCCTATGACCAGGCCGTGCGGCTCCATGCCGCCCTTGCCAAGGCCGGCGTGCCCAACTATCTCATAAAGGTCGTGGGCGGAGATCACGAGGACTTCGGCGCCGCCGTGGACGAGCGGGTGAGGGGCTTTCTTGACCGTTACCTGCAAGGTGAAAACGTGCCGGTTTCGACCAGGCCCGTTTACAAGCCATAGATTCGCTCGATGCCCATCCCTCGGCTCGTAACGACGGGAGGCAGGCGAGAACGCGACGTAACGGGGCTTCATGGATGGTTTTTTTAAACCGCACGATGATTTCATTCAGACGCAAAGGAGGAAAGAGATGAAGACATGGCAAATTAACCCCCTCGTATGGACAGGACTTTTCGGCGTGCTTACGATCGGAACAGGGTTTTTCATCGATCTGCATCAGGCCTTCAGGGGGGAGCAGAACATCTGGTGGACGAATCGGGACAAGGGGCTGTCCATTGAGCTGACTCAGGACGCGTTCGAGCTCTACGTCGCGGGGATGCTTCTTCAGAAGCGCCTTGAGGGAAGGGACCTGTTCCTGGCGGACGATGAGGGGATAACCCATCCGGTCCTTCCCGGAGACATCAGCGTGCGGCTGAACAACTGGGAAAGGCGCAAGGCCTCGCTCCTGACCCGGACTACCGTGAGCGGATTCTTTTTCGGGGCGGCCTTCGCGCTCCTGATCGTCGGTTTGTTTCCCGGCATCGGGGAGCTGAAAAAGAAGGACGAACGGGACAATGCGCCTTTCGGCACGGATACAACAAAGGATAGCGTATGATCGCTCGGATGTCCACGCCGGATGATCTCGATGGCTGGCTGCGGCTGGCCGGAGAGGTGGAACCGCTCTTCGGTCCCATGGTGGATGACCCGGCTTTTAGCGCCGGACTGAGGCAGGCCCTTGCGGACGGCCATGCCCTGTGTGTCAAGACCGATGATGACGATCAGATGCAGGGCGGCATCGTTCTATCGCCGGAAGACAACGAGATCCTCTGGCTCGCGGTGGCGTCAGCCTGGCGCGGCAAGGGGATAGGGCGTGCCCTTTTGGAGGCGGCCGCCGAACGCCTGGACAAGACCAGGCCGATCGTGGTGACGACCTTTGACCGGGGCGTCGCGGCCGGGCTCGCGGCCAGGAAGCTGTATGAAGGCTTCGGGTTTTGCGACCTCGCCCCGGCCGGTCCCAATCCGGCCGGCATCCCCACGGTCATCATGGCCGCCGTGGGGCCACAGAAATGATACCATCACGCTTTTTTACCTAAGGGGCAGGCTGGCCGGTGAACAAGGGGGGTGAGAGGTTGAAGGACATGAAACGGGTATTCATGCTGGGACTCATGCTGATCCCCGGCTGTGTCGGCATGCCGGAAAACGTTCAGCCCGTCCGGGACTTCACGGTGGAGCGCTATCTGGGGAAGTGGTATGAAATCGCCAGGCTGGACCACTCCTTCGAGCGGGGTCTGACCAACGTGACGGCCGAATACAGCCTGCTGGAAGGGGGCGGCGTCCAAGTCATCAACCGCGGCTACTCGGAAAGGCAAAGGAAGTGGAAGCAGGCCAGGGGCAAGGCCTACTTCGTGCAAGGGGCTGATCGGGGCTTCCTGAAGGTCTCGTTCTTCGGGCCCTTCTACGGCTCTTATGTCATATTCGAGCTGGACCAGGAACACTATCAATACGCGCTGGTGAGCGGACCTGACACGTCCTACCTGTGGATCCTGGCCCGCAGCCCGGACATGGACAAGGACCTCTTACGCACCCTGATCGCCAAGGCGTCGCAAGCGGGCTTCGACACCAGCGGCCTCATCCTCGTGCGCCACGATTGAGCCGATACCTTCAGCGCGGCAGCTGCATGAGCTCCCCGGCCACCTCCCGGCTGAATTCCGCCAGTAGGGAGCTGTAGGCGGCGGCCAGGGCCTGGAAGTCGGCGGCGCCGGACGCCCTGGACAGGTGCGTCTCCCGCGTGATCAGGGACTCCCCGCTGCGTTCGTCCCGCAGCGACCAGCGGATGTCGAGGACCGCATCGCCCCCTAAGGCGCCGTCGAGCCGCCCCAGCTGGGCGCTCAGCCGGTACCTGACCCTGGAGGCGAGCCGCCAGGGATCGACCTCGACCACGGCGCCCGTCAAGGCTCCTAGATTCAGCGCGATGACGCGTGCTACGGCTTTTTCAAGGGGTTCGGCCCACAGCGCATGTTCGTTCAGCATCAGCTCGTGGGCGCGCACCCTGGTAATGATCTGGGGACGGTCGAGATAGGCGGGGATCTCGATGGGGCCGACGCCGAGCACAGGCGTGTCCCCGGCCGGCAAACCGGTCGGCGTACAGGCCGGGAGGGCTTCGATGACATAGAAACGCTCGGCGCCCCCGGAGGCGCAGGCGCTCAGCATAATCAGGGCGAGACACAACGCCGCGGCCGGACAGAAAAATGGGGTTTTGGGCATGTGATCTGTTCCTCCTCAGCGTGGTTTGCCGCGCAGGATCGCCTCGGGGTGGCGGCTCAGGTAATCGCTTAAAGAGCGGATCGAGGCGGCGGTGGCATCGAGCTCTTCCATGGTGCGCGACAGCTGCAGCATGAGGGGCGAATCCACCGAACCGCTCATTTCAAGGGCGCGCATGGTCTTCTGCGTCTGCTGCATGGCGGCGCGGGTGGCCGCGGATGTCTGCTCAAGGCTGGCCTTGAGGTCCGTGATCTGCTGGCGGGAATCTGTTATCAGCACCCTGGCATCCGTCACGGCGCCGTGCATATCCGAGGAAAAGAGGGTCACGGTGCGGTCGATGTTCGCCGCCACACGGCGCACGTCGTTGATGGCCAGGTTCAGCGACTGGATGCCCCGGGCGACATCCGGCGAGGTCACGGCCTTTTCCACGCCTTCGACCGCCTGGATGAGCTTGCGCAGCAGCTCCTCGATCGGCAGATTCTCGATGGTCTTGGTGAGCTGCTCCATGCTCGAAGGCACGGTAGGGATCTCGGGATAGCCCATGGAGATCTTGAGACCCTGCGGACCCGCCTCGGGGTGGAAGTCGAGCTCGATGATCAGCTGACCGGTCAGGAGGTTTTGCATTTGGAGTTGGGCCTTCAAGCCGCGCTCGACCAGAGTGCGCATCAAGGCGTGCGTGTCGCGAAGCCGGGCATCTCCGCTGATGCGCCCTGGATCGATCTCGACCACGACCGGGATGCGCACCGAGGTCCCTTCGGCGTTGATGGACAGGCTGACATCACTCACCTTGCCGACGGCAACGCCCCTGAACACGACCGGCGCGCCGACATTGAGGCCTTTGACGGACCCGCTGAAGTACATGACATAGGTGGGAAGACGGGTGAAGAAGCGACCGGCTCCCAATACCGTCACCATGACCACGGCCAGTAGTATGCCCCCCAGCACGAAGGCGCCCAGGAGCGCCGTATTCGTCTTTCTGCTCATGGCTGTTCATCCTTTCGGCCGGGCATGTCAGCTGGGACCGCCAGGCAGCGGGGGTTCGGCTCCCTTCCCGTACGCCCCCGGTTGAGAAACGAGATGACTTTCGGATCGCTGGACAACCGCAGCAGGTCGTGGGGATTGCCCCGCGCCAGGATCGACCGGCTTTGACGGTCGAGCAGAATGGCATTGCCGCCGATGGTGAAGATGCTGTCCAGATCGTGCGTGATGACCACGACCGTGGTCTTGAGGCTCTCGGAAAGCTCGATGATGAGATCGTCCAGCAGCCGGGCATTGATGGGGTCGAGCCCGGCCGACGGCTCGTCGAAGAAGAGGATGTCCGGGTCCAGCGCCATGGCCCTGGCCAGGGCGGCGCGCTTCTGCATGCCGCCGCTCAGTTCGGCGGGATAGAAGGACTCGTAACCGGACAGCCCCACCAAGGCGAGCTTGAGCGCTACGACCTCGGCGATGCGCGTCCGCGTGAGGTCGGTATACTCCTGGAGCGGCAGGGCCACGTTTTCACCGACGGTCATGGAACTCCACAGGGCGTTATGCTGGTAGAGGATGCCGATCCTTTGCAGGATGGCGCCTTGCGCCGCGGGGTCGGCCTCCCAGAAGCTCACGCCGTCATACAGGACTCGGCCGGTTGCCGGAGCCTTCAGGCCGATGAGGACCTTGAGCAAGGTGCTCTTGCCGCACCCGTTGCCGCCCATGATGATGAAGACCTCGCCCTGTCTGACCGCAAAGGAGATGTTTTCGAGCATGACCCTCTCGCCATAGGCCAGGGTGATGTCCTCAACCTCGATATGGTCCCGGCGCTCCGGGGTGGACGGACGTTCGGGCGGCACCGCTAGATCCTCAAGATGCTGGTGACCATGGCGAAGAGGCCGTCGGTCACCACGATCAGCACGATGCCGACCACCACGGCCCTGGTCGCGGCATAGCCTACGGCGGATGCGCTGCGCTCGGCGCGCATGCCGTGATAGCACCCCGCGCACGCGATCAAGAGGGCGAAGACCGTGCTCTTGACAACCCCCAGGGTGAACTGGGTCAGGTTCAGGGCGTTCAGGGTCTGCTCCCAGTACTTCAGAGGCGAGAGGTCGAACATCGCCACCCCCACCACGGCGCCGCCCAGGATGCCGACGATGTCGGCATAGACGCAGAGGAGCGGCATCATCAGCACCAAAGCGATGATGCGCGGCAGGACCAGAAACTCCGCGGGCATGATGCCCAGGGTCTTGAGCGCGTCGATCTCCTCGTTCACCTCCATGGTGCCCAGCTGGGTGGCGTAGCTGGCCCCGGTGCGGCCCGACATGATGATGGCGGTCATCAGCGCCCCCATCTCACGCACCATGGCGATACCTACCAGGTTGGCGATATAGATCTGGGCCCCGAACATCCTGAGTTGCACCACCCCGACAAAGGCCAGGATGATGCCCACCAGCACGCTGATCAACGACACGATGGGCAGGGCCTGCGGACCGCATTCGTACAGCAGCGACGCCAGGTCGGTGCGGCGGAAGCGCGCCCGGCCGCGCGCCATCCTGACGGCGGCCGCCATCACCTCGCCGCTGAAGGCCAGCACCGCGGTCAGGGAACCGTACAGCGACAGGCTCCATAACCCGAGGCGGTTCAGAAAGGGCGCTCGGACCCGCGGGCCGGGGCGCATCTCCAGATCGGTCAAGGCGCTGGCCAGCCGCAGGAGACGCACCGCCCCGGCAGGCAGTCCGTCGAACTCGATGGAGAGGCCGGTGGAGGCGCACCCTTGCTGAAGGCCGATCAGGAAGGTGAGCAGTGAGCTGTCCCAATCAGAGAGCCCGGCGTGATCGAAGACGATCCGGCGCGTGCCGGGACGCGCCGCGGCATGCTCGCACACCTCGTTCGCCCCCGGCAGCTCCCGGCCCATGGCCCAGGCGCCCTCCACATGCACCATGATGGTGCCTTCTTCCGGGTAGCTGTAACGGATACCGGGCACTGTAGTCATCGTATCATATTATAACCGATCCTCCAGGAAAGGCTACACGCTGATCGATCTCTGGCGGCCGCCGATCGAAACCGCTCCCCTCGGGCGCGGGGTCGACAATGTCGGCGGGTGCAAAAGGAAGAGGGACAATCCTTCAGCCGTCGGTTCTCAGGGCCGCCAGGATGGCATTGAGTGACTCCTCGGCCTTCTCCGTCGGGACCTGGCAGGTGCCGACCATCTTGTGCCCGCCGCCGCCGAAGCGCAGCATCAGGGAGCCGATATCGGCCGTGCAGGTGCGATTGGTGATGCTGTACCCCACCGTGAAGACCACGTTTTGCTTCATCTTGCCCCAGATGACGCGGATGGAGACGTTCTGCTCCGGGTAGAGCACGTATTCGATGAAGCGGTTGCCGCTGAGGATCTCATCCACGTCGCGCAGGTCAATGACCATGACATTGCCGTGGCACGTGGTATGGGCCTTGATCATGGCCTCGTATTTCAGCTCCTGGCTGAAATAGCGCTGGACCCGCTCCTTCACGTCCGGGACCTCCAGGATCTCCTCCATCTTCAGGGTGCGGCAGTACCTGATCATATCCGTCATCAGCTGTATGTTGCTGATGCGGTAATCACGGTAGCGCCCCAGGCCGGTGCGGGCGTCCATGATGAAGGACAGCAGAATCCAGCCCGTCGGGAAGAGGATCTCCTCCGTGGTCAGGTCGCCCGAATCGCTCTTGTCCACGGCCCACATCATGCCGTTGTCATCGTACTTCTGGAAGCGTTTGGACCCGCCGTAATAATCGTAGATCACCCGGGCGCAACTGCGTGACGGACGGGACATGCCCTCGAACTTCACCTCGGAGAGCATCTTGAGCCGCTCCTGCTCGCTGGAGTGGTGATCGAACCACAGCCCGCATCCCGGCACATACGGCACGTTGGCCAGGACATCGTTCGATGTCACGGGGACCAGGCCGTCCTGAACGTCCTTGGGGTGGACGAATTTATAGGTATCGATGATGCCGGCTTCTTCCAGGAGCACGGCGCAGGCCAAGCCGTCGAAATCGGACCGCGTTATCAAGTTCATGCCAAACATCCTCCCCTGCTTCGTGAAATGCCAGACTCAGGCGTGACGGGAATCGGTGTCAGGTCGTACCCGACCGTCATGCCGAGCTCCGTCCACATGAAGGCTTTTTCGGTAACAGTCGAGCGAGACTTGATACATGCCGCGCACCGAATTGATCAGGAACAGGCGTGGGCAGACCAGCAAGCGTTCGACGGATAGAGCCTGTTCCCGTATTAAGCGTTTGTCAAGCATCCAAGCGCGGAAGGTGCCGGGCAGCAAACCGGATTCCACGGACGGGGTTACCATATCGCCGTCTAAGTCGGCTACGATGTTGGCGATCGTGGATTCCGTAACCTCCCCGCGGGTATTGTAAAGGATGACATCGTCGAACCCGCGCCACTCATCCAGGGCCTCACGATACAGCCGGCGCCGGGTGGTTTTGTGATAGAGCAGGGGGTCGCAGGGATCAATCGGGAAAGACGCCAGGGCGACCTGCGGGATCGGGGGAGTTTCCTCTATGACGATTTCATCGGCCTGGCAGGTGATTTCACCGTCGTGTGACAGCAGCAGCCGCACCTTGTGAGGGCGTGGCGGCAGGTCCTGGGCAAGACGCTTGAGCTTCCTGCGCATGCGGAGGAGATCGAGGGGATAATCGAAATAGGCAGCCGAACGTGCGATCCGGAGCAGGTGGCGTCCGAGCAGAAAGTAACCCTCCCGCGGCGTCCAGCGGATGGTTTCAAAAAGGGAGAATTCCTCGGTTTGGGCTGACAGGACCAGGGCCTTGACATGGCACTCGCGCCGTTCTGCATCGCACTCTGAATCCCAGACGATCCCGCCGCCGACGCCGTAGAGAGCGGCGTTGTCGCTCCGGTCGATTGCCACCGTGCGGATGGCTACATTGAACTGGGCGCGGCGGTTGGGTGCCAAGAAGCCGATCGATCCGGTATAGATCTGCCGCGGTGTGTTTTCGAGGTCCGCGATGATCTGCATGGCGCGGTGTTTGGGTGCCCCGGTTATGGATGCCGCCGGAAAGAGCGCCTGAAGGATCTCGGTGAGGCTTGCAGCGGTTCGCGCCTCTACTGTTGAAGTCATCTGCCAGAGGGTCGGGTATTTCTCCAGCTCGAAGAGACGCGGGACGGTCACGCTGGCCGCTGACGCGATTCGTCCCAGGTCGTTGCGCACCATATCGACGATCATGAGGTTTTCGGCGCGCTCCTTCTCAGAGACCAGGAGCCTGCGGGCATTCTCGCGGTCCTGCTGCCAGGTGCGTCCGCGCTCGATTGTGCCTTTCATGGGGCGGGATACGATCCTGTCCCCGTCGAGGCTGAAAAAGAGTTCGGGTGAGGCGCTCAGGATAACCCGGTCATGGGTACGGATGAAAGCACCGTATGGAGCGCCTTGGGCCGAGCACATCCGGACGAAGAACGGCCACGGGTCGAGGGCAAAGGCGCATCCGAGACGGTAGGTATAATTGACCTGGTAGATATCGCCCTGGTAGAGATGCGACCTGATGGCAGAGAAGACGTTTCGATACTCCGGGTCTTGAACCGTGGGGTGCCATTCGGGGAGCGAAATCTTCGGATCGTGAAGGATCGGAGGCATGACGATCCTGTGCGGCTCCCGGTAAAGCCCGAACCAAAGGAGCGGAAAGGGTCCCTTTTCGGGCACGGCAAGGGATGGGTCGAAGGCTGGAGCCGCCTCATAGGCGATCATGCCCGCCGCATACAGCCCCCGCCTGGTGGCGCTCTGCCCGATATGGATCAGGGCCGATACGACATCTCGATCATCATGAATCTCAAGGACCTCGAGCGGGTGTGTGAATTCAAGCCAACAGCCCCTGGCGGCGTCTCGCATGATGATGACGAGATCATCGACGGCCGCGGTTTCGATAGCCCGCTGCGTGCTCATGGAGAGCGCTGATTATTCGAGCACGTCACGGCATGCATCGATGAATGTATGCCCGGGACGGTCCGCTTATGCACGTGACGGGGTAGGGGCGGCGTCTTTTTTCTTCGAGGCGTCCTGCCGGGCGGCCAGGGTCTTCGCCCGGGACTGGGTCTTGATGTAGCTCTCCATCTCGGACATGAGACCGCTCACCGGACCCTTGGCGATCAAGCGGTCCATCTCGGTCTGGATGCGTTCGAAATAGGCCAGCACCGTGAGCCCGACCTCGGTCAACTGGGCGCCCGTCCGGCCGTGACGACCGCGTTCGAGGATCTCCAGATCCAGCGTTTTTTCAAAGGTGCGGATCTTGCCCCAGGCGGCGCGATAGGACATCTCCAGGCGTTCGGCTGCCTTGTGCAACGATCCGGTCTCGCGCACGAGCATGAGCATGTGATAGATGCCCTTGCCGAAAACCGGATTGCCCTTTTTTTCCAACCAGACCTTATAAGCGACCTTCATAGAGCCTCCATAGCATTTTAGCACCCAAGATTCAAACATAGCTTGTCTCGGCCGAGGTCTTCCCCTCCATCTGCGCCCGGTGTCCGGCCTTTGGGACGCTCTTACCCCAGGAGCCAGGTGAGCGGTCCTTTCTTAAGCCCGATGGCCGCCTCGGGACAGATCTCCATGCAGCAGTAGCAGCGG
>JAKQBR010000133.1 GCA_029574005.1 Deltaproteobacteria bacterium | reverse complement strand
CCGATAATGCCGCCAATGACCGCAAGGCCATCATCCTTTTTTCCGACGGCGAAGACTACTCGCTTACCTATACCCTGCCGGTGGTTATCGACCACGCCCTGGAAAAGGGTATCCCGATCTTCACCATCCTCAGCATCGGTGCGGAAAACCCCAACCCGGGCGTCATGCAGGAGCTGGCGGAAGGCACCGGCGGCCAGTACTTCGAGGCCGGCTACGATGATCTTGGAACAATCTATGACCAGATATCGACCGCCCTGCTGCATGAGCAATACATCCTGGAATACGACGACCCGTCGGGCGGCAGCGTGACCCTGCGGGTATTGGTCGAAAATGGAGAGAATCGTGGCGAAGCTACCAAGGTTGTCGCCGGGTGCGACTAGCCCAGGGCTGAAGCGCGCGCGAAGGATTTAAGCGGCTACAACCCCAGGTAGGCGGCCCTGACCTTGTCGCTCTTGCGCAGGTTTTCGGCCGTGTCCGCGATGGTGATGGCGCCGTTTTCCATGACATAGCCCCGGTGCGCGATCGTTAGCGCCATGTTGGCGTTTTGCTCCACCAGGAAGATGGTAGTCTTGTTCTCGCGGTTGATGCGGGCAATGGTGGTGAAGATGAGCTGGACCAGCACCGGCGCCAGGCCGAGCGAAGGCTCGTCCAGGAGCAGGAGCTTGGGCCTGCTCATGAGCCCGCGGCCGATGGCCAGCATCTGCTGCTCGCCGCCTGAAAGCGTCCCGCCCGACTGCCCCCGTCGCTCGGCCAGGCGGGGGAAGAGCTCGAAGATATACTCCAGGTCATGCCTGATCGCGGCCTTGTCCCGGCGCAGGTACGTGCCCATGGAGAGGTTTTCCAGTACCGTGAGGTCCGGGAAGATCCTCCGGCCTTCGGGCACCTGCACGATGCCTAAGGCAAAGACCTTATCCGGGCCCAGGCGTTCAATGCGCTTGCCTTCAAAGACGATTGTCCCGGAGCGCGGCGGCACGATGCCGCTTACGCTCATCAGGGTCGTGGACTTGCCGGCCCCGTTGGCGCCGATGAGCGTGATGATCTCGCCGCGTTTGATCGCCATCGAGACGCCCTTGAGGGCGTGGATGCTGCCGTAATAGGTATTCACCGCGCTCAGCTCAAGCATCGAAGCTCTCCCCCAGGTAGGCCTTGATCACCTTTTCGTTGGCGGCCACCTCGGACGGTCTGCCCTGGGCGATCATCTCGCCGTAGTCAACCACGTAGATCCTTTCCGAGATGCTCATCACCAGCTTCATGTCGTGCTCGATGAGCAGGATGGCAATGCCGGTCTCGTCGCGCAGGCCTTTGATCAGGGCGTCGAGCTCCTCGGTCTCCTTCGGGTTCATGCCGGCCGCGGGCTCATCTAACAGCAGCAGGAAAGGGTCCGTGGCCAGGGCGCGCGCGATCTCGAGCCGGCGCTGCTCGCCGTAGGCCAGCTCCTTGGCCAGGGTATTGACCTGGCCCTCGAGCTGGAAGCGCTTCAGGAGCCGGTAGGCAAAGCGCACGGATTCGCGCTCTTCGGCCTGGGCATGCCTGGTTTTCAGCACCGCGCCGATGATGCCTGTACGGGTGCGGCAATGCCTGGCCACCATGACGTTTTCCAGGGCCGTCATGTTCGGGAAGAGGCGCACGTTCTGAAAGGTGCGCGCCAGGCCCCTGGCCGTGATCTGGTTGGGCTTCAGGCTGTTGATGCGCTCAGGCTCACCGCCCGGGCGGCAGATGAGGATATCGCCTGCCGTGGGACGGTAGATGCCCGTGACGCAGTTGAAGAACGTGGTCTTGCCGGCCCCGTTCGGACCGATCAGGGCCACGATCTCGCCCGCATCGATGCACAGGTCGATGGCGTCCAGGGCCAGCAGGCCTCCGAACTCCATGCTCAAGCCTTTCACCTCCAGGACCGGCGCCATGACCTCAGGTCTCCTCATGCCACTCGTAGTGATGCTTCACGCGGCTGATGATGCCCTACGGCCGGAACACCATCATGAGCACCATGCTGGCCCCGAAGATGAGCATGCGCAGCTCGGAGAAGGCCCGCAGGTATTCCGGCAGCAGGATCAGGATCAATGCGGCCAGGATCACGCCTACCAGCGAGCCCATGCCGCCTAAGACGACGATGGACAGGATGATGGCCGATTCCATGAAGGTGAAGCTGGCGGGGTTGATGAAGGTGGTCTTGGCGGCGAAGATGCAGCCCACCATGCCGGCCCAGGTGGCGCCCAGGGCAAAGGCCGTGAGCTTGGTCCTGGTCTTGTCGATGCCCATGGCCTGGCAGGCGATCTCGTCTTCACGCAGCGCGATCCAGGCCCGGCCGATGCGCGAGTTCCTCAGGCGCCCCACCACGAAAACGGTGAATACCACCAGCACGATCATGATGTAGTACAGGTACACGGTGGCCTGCTGGAGGTCGGGCTGCATGCCCGGGAGCCACGGCCGATCGATGTCGGCAATCCCGCTCGGGCCGAAGGACAGCTCGTTCCAGTTTTCAAGGACCAGGCGGATGATCTCGCCGAAGCCCAGGGTCACGATGGCCAGGTAATCGCCCCTGAGCCTCAGGACCGGGAAGCCGAGCAGGATGCCGAAGCTCGCGGCGAGCAGGGCGGAGAGCGGCAGGCAGGTCCAGAACCCCAGGCCGAAATGGTGGTTGAGCAGGGCGTAGCAATAGGCCCCCACCGCATAGAAGGCCACATACCCGAGGTCCAGCAATCCGGCCAAGCCGACCACGATATTGAGCCCCAGCCCCAGCATGACGTACATGAGCGCCGTGGTCATGATGGATACCTGATAGGTGGAGGTGATGAGCGGAAAAGCGAGCGCCGCCAGCCCCAGGAGCGCCAGTCCGGGGACCAAGACGCGCCTGTCGGCGCGGATGATCGCGCCGATTCTTTTCTGCCAGGCATCCTCGTCCTCTTCGACCGCCGCGCGATGCCGCCTCAGGTAGCGCCAGAGCAGGGAAAGAGCGAAGGCGCCTATGCCCACATACACGAGGTTCATCCAGCGCCAGGTGATGGTCTGCTCCAGGGGTTTGACCTTGATGACCATGATCGGGAAGGTCAGGAACATGAACCAGAGGGCCACGAGCAGCGA
>JAKQBR010000123.1 GCA_029574005.1 Deltaproteobacteria bacterium | reverse complement strand
GTTTGATCATGGCCAGCATGTCCAGATAGCCCGCCGGCGGCGCCGCCGTGACGCCGTGGTCCGCCTGCTCGATGACATCGCGATAGCGGGTGCGGGTGCGCGGGTGGATGGGGAAATACACCGGGATCTCGCGGGCGATCGCCTTGAGGGCCTCCCAGATGGCCAGGAAACGGCCGGGGTCGTCGGTGTTTTCGGCGCGGTGGATCGTGGCCAGCACGAAGGGTGCCGGACAGGGACAGGTGCTCGCGATCCGAGAAAATGTCTGCAGGGCGTCGACCATAACGTCACCGGTTAGGAGGCCATCGATCCCTTCGGCCTTGAGGAGCGCCACCGCCGTGGCCGTGGGACAGAAGTGGTAGGTGGAAAGATGGTCGGCCACGACGCGGTTGATCTCTTCGGGCATGCGGCGGTCGAAGCTGCGTAATCCCGCCTCCACATGACCGACCGGGATGCCCAGCTTGCATGCCGCCAGGGCGCCGGCCAGGGTCGAGTTCGTATCGCCATACACCAATAATAACGCCGGCGGCCTCAGGTTCAAGACCTCTTCGATCCCGCAGAGCATGCCACCGGTCTGCTGGGCGTGCGTGCCGGAACCGATGCCCAGATTGTACCGCGGTTCGGGCAGGCCCAGGTTCCTGAACAAAAGCTCCGACATCTCGAAGTCATAGTGCTGGCCGGTATGGAGCACCTCGGAGGCGAGCCCCTGCTCGCGGAGGGCCTCCAGCACCGGCGCCAACTTGATAAACTGCGGCCTGGCCCCCACCACGTGCAGGATCATGACTACCCCAGGTCGACGACCAGGCAATCTCTCCCCAGGCGGCGCTCGATCTGCCGGCTGGAGCGCTCGGCGGCCTTCCTGGTCGTGAAATGCCCCCAGAGCACCACGTTCCACGCGCCTTTCTTGACCACCCTGCAATCCAGCTTCCTGGCATCCTTCAGCTCGTCGCGGAAAGCGAGTGCCTGTTGACGTGACTTGAAGGCCCCCAGCTGAATCGAGTAGAAGCTCGACTCGTCCTTTGCCGTGCCTTTTTGAGGCCGGCTGAGGATATCGTAGAAGCTGTACTCGTACGGCGCCGCGGCCGCGGCCTGCGGCTCTTCACCGGCCTTTTCGTCCTTCGAGCCCTTGCGGGGGGGGTGTACGTTCCGATCCGCGCTTTCGTCCCGAGGGGTCCGATCGGGCCCGGAAAAAACGGAGACCTTGAGCACCTCTTTCAGGGGCAGATCAGGCCATTGAATGATATGGTGGAAGAGCAGGCTGGCACAGATAAGGATCGTGACCGAAACACAGAACCACACGACATTGCGTGCCAGTGACCCCGAGCCGCGTTGAACCGTCCTCTTCCTGGCCATGGCGACCTACATGGTTTCCGGCGCCGATATGCCCATCAAGGCCAGGCCATTGGCGATCACCTGACGGATGGCGTCGATGAGGATCAAGCGTGCCCGCGTGAGTGCATAATCGTCCGATATCACTTTGTTCTTATTATAAAACCGGTGAAAGGCGGTTGCAAGGTCTAAAAGATAAAAGGCGATGCGGTGTGGTTCGAGGTCCGCCGCGGCGCCGAGGATGGTATCAGGGAAGCCCCCCAGGAGCTTGACCATCTCCAGATCATCGCCCCGGGACAGCAGCATGAGGTCCGCCCCGTCGGGGTCGGGGGTCAGTCCCTGCTCGGCGGCCTTCCTGAGGATGGAGTGGATGCGGGCATGGGCGTACTGGATGTAGTACACCGGGTTTTCCTCGCCCTTCTTTTTGGCCAGCTCGAGGTCGAAGACTAGGTGGCTGTCGCAGCGGCGCATCATGAAGAAATAGCGTGCCGCGTCCTTGCCGACCTCGTCCAGGATCTCCTTGAGGGTGACGAACTCTCCGGATCGCGTGGACATCTGCACGGGCTCGCCTGACCTCACCAGCGCCACCAGCTGGATCAACAGGGCATGGAAACAGTCGTCCGGGGCGCCAAGGGCCGCCAGGGCCGCGCGCATGCGCGCCACATAGCCGTGGTGGTCGGCGCCCCAGATATCGATGATCCAGGCAAAGCCGCGTTCGAGCTTGTCCTGGTGGTAGGCGATGTCCGGGGCGAAGTAGGTCAGGGAACCGTCCTGCTTGCGGATCACGCGGTCTTTCTCGTCTCCGAAGCTGCTGCTCTTAAACCACAGCGCCCCCTCGTGGTCATAGATCAGGTCCTGCGCCTTGAGCCTGGCCAGCGTCTCTTCGAGCCGGTTCTCCTGATACAGCCGCGATTCGTTGAACCAGTGGTCGAACCCCACATTGAAGGCCGCGAGGTCGTCCTTGATCCCCTTCAGGATGGTCTCGCCGGCATATGCGCGGCACTGCGCCAGGGCCTCCTCGTGGGGCAGCGACAGCAGGGCGTCGCCGTGCCGCAACTGCAGCTCCTGGGCGATGTCACGGATATACTCGCCTTTGTACCCGTTCTCCGGGAAGTCCACGTCCTGGCCGAAGAGCTGACGGTAGCGGCACAAGACCGAAAGCCCCAGCATGTTCATCTGGTTGCCGGTGTCGTTGATGTAGTATTCGCGCTGGACATCGAACCCGGCGGCCTCAAGGATGCGCGCCAGGGTGTCGCCCACGGCCGCGCCCCTCCCATGGCCGACATGCAGAGGCCCCGTCGGGTTGGCGCTCACGAATTCGATCTGTACCTTTTTGCCGGCCCCGAAGGTGCCGTTCCCGTATGCTTCCTTCCGCTCCCGGATCTCACCCAGCACGCCGACCCAGCGCCGCGGATGGATGAACAGGTTGATGAAGCCGGGGCCCGCGATCTCGACCCGCTCGAAGGTATCGCTATGCGCCTGCAAGGCCGCCTGGATGATCTGGGCCACCTCGCGGGGAGGCCGCTTGGCGGCCGAGGCCAGGATCATGGCGGCATTGGTCGTGAAATCGCCGAACTGCTTATTGGTCGGGAGGCTCACCCCGAAATCCGACCGCGAGCCGGGAGGCAGGCCCCCCTGTTCCACGAGGTCCGCTATCGTCTTGTTCACCAGCGCCGCAATCGTTTCCTTCATGCCGTGCCTCGCCTGAATGGTCTGTTCTTCATTGACCCAGTGCATACCCATATCGCATGCCTTTGTCCAGTTTTTTTGAGCAAAATCCGCAGGGTCTTTTGGCTATTGACATCATAAGGGAGAGTTTCTATATATTGTTAGCAGACTAACTAGGCGAGTGCTAACTATGGTCAGTGGGCGCGAAAAGCAGATATTCGGCATTATCATGCAGGAGTACATCTCAACGGGAGAACCGGTCGGTTCCCGCGTCGTCTCCCGTCGCTACGACCTCAACGTATCGCCGGCCACCATCCGCAATGTCATGGCCGATCTGGAGGAATACGGCTATCTACAGCAGCCGCATGTCAGCGCCGGACGCGTACCGACCCCCGAGGGCATCCGCTTTTTCCTGGAGGAGATCCTCCAGACCAAGATCCTGCCCAAGGGCGAGAAGACCATGATCTCCCGGCATCTGGCAAAATCTTTCGGCAGCATCAAGGACACCCTGCACGAGACGTCGCTGCTCCTCTCCGAGATATCGCAGAATGCCGCCATCATCATCCTGCCCAAGCTGAGCACATTCATCCTGAAACGCATCGAGTTTCTGCGGCTGGACGACAAGCGCATCCTGGTCATCCTGATCAGCAAATCGGGCATGGTGTACAACCATATCGTGCAGGGCGAGGACATCGCCCAGGACGAACTGACAAAATACAGCAATTTCCTTAATGAAACCTATGCCGACATGTCGATACAGAGGGTGCGCGACATGCTTGTCGTCGAGATGACCAGCGAAAAGGCCCGCTTCGACGATCTGGTCAGAAAGGCCATGGAGCTCGGAAAGACCGCCCTCGAGAGCGTCGAGGACTGTCCGGAGGTCGTCATCGAGGGCAAGGAGAGCGTATTCAACTATCCCGAGTTCTCGGATATCGACAGGCTGCGCGAGATCGTGCGGGCCTTCGAGGACAAGGGGCGGATCCTGCGCCTCCTGAACCAGGTCATCGCGGACTCCGGGGTCAAGGTCTTTGTCGGGGAAGAGCTCGGCGCCCTCGGCATGCGCGACTTCAGCATGGTGGCCAGCGGGTATTTCCGCGGGGACACACCGGTCGGCACCCTGGGGGTCATCGGCCCGTTGCGCATGGATTACGCCCGGGTGATCCCGCTGGTTGAATATGTGGCAAAGGTATTAAGCAATCTGTTGGAGGACATCTGAATATGGATATGGATAAGGAAGACACGCTCAACAACACGACGGCGGCAGAGGCGGAAGAGGCCCAGCCGACACCTGCCGAGACGGGAGCGCAGTGCGATCCGGGCCAGGAGATCCAGTCGCTGGAGGCGCAGCTCAATGAGATGAAGGACAAGTACCTGCGCTCCCTGGCGGAAATGGACAACATGAAGAAAAGGCTGCACCGCGAACGCGAAAACATCGTCAAGTACAGCAACGAGACCCTGCTCAAGGACTTCCTGCGCATCTTCGACGCCATCGAAAAATCCATCCAGATGGCCGTGGAACTGCATCCCGAGGACTCGAAATTCATCGACGGCAATCGCATGGTGGAAAAGCTCTTCCTGGAAACCTTGAAACGACACAACGTCGAACCTATTGAAGCCAAGGGCATGCCCTTTGACCCGCAGTATCACGAAGCCATGCTGCACGTGGACAGTGAAGATGTCCTGATTCCGGGGCTGGTGGTCAATGAATTGGAAAAAGGGTTCATGCTCCATGATAGGGTTCTGCGCCCCTCGCGGGTGACGGTATCCAAAGCGAAAGAGAAAACGACGAAGGAGGAATAAATACAATGGGAAAAATCCTTGGAATCGATCTAGGGACGACGAACTCATGCATGGCGATCATGGAGGCGGGCGAACCCAAGGTGATAGCGAACGCCGAAGGCGCGCGTACAACCCCTTCGGTCGTGGCGTTTACCAGCGGCGGGGAGCGGCTGGTGGGCCAGGTGGCGCGCCGCCAGGCCGTAACGAACTCGGAAAGAACGCTGTATGCCATCAAACGCCTGATCGGGCGGCGCTACGGCGATGAAGAAGTGCAGCGCGACATCAAGATCGTGCCCTACAAGATCGTCCAGGCCGACAACAGCGACGCCGCCATCGAGGTGGACGGCCGCATCTATGCCGCGCCGGAAATATCCGCCATGGTGCTCCAGAAGCTGAAGATGGACGCTGAGGCCTACCTGGGTGAAAAGATCGACGACGCCGTCATCACCGTGCCGGCCTACTTCAACGACAGCCAGCGCCAGGCGACCAAGGACGCCGGACGCATCGCCGGATTCAATGTCAAGCGCATCATCAACGAGCCTACCGCGGCCGCCCTGGCCTATGGGCTGGACCGCAAGAAGGACGAGACCGTAGCCGTCTTCGACCTGGGCGGCGGCACCTTCGACATCTCGATCCTGGAGATCGGCGACGGCGTCTTCGAGGTCAAGGCCACCAACGGCGATACCCACCTGGGCGGCGAGGACATCGACAACCGCATCATCGATTACATCGTGAGCGAGTTCCGCAAGGAGACCGGCGTGGACCTGAGCCTGGACCGCATGGCCCTCCAGCGCCTGAAGGAGGCCGCCGAGCGGGCCAAACACGAGCTTTCCACCATGATGGAGACCGAGATCAACCTGCCGTTCATCACGGCCGACCAGACCGGACCCAAGCACCTCAACATGCGCCTGACGCGCGCCAAGCTGGAAAGCCTGGTGGACGACATCATCCAGAAGCTGGAAGGGCCCTGTCGCAAGGCCTTATCCGATGCCGGACTGACGCCGGCCGACATCGACGAGGTCATCCTGGTGGGCGGACAGACCCGCATGCCCAAGGTGGTCGAGAAGGTGCGCGACATCTTCGGCAAGGAACCCCACAAGGGCGTCAACCCGGACGAGGTCGTGGCCGTCGGCGCCGCCATCCAGGGCGGTGTGCTGGGCGGCGATGTCAAGGACGTGCTGCTCCTGGACGTGACCCCGCTCTCCTTGGGCATCGAGACCTTGGGAGGCGTGTTCACCAAGATCATCGAGCGCAACACCACCATCCCGACCAAGAAGTCGCAGGTGTTCTCGACGGCCGAGGACAACCAGAACGCCGTTACCATCCGGGTGTTCCAGGGCGAGCGGCCCATGGCAAACGACAACAAGCTCCTGGGGCAGTTCGACCTCATCGGCATCCCGCCGGCGCCGCGCGGCATGCCCCAGATCGAGGTGTCGTTCGACATCGACGCCAACGGCATCCTGCACGTATCGGCCAAGGACCGCGCCACCAACAAGGAGCAGTCCATCAAGATCACCAGCTCTTCCGGTCTGACCGAGGACGACATCAACCGCATGATCAAGGAGGCCGAGGACCACGAGGCCGAGGACAAAAAGCGCCAGGCCCTGGTGGAGGCCAAGAACAAGGCCGACAGCATGGTCTACACCACGGAAAAGACCCTCAAGGAACACGGCGGCAGCGTGGATCCCGAGACGCGCGCCGGTATCGAACGCGCCATCATGGACCTGAAGGACGTCATGAAGGGCGAGAACGCGGACCTGATCAACCAGAAGATCGAGGCCTTGACCACGGCCTCGCATAAGTTGGCCGAGGCCATGTACGCCCAGGCATCAGGCGGGCAGGCAGGCACGACCGGCCCCGGCGCCGGCCCGAGCGGCGCTTCCCAGCAGCGGGGCGGCGACGATGTGGTAGATGCCGAGTTCGAAGAGGTCAAGGGAGACAAGCGCTAGACAGGGGCGGTCGGAGGCGTAACACCTCCGACCGCCCCCTACAAACCGTCAGACATCCATGCCGATCTACGAATACAAATGCAGCGCCTGCGGTCATGTGAGCAGCGTCCTCGTGCAGGGGTTCAAGGACCCTGAAGGCTTGAGCTGCGAGCAGTGCGGTCACACGGGGCTTGCCAAGATCATATCGGCGGCGAACTATCACAGCTCGCACAGCGACCGCCTGGCCGGGTATGATCCGCGCTCGCGCAAAAGCGACGGCTTCTTCAAGGACACCCGCAACATCGGGCTCGAGGCGGAACGCATGCTCAAGAAGGCCGGAGTCGAGCCCACGGAAGACTTCAAGAACAAGCTTGAGCGGGCGCGCACCGATCCCGGCAGCGTACTCAAGGATTACAAGCCTTAGGTCTCTTCCTGATCCGCCTGGCTCTCGGGCCGCTCCTGGTCCCAGCGCTCGAACTTGTCGCCCATCTTGGTGGTGTACACGATTTCCATGCCGCGCGAGAGGCCCCACACCTTGGAAAAGAGGACCTTGGCGTCCTCGCGCGTCTCCTTGGTATAGCCTTTCAGGAAACGCATGCGGAAGGCCCGGCTCACATGCTTGGGGATGCTCAGGTGGATCTGCATGAGGTTTCTGATCCGCCGCTGTTCGGCCAGGTAGCGGTACTGGCGGACCTTGTCGGTATCGGTCAGGTAGAAGGTAAGCCTGTCCTTGTCCGTCAGGATGTTGCAGGCCTTGAGATCGGCATGGTAGATCCCCAGGGTGTGCATGCGACCGATCAGCTCGCCCAGCTGTTCGGGTATCCCGTGCCGCAGATCGGGCGGAAAATTGTTGTAGTCGTGGAACAGGGTCTTGTCCAAGGTCGGCATGTCCAGCATGCGCGTGATCAGGATGCTGGACTTGTCGCGGAACACGACATAGGCCACGGGTTCGGGCACCGGCAACCCATTGAAGTACAGGGTCAGGATGCCTTTCCAGGCGCGGATGGCATAGGGGGTGGCAAACGGCCGCGAGCGCTGGTATGACTTCACGCACCATTCGCCCACACCGCTGACCTGCGTCTTGTCCTGGCACTTGAGCACGTTTTTCTGTTCCTGGATGTTCTTGCGGTGGGCCATGATGACACGATCCAGGTCGATGGCCAGGCCGCGCCTGAGAATGCCCGTGTACTCGGGTGTCTTCAGCGTCTCGGAGAAGCTCCCGGGCCTGAGGCTGCGGCGCACCAGGCGCCGGGCCCGCGCCCGGTTGAACTTGAGGGCGCGCATGCGGATGGCCAGGAGCAGGTGCGGGTCATGCCGGTATTTATCCGGCAGGGCCTCCTTGAGCTGTTCATCGTCCACCTCATAGGGGGAAATGACCCGCGCCAGGGTGCCGATGACATTGAGCCTGGTCAGTCCTGGAGCGCTGGCCGCGCTGGCGACATCGACCAGCACCGGGTTCCCGGCATGATCGATCAGGATGTCCCGGGCCGTGAGTTCCTGATGGACGAAACCGGCCTTGAGGAGTGCGCCGGCCACGCTCAGCAGCACCTTCGACTGCCGGTCGCGCGGCAGCGAGGCCAGCGGCGTGCCGGGTTCGACGGCCCTGGTCACCAGGGCGGACTGAAACCCTTCGTGGAGGTGCAGGACGACCTCGGGCACGAGGATGCCGGCCTGCGAGAGCGCCTCGATCATCCGGCTGGCGTGTTCGCTCGCGGGGCGTATGCCGGAACGCAGCCGCGCCAGGGGCGTGCCGGGATGATGGTGTTTCACATACAGCGCCGGAAGACCGGCCTGCCTGAGCTGGTAGATGCTCCTGTGTTCGTTGTGCGCCACCATCTCCCAGTCATACTCGGAGAGCCTGGCGCGTAACGCTTCGATCATCCTTCCGTCCTTCTCATCGTCGTATCTTGGTTATTTCGGCATCGCGCAGAAATTTCTTCACTGAGCGGACAAGATTCCCGTAGGATGCTTCGGTATAACTCGAATCCCCTTTAGGAGGATCGCCGCCTCCGGCGCCGTTGCTTGAGCAGGGTCTTGAAGGCGCTCCGCGGCGGGTAGACCGGCGGTTCGCCCTCGGGCCGGGTCTTGAAGCGCCGGTGGGACCAGAGCCATTGCTCGGGCCGCAGCCTGATCCATTCCTCGATCATGGTCGTGTAGCGCTGGGTAAGCTCCTGCTCGCGCGTCTTCATCTCCTTGGGGTTCTCCGGGAGCGTGGCCTGCCCGACATGGATGCGATGTCTTCCATCGGGGGTGCTCACGATATAGATGGGCAGGATCGGGCTGCCGTACCGGCCGGCCAGCGTCGCCAGACCCTTGATGGTGGAGGCCTTGCGCCCGAAGAAATTCACGAAGACGCCGTTTTCGGCCCGCATGTTCTGGTCCAGGACATAGCCGACGATCTCGCCGTTCCTCAGGGCCTTCAGGATATTGGCCGCTTCGTGCCTGCGCGGGAAGGTATAGACCCTGAAGCGTTCGAGGATCGCGGTGTAGACGCGCTCGAGCCGCTCGGACCGGAAATGCCTGGTCACCACGTGAAGGGGGTACCCCTTGAGGCCCAGGTGGCATAAGAGCAGGAGAAAATTGCCGTAATGGGCGCTGACGGCCAGAACGCCGCGCCCGAGGTCGAGGGCCTCCTTGAGGCGCTCTTCGCCCTCGATCGCGACGATGCCTTCGCGCTCCTCGGGGCTCAGCTGGGGCACCTTGAGGAAGTCGAACAGCAGGGCCATGGAGCCCTGGAAGCTCTCCCTGGCGATCCTTTCCTTGCGCGAGGGGCTCTTGC
The DNA here is from genome assembly GCA_029574005.1 of Deltaproteobacteria bacterium. Taxonomy (GTDB): domain Bacteria; phylum Desulfobacterota; class Desulfomonilia; order UBA1062; family UBA1062; genus JAKQBR01. The sequence goes on along the minus strand of JAKQBR010000123.1, from coordinate 21,174 downwards.
CATCCCCGTAGGCGATATCGAGATTGATCCTGGCAATCCTGCGCCGCTCGGGCATGAGGTAATACAGGATGAACCCCAGGGCGCGCATCAGGCGCAAGCCCGCACCGCGCGGGATGACCCGAATAATGCCCAGCACTAAAGCAACCATGTCTCATCCTTCCGGGATGGGAGGTCTCGTGCGCGCCCCTCTAGAAGAGCGAGAACTTCTTCTTGCCCTTGCCGTGCTCTTTGCCGTTTTCTTCCTTGGAGGTCTGCGCGAACTGGCGCAGGAGGTCTTCCTGTTCTCTGGTGAGCCTGGTCGGGATCACCACCCGCACGCCGACCTTGATGTCGCCGTGGCCGCCGCCGCGCAGGTGCTTGATGCCCTTGCCCTTGACCGAATAGACATCGCCGGGCTGCGTGCCGGGCTTGACCTCAAGCTCGTGCTCGCCGTCTAAGGTGGGTATCTTGAGCGTGGCCCCCAGCGCGGCCTGGACGAACGATATCGGCACCTCAAGGTAGAGGTCGTCGCCCTGGCGCATGAAGATCTGGTGCGGTTTGACCTGGATCAGGATATAGAGGTCGCCCGGGGGGCCCCCATAGGCCCCCAGCTCGCCTTCCCCGGTCAGCCGCATGGTGGAGCCGTTGTCCACCCCGGCCGGGATCTTGGCCTTCAATTTCTTGACGCGCTCGATGCTGCCCGTGCCGCGGCAGCTCTTGCAGGGTTTGGTGATCACCTTGCCCGCGCCGCGGCACTGCGGACAGGTGCTGCTGATGGTGAAGAAGCCCTGGGAGCGGTAAACCTGCCCTTTGCCGCCGCACATGCCGCAGTTCTGGGGCGAGCTGCCGGGTTCGGCGCCCGTGCCGGAGCAGACGTCGCAGGGCTCGGTCTTGGTGATGTCCAGCTCCAGGTCCTTGCCCGTGGCGGCCTCCTCCAGCGTGAGGATGACGTCCTTGCGCAGGTCCGCGCCGCGCATCGGCCGGCGGCGACCGCCCCGGCGCGACCCGGAGAATCCGAACATCTCGCCGAAGAGGTCGGAGAAGTTCGAGAAGATGTCGTCGAAATTCGAGAAGCCCTGGAAACCGGTCCCGGACAGGCCTTCGTGTCCGTACTGGTCATAAATGCGGCGCTTCTCGGAGTCGTGCAGGACCTCGTAGGCCTCGGCCGCCTCCTTGAAGCGTTCCTCGGCGTCCTTGTCCCCCGGGTTGCGGTCGGGGTGGTACTTCAAGGCAAGCTGACGGTAGGCCTTTTTGATGTCGTCGGCCGTGGCTGACCGCGATATCCCGAGGATCTCGTAGTAATCCTTCTTGGTCATTACTTCTTGACGATGGTGATCTTCCCTTCGGCGATTTCCCTCAAGGAGGTGACGACATGCCGGTTCTCCTTGCGCCGGCTCAAAGGTTCGGCGCCCTTCATGAGCTGCTTGGTTCGCTTGGACGCGGCTATCGCCAGTGAGAAGCGGTCATTGAGTTTTTCGAGACAATCTTCTACGGTAACCCGTGCCATGGTTCTCCTTCCTCGTTCTTTGCAAAGTGAGAGCCACATGCCACAGAATTTCCCATCCGTCAAGGGCTATACCAGTCTCGGCCTGACCTGGCACGCGAAGAAGCGCGCGAAGCCCGCGCGGTGTGTCAGGATGTTCTCGCGGATAAGGCCGACATCGCCGTGGACGGGCGTATCGCTGACGAACTTGAAGACATGGCAGCGCACCCGCAGCCGATGGCAGGCCTGGGTCACGGCCGCGGCCTCCATGTCCACGAGCTCGGCCACCGGGGCGAGCATGCGCCGCTGATCGATATCCACCACTGGGCTGTCCTGGGTGGCCAGGCTCACGGTGGTGAAGCCCTCCAGGGTCTCGATGTCATGGACCCGGGGCCTGGCTGTGGCGGGATCGATCCGGTCGGGCTCGAGGACGCGGGAGACATGCAGGCACTCTCCCAGTGCCCTGCAATCGCCCGTTGCCCCCGCGGCGCCCAGATTGCAGACGCACCGCGGCCCGCCCTTAAGGATCAGATACGCACTCGCCATGGCGGCGTTGGCCTTGCCGATCCCGGAGATGATGAGGCGCATTCCCCGGCCTTCAAAGACCGGGAACGGCTCTCTCTGAACCGCGCGCAGATCGAGGATGCTGATGATCTCCTCGGCCTCCAGGTGCGTGGCGGCGACCAATCCGATCATCCCGCCGCCGGTGGCCGGGTCATTCATGATCGTCCCCGTTGGGCCCCGGAGACGGCTCGATTACCACCACCGAGTTGTCGCAGGCCCCCAGGGGGCTCGGCACATACTTGTCGGCCTTCCAATCGTTCTCCCAGGTGGACTCGTTGATCAGGTAGCGGAACTGGTATTCCCTTCCAAACTCAAGCTCGAGGTGTACCGTAAAGGAGCCGTCTTCCAGCTTCTTCATGGGCGTGGCATAGATGTTCCAATTGTTGAAGTCACCGACCAGGTGCGCGTGGATGGCGCTGTAGGCAGCCTCCTTGGGCAGACTGAAGGTCACCCGGCACATCGGTCTGTCCTTGTAATAGTGTTTTCGAAAGCTCATGGCGGCCCCTTCTTCTTCCCCGTATCATCATACTATGATATGAATGCCGTTCAACACGCGGCCCCTGCAGGAGGTCTTGGGCCGCATACCGCTGTTTTGCGACGTCGTGCAACCTAACCTTCTCATTGACTGAGGCTTATCGTCCATTATTAATAAAGAATCAAGCACAAGTTTTCAACGGGAGGACGCGGCATGGATGGGCCGTATGACGTGATCGTTCTGGGCGCCGGGCCTGCCGGGAGGTCGGCCGCCGTGACCGCGCGCCGCCAGGGTTTGAACGTGCTGGTCATCGAAAAGGACGGCTTCGGCGGGACATGCCCCCTGCGCGGCTGCATCCCCAAGAAGGTCCTGGTGGCGGCAACGCAGGCCATGGAACATGCGCGGGCTTCCCCGGCGCCCTTGATCGGCGCCGAGGCACTGCGCATCGACTTTTCCGGGCTCATGCGGTTGAAGCAAACGATCATCAAGGATACCCCCGAAACGGTCAGGAAGAGCCTGCTGGCACAGGACATCGACGTGCTGAGCGCCCGGGCGCGCTTCAGCGGTACGCATACGGTCATTGCCGACGGTAAGGAAATAGAGGGCCGCAAGCTGATCATCGCCACGGGTTCGAAACCCCGCTCGCTGCCGATCGAGGGCTTCGAGCATACCCTGACCAGCGATCAGCTCCTTAACCTGGATGCGCCGCCTGAGTCGATCATCTTCATCGGCGCCGGACCCATCGGCATGGAGTTCGGCCATGTCCTGGCCAGGGCCGGGACCAAGGTCACGATCCTGGAGGCCGCCCCCAGGATCCTGCCCGCCCTGGACAAGGACCTTACCGACCGCCTGGCGTTTGCAACGCGCCGGCTCGGGATCGACATCTATACCGGTGTGCGCATCGAGGCCATCGAGCGGCAGCCCCATGCCGTGGCGGTCACCTTCATCCACGAAGGGTTCGCCAAGACGGTCCTGGCCGAGGCGGCGGCCGGCGGCGCCGGCCGCGTGGCGGATATCGACGATCTCGACCTCCCCAAGGCCCACGTCGACAGGGACGGCCGCGGCATCGTGAGCGACGCCTACCTCAGGACGAGCAACCCTGACGTGTTCGTGGCAGGCGACGCCGTGGCCTCATCGCCCCAGCTCTCCGAGGTCGCCGTCTATGAAGGCAAACTCGCGGCCCGCAACCTCGGTGCCGAGACCATGACGCCGGTTCGCTACGACAGCGTGCCTTTCGTGGTTTACACCATCCCCGAGATCGCCGGGGTGGGCATGCTCCCCGAGGAGGCGCAGGCCGGCAGGCACCACGTCAGCGCCCTCGATCTGTCGGGACTGAAGGCCAGCCGGATCTACGGCGAGAGCGGAACCCTGTCCAAGGTGATCATCGAGGAAGGCACGGGCAAGGTCCTGGGGGCCCATATCCTGGGGCACCGCGGCGAGGAGCTGATCAACATCTTTGCCCTGGCCGTGCGCTTCGGACTCACGGTGAGCGACCTCAACAATACCGTCTACAGCTTCCCCAGCTTCTCGGCCGACATCAGGGACATGCTCAAGGGCTAGCCTTGGAGCCGCGGGCCAGCGAAGCCAGGGTGCCGATCAGGCACAAGACCGTGAAGGTGAGGAAGGTGACGCGCGTGGAGGCCAGGAAGGCGTCGAAGACCCGCGGGGTGATGCGGACCTGCCCCAGGTACAGGGCGAAGAAGAGCATGGCGATCGCCATGCTCAGGGTCTGACCGGTCAGGCGCATGGTGGCCAGGATCCCCGATGCCACGCCGTAGTCGCGGGCCTGGACCGCTCCCATCACGGCATTGGTGTTGGGCGAGGAAAACAAGGCGAAACCCAATCCGCTGATAAGCAGGGTGATGACGAGGTAGGCAAGCGGGGTGGCGGATGTCAGGCGGCTCAGCAGGCCAAGGCCCAGGGCGGTCAGGAGCATCCCGGCCGAGGCGGGCAGGCGCGGTTCGACGCGGTCCGAGAGCCTGCCTGCCACGGGCGACATGACGGTCATGACCACCGGCGCAAAGATCAGCACCAGCCCGGATACGAGCGGGCTCAAGCCCTTGATGTACTGGAGATAGAGGCTCAAGAGGAAGCCCTGTGAAAAGCTGGCGCAGTAGTGGATCAGGGCCGCCAGGTTGGACAGGGCGAAAACGCGGTTGCCGGTGAAGAGCTTCAGGTCGATCAGGGGGCGGTCAGCGGCGAGCTCCCTCAGGATGAAGATGATCAGGCCGGTCAACCCCAGGGCCACGAGCAGCCATCCGTTCTGGGGCAGGAGCGAGAGTCCGTAGATCAGCACCGGCAGGGCCAGGGCATAGATGACGGCGCCCGCGAGATCGAAGGCCCCCTCCTCCCGCGTGCGCCGGTCGTCCTTGATGCACCCCCCCGCGCATATACCCGCCGCGACGCCCGCCGGCACCAGGGCCAGAAAGATGCTCCTCCAGCCCAGGTGTTCGGTGAGCGCGCCGCCCAGGAAAGGCCCCACCGTGAGGCCCAGGTAGACGGCCGAGACGCTCAAGCCCAATACCCGGCCGCGCTCCTCGGCCGCGTATACCGTGGTCAGGATGGCGATGCCGGTGGCAAAAATCATGGCCCCGCCGATGCCCTGCAGCACGCGGCCGCCTAAGAGCACGGAGGTTGAGCCGGCCAGGCCGCAGCACAGGGAAGCCATCGTGAACAGCACGATGCCGATCAGAAAGACCCGCTTGCGGCCATACAGATCGGCCAGCTTGCCCATGGGCAGCAGAAACATGGTCGAGGCCAGAAGAAACGAGGTCACCACCCAGTTCAGGTCCACGGCGTCCATCCCGAAGGAAGACCCGATGGAGGGCAGCGCGATATTCACGGCCGAACCCATGAAGGGCGTCAGGAATGAGGAAAGCAGCACACTGAACAGGACAACGCCGCGTTCGTTACGCATCATTCATGAGGCAGTTACCCTACGGCGGCCGGGATTGCAACACTTCGATGCAACAGGCTTTTCAGTGGCATGCCCGCACCGGTGCGCCCGATATTGCGGTGAACCGCCCTTTCTCGGCAGCCGGGGTGTCCGGCCGTCAGGCCCTGAACTTGCCGAAGTCGTCGGGGTCCATCTTCTCCAGGATCTCCTGGAGCTTGTCCTGGTTCCGCTCGAATCCGACGGCGATCTTGTTGCCGGTGGTGGGCTCCTCTTCCACGTGCGTGGCCTCCTTGACCACGTGGTGGGCCACGAAGATGCGCGCCCTGGTCCTGAGCGCCAGGGCAATGGCGTCCGAGGGCCTGGCGTCTATGCTGACGACCTCGCCGCCGTACTCCAGCTGAATCAGGGCGTAGAAGACATTGTCCTTCAGGTCAACGATCTCGATCTTGGAGACGCGCACGTCGATGCGCTTCAAGAGCTCGGCCATGAGGTCGTGGGTCATGGGCCGGGCATAGCTCAACCCCTCCAGGGCCGCTGCGATCGAGCTGGCCTCCATGATGCCGATCCAGATGGGCAGGATGATCTTGCCGGGCACATCCTTCAAGATCACGATGGGCGCGTTGTTGGTAGGGTCCAAGGCGATACCGGCCACCTTCATTTCCACAAAGGTCCGTTTCTGCATGGCTCCTCCCTGTGCTATATCCAATAATAGGGGCGGGGCGGCAATAGTCAACCGACGACTCGGGAGGCGGCCTTTTTCAGCTCCGCGATCAGGCCTTCCATCTCGTTATAGACCCGATCCAGCCTTACGCCTTCGCGCCTCATCCAGGCCTGCACCTCGAGCACCAGGGGCGGCTTCACGCCGCAGGAGATCATGCGCTCGATGTCCTGAGGGACCAGGGGCCGCGGCATGTCCAGGACCTTCTCCCCCGCCGCCAGGCCGATGATGCGGTCCACGATGGGCAGGAAGTCTTCCAGGTTATGGGTCACGATGATGACGGTGGCGTCCCGAAGACTCTCGACCAGGCGCAGCAGCTCGCGTCTGGCCAGGGCGTCCATGCCGGCCGTGGGCTCGTCCAGGATGAGCACCTCGGGCGCGGGCATCAAGGCCGAGGCCAGGGCCAGCTTGCGCTTCTCGCCCGAGCTTAAACGGAAGGGCGACACATGCTTGAGCCGCTGGACGTCCATCTGGAACTTGTCCAGGATCAGCGCGGCCCGCGCCGCGATCAGCTCTTCGTCGGGACCGAAGAAATTGCGCATGGCAAACGCCAGCTCGTCATAGGCGGTGTCCTGGAAGAACTGGTGCTCCGGAAACTGAAACAGGACCCCGATGCGCCGGCGGATCTCGGTGAGCCGCTTGGCCTTGGCCAGACGGCGCGCGCTGGTATCGTCGAAGAGGATGTCCCCTTCGGTCGGCAGGATCAGGGCGTCGAGCATCTCGATCAGCGTGGTCTTGCCCGAACCGGCCGGGCCCGTGATGACGATCTTCTCCCCCTGCTCGATAACCAGGCTGACATCGCGCACGGCCCACTCATCGCCGGGCAGCTCATAGCGGTACGAGGCGTGTGTGGCTTCTAGGCGCATCGTCTCAGTACCTGCCGGGCATGTTCACTGTCCAGGCTGTTGAGACACTGTGCCGCGGTGAGCATGCCCTTGCGGGCCATCATGATCCCGTAGCGCATGTCCTTCAGCCCGGAGCGTTCGTGGGCGTCGGGTGAGATGGCGATCATGCCGCCGGCGGCGGTGAAGCGCTCGATGAGCCGCCAATCCAGGTCCAGACGCCAGGGGTGCGCATTGAGCTCCACGACCACGCGCTGCCGGATGGCCTCTTCCAGCACGGCATCGATGTCCAGCGCATAGGCCGATCGCGCCAGCAGCAGCCGGCCGGTGGGGTGCGCCAGGATGGACGTGCGGGGGTTCCTCAAGGCCGTGATGATGCGGTCCGTCATGGCCGAAGCGTCCATGTCCATCTGGGTGTGGATGCTGGCGATGACGAAATCGAAGCCGGCGAGCACCTCATCGGGGTAGTCCAGCGATCCATCGGGCTGGATATCACACTCCACACCCTTGAGCACCTCGATCCCGGCCACTCCCCGTAAGGCCTCGATTTCCAAGTGCTGCTTCTTCACGGCCTTGAGGTTCATACCGCCGGCGTAGCGCGCGCTTACGCTGTGGTCGCTGATGCCGATCCAGGCGTACCCCAGCTCGCGCGCGGCTGCCACCAGCTCGGCCGGCGGCGTTTTCCCGTCGCTGAAGGTGGTGTGGTTGTGGATGGTGCCGACGATGTCGCCGGCGTCTATCAGTTCGGGCAAGGCCCCGCGTCCGGCCAACTCGATCTCGCGGCCGCCCTCCTCGCGCAGCTCGGGCGGGATGTAGCTCAAGCCCAGGCGGGCATAGAGCGCCTCCTCGTCCCTCAGGTGCAGACGCCTATCGGCCGCGAACACCCCCTCGGGACGGATCGCCAGCCCTTGGGCGCGCGCCAGGGATGCGATCCGATCCGTATGGTCCCGCGAGCCCGTGCTGAGGAAAAGGCTTGCCACGAAGCCCTCTTCAGGGGCGATATGGCAGTTGACCGGCACAGGCCGCTCGCGCATATAGCTCAGGCACCGATCGGTCATGATGTCCGGCTCGCCCATGATCCGATCCAGGGCGGCCATGGCCGCTGGGGTTTCCGTGATGAGGATCTCGACCCCCGCGAGGGTCTCGTAGCCGCGGCGGCACTCGCCGGTCAGGACGGCCGTGATGCCCGCATCCGCCATCAGGCCCAGGAGATGGTGCGCTTCCGAGAGGCCCTCGTCCAGCAGAAACCTCCCCCGATAGGCCATGATGTCGTCCACGGCCCGGCGTATGCGGCCGATATGCCGGGCCGTGAAGCCCTTGAGGCCCGAGAGCCTGCCGCTGTCGCAGGCATCGGCCAGGTCTTCGAGGGTCTCCACGCCCAGGGCGTGCAGGGCCTTGATCTTGCTGTTGCCCAGGCCCGGCACCTTGCGGATCTCGGATATACCGGCCGGGAGCTGGGCGCGCAGCCCTTGCAGGGCCTGGAAATCGGCCTTCACCGCCCAGTCCGTCAGGAGGGTTTCGAGGCCCTTGCCGATGCCGTCCAGCTCGGTCAACCTTCCCGCGGCCGCGAGCTCGGCCAGGGGGACCTGCATATCGGCCACGGTCGATGCGGCCTTGCGATAGGCCCGGGCCTTGAACGGCTCGTCCAGGTATTCCAATGCCTCGGCCGCCTCCCTGAGGAGTCCGGCGATTCGGCGGTTATCCATGCTCGCGCCCCCTGAGCGGCGCGGCCCGCACCCCGTCGATGCACACCGGCAGGATTTCGCCGCGCACCCCGGGACAGGCGACCCGCACCGCCAGATAGTTCCCGCTGATGCCGCTGCAGACGCCGCCCTGTGCCTCGGTCACGAGGATTTCGTGGCGCTTGAGCTGCTGCGAGGCTTCGAAGGCCGCGTGTTTTTCATCGGAGAGCCTCTTGAGCAGGGCCGCGCGGACCCGTTTCAGCGGCCCCGGCACCTGCCCGGGATACGAAGCCGCCGGCGTGCCCGCTCGGCGCGAATAGGCGAAGACATGCAGGTAGGTCAGCGGCAGGCCGCTGATGAAGCGCCGGCTTTCTTCAAAGTCCCTTTCGTCCTCACCCGGGAAGCCCACCATGACGTCGGCCCCCAGTCCCAGGTCCGGAAAGCGGTCCTTCAGGTCCCGGAGCAGGGACCCATAGTACTCAGGGGTATAGGGCCGGCCCATGGCCCGCAGCACCTTGGCGCAGCCGCTCTGCAGCGGCAGGTGCAGATGCCGGCAGACGCGGGGAGACTCCAGGACATCGCACAGCAGCGGATCAAAGGTCCAGGGCTCGATCGAGCTGATGCGCACGCGCGCGATGGCCGTGCGGGCGAGGACCTTCCCGACCAGCTGCGCCAGGCCGCCCTCGTAGAGCCCGATATTGATCCCGGTCAGGACCACCTCACGGTACCCGCCCTGGACCAGCAGGTTGATCTCGTCCACGATCTCGGATTCCGGCCGGCTGACCGGTCGTCCACGCGCGCGCGGCACGATGCAGTAGGCGCAGCCGTGATCGCAGCCGTCCTGCACCTTGACAAAGGCGCGCGCATGGCCTTCGAAGGCGCTGATCACGCGCGGCAGAGGGCTTGCGAGGGCCTCGGCCATCCGGGCCGGCGTCATCACCTCGATGGAGGGATCGATCGCCATGACGGCCTCCGGGTCAGTCACGGCCTGGCATCCTGTGACGATCACGCGGCCTCCCAGCGCCCTGCGGATAAACCGGCGGTTCTCGACATCGGCCTGGTGAGTGACCGTGCAGGTATTGACGATGTTGAGCCCCGCCTGGCCTCCGAACGGTTGCTCGGACCACCCTCGAGCCCTCAAGGCCTCGCGCATGCGCTGGCCCTCGTACTGGTTGGCCTTGCATCCCAGCGTGACGATCGCAAATCTCATATGTCAGGCATACTATCTTCGACACCGGGGAGTCAATGGAAGGAAGACAGGGGTCAGGATCCAGGAGTCAGAAGTCAGGAGTCAGAAGATATAAGACGTAATGAAATGATAAAACAAGTTTGGGGATGCTATCGGTTGGTGCTTAAAAAAACATACCACTCATCACGTTGGGATCTATTCTGACTCCTGACTTCTTCCCTATTCCTTCCCATTCATGAATTTATTCAGTTCAGCGGCCAGCTCCTGGGGTATGTCGATGAGCTTGATGCCGGTTTCGACGTTGCCGTTGTCGGACGGGATGGACCATAGGGCCTTGCCCCGCGCCTGTGTCCCCGCGATCATGACCACGACCTCGTGGTCCGGGGCCACCTTGTGGCTGGTCTTCAGGAGTACGCCTTCGTCGAAGACGTTGACGAGGGTCCCGGGCTCGGGCCCCTGGCCGATATCGTAGTTCACCGGGGTCTCCATGGTATGGCGCCGCTTTTTCAGGCGGTCCTTGAGCGCGTCGCGGTTGCCCATGCTCCTGAGCTGTGAATCCATATTATAGACCGTGTTGAAGTACCTGATCCTCTGGGCCGGTTTGGCCACGCGCGGGACATCCTTGAGGATCTGGGCGCGTTGGCGCTTGAGGTTTTCGATGAAATGATTGAAGTTCGTCTCGTGCTCGCGCACCCCGCGGTTGGCCAGATAGATATTGACCATCGAGGGCATGCGCTTCTGCACGTTGAGCTCGAAGTCCCTCAGGGCGTTTTCGAATTCCTGTGCGTTCATTGGGACATCATAGATCAAAGAGGCCCCAAAAGCAACCCTCTGACCCCAGCGGTCATCAAAGACAGGAGGCATCAAAGACCTTTTAAGGGTCGCCGAATTCTGTTAGGATGCACCGATGATCAAGCGCGTGCTGTTCTGTTCGCCCGAGGTGACGCCCTATGCCAAGACCGGCGGGCTGGCCGACGTCAGCGGGGCGTTGCCGGCGGCCCTGCGGGATCTGGGCGTGGCCTGCGACGTGGTCATGCCGCTCTACGGCCCGGTCAAGGCCAGCAAATTGCCCCTGGAGCGCTTCGGCGATATCTTTTTCCCCTTGGGCGCCGGCATCGCGCAGGCCTCCATCATGCGCCACGGCCACGTCTACTTCATCGACAACGATGAGCACTTCGGCCGGGGCGGGCTGTACACCTACGCCAGCCGGGACTACCCCGACAACCTGGAACGCTTCGCCTTTTTCGCCCGCGCCTGCGTGGAGCTGGCGGGGCTGCTCGGGGCGGACATCGTGCACTGCAATGACTGGCAGACCGCCCTGGTCCCGGCCTACCTGCGCGCCCTGGACATGCACCACATCGTAACGCTCTTCACCATCCACAACCTGGCCTACCAGGGCCTGTTCGACGCCTCGCTCTGGCCGCAGCTCTTTCTGCCCCAGGAGTTCTTTGCGCCCTGGTGCCTGGAGTATTACGGGGGCATCAATGTCATGAAGGCGGGCATCGTCCTGTCCGATCACGTCAATACGGTCTCGGCCGCCTATGCGCGCGAGATCCAGCGGCCCGAGTTCGGGGTCGGCCTGGACGGTCTGCTCCGTTCGGTGGCCCACAAGCTTTCCGGCATCATCAACGGGATCGACGTGGCGGTCTGGGACCCGGCGAACGACCCCCTCATCGCCGCCCCGTTTTCAGCCCGCGACATGTCCGGCAAGCAGGCGTGCAAGTCCTGGCTGCAGCAGCGCATGGGATTGGAGACCGATCCTTGTGCCCCGCTCTTCGGCGTCATCTCCCGCCTGGTGGACCAGAAAGGCATCGACCTCATCCTGCCGGTGCTGCCGGAGCTGGCGGCCGCGGGCGCCCAGGCGGCGATACTCGGCAACGGCGAACCCTGGTATGAGGACCGGCTGCGCGAACTGTCGCGGGCCTTCCCCGGCCGGGTAAGCGTGCTTATCGGCTTCGACGACGCCCTGGCGCATGCCATCGAGGCCGGCTGCGACTTCTTCATCATGCCGTCGCGCTTCGAACCCTGCGGGTTGAACCAGATGATCAGCATGCGCTACGGCACGATTCCGATCGTCACCCCGGTCGGGGGACTGGCCGACACGGTGACGGCACTCGGAGAGGGTAATCGGCCCGTCGGCCTGCGCGTGAAGGCCATCGACAGCTACGCCCTTTCGCAAACCCTGAGGGAAAGTATCCGTATCTTCAGGGAGGATCGGGGACTCTTTCAAACCTTGAGAAAAAACGGCATGGAGCAGGATGTGAGCTGGTCGATTCCAGCCAGGCGCTACCTTGAGATGTACAGCATACAAAAAGATTTCAAAGAAAGTGATCGAATTTGAGAGCTCGTGAGTTATCTACAATTTGTAGAAAACCCTTCGGCTGGCGATCAGGACAGGTTTTGATGGCAGCGACCCGCCTCACCGAGGTACGCTGGAAAGACAGGCTTGGGAGATATATGTCATCGATTTTTCATAACATATCGCACAATCGAACCAATGCTGATAATCGCCGCAATCCGTGTTTGACCTTTGCCGGCAATCGGAACAATATGCGGCTCGTTCAGGTTGCATTCTCGATAAAAACTAAAAATTCTGTTTTCGGAGGCAAGTTGTGCTGGAGGTAGATCTCGTTCGAATTCGAAACGCCATCGTTGCAGAAGTCAGCTGTCCTTCGGAAAAAGCCTTGATCGAGCAGGTTGACCTGTCTGAACGGGAGGGGACGGTCCTCGTCTTCTGCCCCAGCCTGTTCATGCAGCAGTATATCAAACGCCAGTACAAGGAGCTCATCTGCCGCTGCGTGCGCGAGGCGCTGGGCAGGCCCGTGGATGTGGATTTCCTGGTATGCACGCGCACCGAGCCGCGCGTGACGGCCGGCGCCCCGCGCCCGGTCCAGATGGTCCTGCCCCCCGCGGCCACGCCCGCGGTCGGCAGCGGGCTCAACCCCCGCTTCACCTTCGAGGAGTTCATCGTGGGCAGGTGCAACGCCTTTGCCTATGAAGCCGCGATGGCCGCTTCCCAGGATTCCATCAGCCGCTACAACCCCCTGTATTTCTATTCCGATATCGGACTGGGCAAGAGCCATATCTCGCACGCCATCGGCAACCGCGTGGTCAAGTCCAAGCCCAAGCTCCGGGTGCGCTACACCACGGCGCGCGACTTTTCGCAGGAATACATCTACGCCATCAAGAACAACACCATCGACAAGTTCAAGCAGGCCTATCACGGCTCGCGCATGGACGTCTTCTTCATCGACGACGTGCACCTCTTCGGCAACAAGGAAAAGACCCAGATGGAGCTGGCCTGCATCATGGACGACCTCATCAGCGCCGGCACCCAGGTGATCCTGTCCGGGTTCCGTCCGCCCTCGTCCATCCCGCAGGTGGACAAGGGCCTGAAGTCGCGCTTCTCCTCCGGGCTGGTGATCAACCTCAAACGCCCGGACAACGATACCCGCGCCGCCATCGTGCGCTACAAGGCCCGCAAGGAGGGCATCGACCTGCGCGACGACGTGGTGGGCTTCATCGCCGACAACATCACGTCCAATATCCGCGAGCTCGAAAGCGCGGTGCTGACCATCGCCGCCATGAGCTCGCTCATGAAACGAGAGATCTCGCTTGACCTGGCCAAGGAGATCCTGGAAGGCACGCTCGAGAAGCAGGCCCGCATCGACATCCCCTTTATCCAGGATTTCGTGGCCAAGAACTTCGGCATTTCCAAGGAGTTGTTGTCGTCTTCGTCCCGCAAGAAGGAAATTCTGTATCCCCGGCAGGTGGCCATATTCCTGTGCAAGCGCTACACCAAGGAGTCTCTCCAGACCATCGGTGAGGCCTTCGACCGCAAGCATTCCTCCATCATCCACGCCCTGGAAGTTATGGATGCGCAGTATAGTGGCAACCTCAAGACCAAGAAGGAGATCGATTTCCTCGTTGAGCGGCTGGACAGCCAGTTCTTGTAGGCAAAGACGATTCGTAGGGGCGGCCCGTACAGGGGCTGCCCCTACGCGATATTTTTCCGGCTCTGGTCGCGGAAGTTGTCCACCCCGATGAAGAACTCGCGCATCATGATCACCCAGATGTACCGTCCGCGCTCCGTCACCGTAAGCGCCCGGCCGTCCGTGGACAAGGCCCCGATCAGCGTAAAGAAGAGGCATTCCATCCACAGGGCCCGCCAGACATCACGCCCGAACTTGCGCCTGAAGGCGGCCCTGTCCATCTTGAGCCCGAAAAGGTCCATCAGGAAGGTGTAGCGCGCCAGCTCCTTGGACGAAAAGAGCTTGCGGGCCTTAAGCGGCAGCCGCCCCTCGCCGACGGTCCGGATGTAGTCGGGTATGGAGAAGGTGTTGGCATAGATGGCGCCGCCGACCAGGCCGAAGGCGCCGCTTCCCGCGCCGACATACTCGTCGTGCGTGACGATGTATTCGTCGATCATGCCCGAGGAACGCGAGAAGCACCAGGCCGAACCGGGCCGGTACTCGGCCGCCAGCGAGCGGGTGATGGTCTCGTAGTAGCGCCGCTCGCGCCTCAGGCTGTGCCTGCCCATGATGCCGGTCATCTCGGACAGTGTCGCGTCCGAGATCATGAGCGGATAGAAGGTGATCTGGTCCGGCTTGAGCCGGTTCAGGACCTCCAGGTCGGCCTCGAGCTGCGCAAGCGTCTGGACCGGGAAGTTGTAGATCATGTCGACATTGAGCGTCTGCACGATGCCCTGCGCGGCCCGGATCCTTTCCTCGATGCGCGCCCCGCTGCCGTACTTGTCGTAGCGGTCGATCAACCTGAGGATGCCGTCGTCAAAGGTCTGCACGCCGACGGACACCCGCCGCACGCCCGCGTCGGCCAGGGCCGCGAGCATGTCCGGCTCGAGCCGGTCCGGATTGGTCTCCACCGAGATGTTGCCCGGGGCCGAAAGCCCCTTGAGCAGGGCGATCGTCTCCAAGAGCTCGTCCATCATGATGGTCGGCATCCCGCCGCCCACATACACGTCCGAGAAGCGGTATCCCAGGCGATGGTAGAGCCTGATCTCCTCGCGCAGGGCCGAGAAGTAGGCGCGCGCCGGGCCCTCTTCATAGCGCACGCGGTGAAACGAGCAGTACGGGCAGAGCCGGGCGCAGAACGGCACGTGCAGGTAGAGATGGACGGGTCTTTCTGGGGCCGGGGCCGGGTCGATGCGGCCCATGTCCTCAAAGGCCAGGTACTGTCGCGATTTGAGGCGCAAAAACCAACCGATGAAGGCGTCGACAGGCAGCATAGGTCCTCACTTGAACAGGCGCATGACGAAGACGGCGAGGCTGACGGCCAGGGAGATGAGCACGCAGGTCGCCAGCGGAAAGTAGAGGTGCATCCCGGGCCTGGCGATACGGATATCGCCCGGCAGCCTGCCCCACGGTATGATCCCGAGGTTCAGGGTGAGTCCGACCGCGATCAGGATGACCCCGCCGGCCATGAGGATGAGCCCGATGTCTTTCATATCCGGGCTTATAGCGAAAACCTCGTTCGATGTCAAAGAAGCGCCTCCGGGAAAAAGCCTTTTCTCTGGAAGGCTGGAATGATTTCATGCTATTGAGCCTGATCAATGATCCCCATCAAGGACGCCTCGGCCTCCAAACGCGGATGGCCGCTCATGACCGTGCTCGTGGTCCTGGCCAATCTGGCCATGTTCGTGGAGGAGGTGCGCTCCGGCACGCGCATCTTCGACCTCTACGGGGTCAGCCCGCGCGACATCTACGCCTACCTGACGGCCGGCACCGGCAGCCTCGCGGCGATCCACCGCTCCATCTTTGTCTCGGGTTTCGTGCACGGCGGCTATATCCACCTGTGCGGCAACATGCTCTTTCTCTCGGTCTTCGGCCCTGCGGTCGAGAAGGAGCTTGGCTGGATGCGCTTCGTCGTCTTCTATGCCGCGGCCGTGTTCGTGGCCTTCTATGCCCATGCAATCGTCCATCCGCACTCCGCGGTCATCGTGGTGGGCGCCTCGGGCGCCATCGCGGCCGTGATGGGCGCCTACCTGGTCTTGTTTCCGCGCGCCAGGATCGTCACGCTCGTGCCGATCATCTTCCTCATCAAGGTGGTGGAGGTGCCGGCCTTCATCTTCATGGTCGGCTGGTTCGCCCTGCAGGGGGCCAACGGATACCTCACCCTGGGCACCCCCACCTCCATCGCCTGGTTCGCGCACATCGGCGGGTTTCTGATGGGCATGGCGGCCGGCCTGCACCATCGATTCTCCGCCTGATCCCTCCCGCAGGCGCGCTCGACGGCGGGCAGGCCTAAGGCGGCAGGCCTGAGGATGGAGCGTTTTCTCGCGGCGGGGTTGCCTGAGAGGCTCGATTTTGCTTGACGAAACAAAAAATAATGTAAAGATATTTTTCATTGAACCCGATACTCCTGCTATGTGTGTTCCGGGATTGATTTTTAATGATTCGAATGTATTAAGGGTATATAAGACGAAAAAGTATGCAGATCTCACGTCTCATTGTGTATGGGCTGATCATGGTGACGGTGCTCACGTCGCTCATGAGCATTCCGGGCGAAAAGGGGCTCATCAAGGCCTACCATCTCAAACAGGAGCTTGCAACGCTGAACGCGGAAAACACCGTTCTGCGTCAAGAGAACGAAGTCCTGGCGCAGGAGGCTCGTCTCCTCAGAGAGAACCTGCCCTACATCGAACACGTTATCACCAAGGAGATGAATCTGGTCCGACCTGGGGATATCATCGTAGTAATCAAAAAGAAAAAGATCTGATTACGGGGTGAGGAGATGCTATTTGAAAAAAAGACCTTGTTAGGCCTGGATATCGGGTCGCACTCGATCAAGATGGTGGACCTCGAGAAGACCAGGGGAAAGTACGAGCTCAAGTCCCTGGGTCTGGGCATGGTGCCCGCGGAATGCATCGTTGATAAGGATATCATGGATTCCGAGACGGTGGTGGAGACCATCAAGAACCTGCGCGACGATCTCAAGGTACGCGTCCGCGGGGCGGCCACGGCGGTCTCGGGACATTCGGTCATCGTCAAGAAGGCGGAACTCCCGATCATGACCCACGCCGAGCTCGAACAGACCCTGATGGTGGAGGCCGAGCAATACATCCCCTTCGACATCAACGATGTCTACCTGGACTTCTACATCCTGGGGGAGAGCCTTGAGCGCTCCGACATGATGGACGTGCTCTTCGTGGCCTCCAAGAAGGAGATGGTCGACGATTACGCCTCCGCCATCCGCAACGCCGGCCTCAAGCCGATGGTGGTGGATGTGGACGTCTTCGCCCTGGAGACCATGTACCAGGTCAACTACCCCGACGCCCCGGAATCCATCGTGGCCATGGTGGATGTTGGCGCATCCATGATCAACATCAACATCCTCAAGGACGGGACCAGCGTTTTCGCGCGCGACATCTCCATGGGCGGGCGCCAGTTGACGGAGCGCATCCAGCGCGAGTTCGGCGTCAGCTTCGAACGCGGCGAAAACATCAAGCACGGCGCCAACATCGAGGGCATCGACCTGGAGCGCATCAATTATATCTTCAAGATGGCCTGCGAAACCTTTGTGCAGGAGATCCGCCGCACCATCGACTTCTTCCTGTCCACCATGGTCAATGAGAACATCGAGCGCATCTACATGAGCGGAGGCGCGGCGCGCACCCCCGGACTGATTTCCCTGATGAAGAAACAGATGGAGATCCCCGTTGAGCTCATCAACCCGTTCAATGCGATCTCCTGGAACGAAAAGATGTTCGATCCGGCATATATGGCCTATATCGCCCCCCAGATGGCGGTAGCGGTAGGCCTTGCACTAAGGAGGGCGGATTACAAATGGTAACCATCAATCTGCTTCCCATAAAGGCTGAACTACGGCGCAAGGCCCTGATATCACAGCTGGCCATCCTGGGCATCAGCATCATTGCCCTGGTTGTCGTGCTGGGGGCCTTCCATGAAACCCTGAAGATCCGCCGTGAGAATCTGCAGCAGGAGATCACCGATACCCGCATCGAGATCCAGAAGCTGACCATTCAGGCGGGCGAGATCGAGGTCTTCAAGAAACGCAAGCAGGAGCTGGAACGTAAGCTGGACATCATCAAGGACCTCAATGCCAAGAAGGCGGGCCCGGTGCAGATGCTGGACGAGCTGAGCATGCTGATCCCGGAAAAGGTCTGGATCAGGTCCTTGAACAATACCGGCGGCAAAATGGTCCTGGAGGGCCTGGCTGTTGACAACACCGTCATCGCCGACTTCATGAAGAAACTCCAGGGCTCGCAGCAGTTCGACGAGGTGGAGCTCATCCTGACCGAGCAGGAGGCCGCCAACGTCAAGTTTGTCATCCAGTGTAAAGTACAGTTACCGGCTTGAGGTGGCGTATGAATGTGATCGAACTACTCATGAGGCAGAAAGCGATCGTCAAGATCGTCGTCCTGGCTTTGATCCTGGGTATCATCGTGGCCGTCTACTGGCAGTTCCTCTACCGGCCGGTAATGTCCGAGGTGAAGACCCTCGAGCCCGAGCTGGCCACGCTCAAGCAGGAACTCTCAGCCAAACAGGCGATCGTGGCCGAACGCCCCAAGTATGAGGCAGAGCTGGAACAGACCCGGCATGAGCTGGTCCTGGCCCTCAAACAGCTGCCCGACAAGAGCGAGATCCCGTCGCTCCTGGAGACCATCTCTTCCCTGGGCAAATCATCCGGACTGGACTTCATCCTGTTCAAACCCAGGCCCGAGGTGACCAAGAACTTCTATGCCGAGATCCCGGTCGATATCAAGGTCCAGGGCTCTTACCGCGATGTGGTCACCTTCTTCGACCGGGTCTCCAAGATGCCGCGTATCGTTAATATGTCGGAGATCGCCATGACCGCACCGAAGATGCAGGAAGGCCGGACTTCGGTCACCACGACCTGCATGGCGACCACATACAAGTTTATCGAAGGGGTGACGACGCAATGAACAGGATGACGGCGATCATTGTCTTACTGGTATGCGTGCTGGGTTTGGCGGGGTGCCCGTCCAAGACCGAGGAAAAGGCGGCCGGTACCTCTCCTGCCGCTAAGGCGCCGACCAAGGAGATCCAGCAGATCAAACCCGTTATGGTAACCGAGGAAAAGCCCAAGCCCGAGTATACGGTTATCGGCACGCGCGATCCTTTCCAGCCCTACATGATCGCCAAGCCGGAAGAGATGGGCGGAACGGGCGTCGATCCTCTGCAGCGGCTGATGCTGTCCCAGGTGGAGCTGGTGGGCGTCATCATGGGCAAAGAGCCCAAGGCCCTGATCCAGGACACCGCCAATATGGGCTACATCATCAAGGAAGGCACCCTGATCGGAGAGAACTCCGGCATCGTGACCGACATTCAGGCCACCGGGGTTACCATAAAACAGCACTTCAAGGACTACATGGGTCGCGTCAACACCCGCGAAATAGTATTGTCACTGAGGAAAGGAGAGGGGGAGAGGTAGATATGAATAAGAGAATGATCTTTATCCTGTTGATCGGTATACTTGTCCTACCTGCTTACGCCGCGGCGCTGACGGTCAAGAGCGTGGACTTCATGAATATCGACAAGAAATCGAGGATCCAGATCGGTCTGGACGACAAGGCCACCTATGACGTGACGCGCAAGGGCGGCAAGGTCATCCTGAAGATCGATGACGCCAAGCTGCCCGATAGCCTGGCGCGCCCCTTTGTGACCAGGGAGTTCGTGACCGCCGTTGAGCAGTTCATCCCCAAGCAGGACGGCAAAAACGTCATCGTAGAGATCTCCATGAAGCAGATGTCCCCCTACTTCATCTCGCAGGACAAGAACCAGCTGCTCCTGGACTTCGATATCCCCGCCGACATGAAGGCCGCCCCCAAGAAGGTGGTCAAGGTCGATTCGGGGGTCAAGAAAGCGGCCGCCGACGCCAAACACAGCAACGAGCCCTTCTCCCGCAAGGCACCGGATACCACGCCCACCTTGGTCGGCTCGTACCTGCCGAAATACACGGGCCAGCCGGTGACGCTCGACTTCCAGAACGCCGACATCCACAACGTGCTGCGCATCATCGCCGATGTGAGCGGACTCAACATCGTCACCTCGGACGAGGTCAAGGGCACCATCACCATCCGGCTCAAGGACGTGCCCTGGGATCAGGCCCTGGACGTGATCCTGGAGAGCAAGGACCTGGGCAAGATGGACCTGGGCAATGTCGTGCGCATCGCCCCGGCGAACAAGATCGAGGAGGCCAAGAAGCGCATGGTCGAATCGCAGAAGACCAACGAGCAGCTCGAGCCGCTGGTCACCTCGGTCATCCCCTTGAGCTTCGCCTCGACCAAGGCCATCATAGACAATCTGCAGAAACAAGCCGGCAAGGACAAGGATAAGGGCTTCGGCATCCTGTCCGACCGCGCCAGCGTCGTTGCGGACGAGCGCACCAACACGCTCTTTGTCAAGGACATCAAGCGCAACGTGGACGAGTTCTACGCCATGATCAAGCGCCTGGACCGCCCCACCCCGCAGGTGCTGATCTCGGCCAGGATCGTGCAGGCCGACACCAACTTCGAACGCGGCCTGGGCGTGGCCTGGGGCGGCGCATACCGCAACCAGTCCAATGCCACGCACTTCGGCCTCTCCGGCGCCGCCTCCGGCACCACCACCGCCGCGCGCAACCTCTTCGGGACCACGGTATCCGGCACGACCTCAACCACCGAGCCCGGCTGGAGCACGTCGGTCGTGCCCTCCCCCACCATGGCGGTCAACTTCCCACAGAGCCAGCTATCCGGCATCGGGATCACCCTCGGCCGCCTGGCAGGGTCCATGCTGGACCTCGACCTCAAGCTGGATATCGGCGAGACCGATGGCAGCATCAATGTCATCTCCCGTCCCAAGGTCATCACCCTGGACAACAAGAAGGCCACGATCCGCCAGGGCCTGAAGTACCCCTACCTCGTGCGTGACGAGGACGGCAATGTCTCCACCGAACTCAAGGACATCGACCTGATCATGGAGGTCACGCCGCGCATTTCCTTTGACGGCACGATCAACATGGAGATCTCGGTCAAGCGCAACGCGCTCAACCAGTCCATCAAGAACGCCCTGGGCGACCCGGCCATCATCTCGCGCGAGGTCCAGACCGAGGTCCTGGTCAAGGAAGGCGAAACCAGCGTCTTGGGCGGCGTGCTCGAGAACGAGCTCAGCAACACGGTCCAGCGCGTGCCCTTCCTGGGCAAGCTGCCGGTCATCGGCTGGCTGTTCAAGGGCGAGACCAAGGTGGACCGCAAGCAGGAGCTGCTGATCTTCATCAGCCCGCAGATCGTACAGGCCTCCGCGCTCTAGCGGCCATCCGCCGGTAAGATTGCACCAGTAAGCCCCGGCACGTCGTGCCGGGGCTTTT
>JAKQBR010000096.1 GCA_029574005.1 Deltaproteobacteria bacterium | reverse complement strand
CTACCAATCGGATAGCACGACCTTCAGCAGCGGGGCCGAGTTCGTAAATTCCAGCTTTCCCTGCTATTTTGAGGCGATACTGACGGAGAACCGCATTTATGCCGAAGATGCACAAAACGACCCACGTACCAGCGAGTTGACTGAAACCTACCTGAAGCCGCTGGGCATTACCTCAATACTTGACTCGGGGATTATCATAGAAGGATATCTCAGGGGTGTCGTCTGCTCCGAGCACCTTGGGCCCATCCGGCAATGGCATCCCGACGAGGAGGCGTTTCTCTCCACTGTTGCCGCCATGGTTGCCCAGTTTCTTGTCAATGTCGAGCGCAAGCAGGCGGAGGAGGAGCGTGAGATTCTCCAGGCCCAGCTCATCCAGGCGCAGAAGATGAAGTCGGTGGGCCGATTGGCCGGGGGCGTGGCCCATGACTTCAACAACATGCTGGGGGTCATTCTGGGCTACACTGGACTGGTCCTCGAACAGACGAACCCGTCTGATCCGCTCTCAAAATATTTGCAGCAAATCCACAAGGCCGCCGAGCGCTCCGCCGATCTCACCCGCCAACTACTGGCCTTTGCCCGCAAGCAGACCGTGGCGCCTCAAGTGCTCGACCTCAACAATACCGTGGAGGGCATGCTCCGCCTGCTGCGGCGGCTCATCGGCGAGGACATCGATCTGGCCTGGCTGCCGGGCAGGGAACTGTAGCCTATGAAGATGAACCATTCCCAGCTTGACCAGATCCTGGCCAACTTGTGTGTCAACGCCCGGGATGCCATCGCCGGTGTGGGCAAGGTCACCATCGAGACGGCCAACACGGTGTTCGATGCGGAATACTGCGCCCGGCACGCGGGCTTTGTCCCCGGCGACTATGTACTGCTTGCGGTCAGCGACAATGGCTGCGGCATGGATGCCGAGACACTCTCCCGCATCTTCGAGCCCTTCTTCACCACCAAGGAGGTGGGCCAGGGTACCGGCCTGGGCTTGGCCTCGGTGTATGGCGCGGTCACGCAGAACAACGGTCTTATCAATACTTACAGTGAGCCCGGCCAGGGAACGACCTTCAAGATCTACCTGCCTCGCCACACTGACATCGTGGTGCAGGCAACGGCAGAACCCCAACAGGCGGCAGCGCGGGGCAGCGAGACCGTCCTTTTGGTGGAGGATGAGCCGATGATGCTTGAACTGACCATGTCCATGCTGGAGCAGCTCGGCTACACCGTGCTGGCAGCCCGCACCCCCGGCGAGGCCATGCGCCTGGCCCGTGAGCACTCCGGCTCCATCGATCTGCTCATCACCGACGTGGTCATGCCGGAGATGAACGGCCGCGACCTGGCCGGGAACCTGCTGGCGCTCTATCCGGGCATGAAATGCCTGTTCATGTCGGGCTATACGGCCAACGTCATCGCCCACCACGGCGTGTTGGAAGAAGGGGTGCACTTCCTCGAGAAACCGTTCTTGATGACGGACCTGGCGGCGAATATCCGCAAAGCGCTGGGGCAATGATGCCGGCAGAAATCGGAAGGAGAAAATGAATGCTCGTTATCGATCGAACCAAAACAGAAGACCTCAGCCCTTGGCCGGGTGATCGTGATACAGGATATGCGGGTGTGCTTGTGCGCCAGACGTCAAACTTGAATCCCCAAAGCCTCTGGTTCTTTGCAAGGAACCTGTTGTCAA
>JAKQBR010000035.1 GCA_029574005.1 Deltaproteobacteria bacterium | reverse complement strand
GTCAATATGGGCTCGG
This sequence comes from Deltaproteobacteria bacterium, assembly GCA_029574005.1. Taxonomy (GTDB): domain Bacteria; phylum Desulfobacterota; class Desulfomonilia; order UBA1062; family UBA1062; genus JAKQBR01. The sequence goes on along the minus strand of JAKQBR010000035.1, from coordinate 7,940 downwards.
TCAAGCGCGCCCTGCTCAAACGCCACGGCGAGGACAGGGTCGGCGCCCTGGTCGAGAGCGCCCGCGAACAGGTGGAGCTGCTGGAGGACCTGGGCGTGCATGCCATCAAGGTCTCGCTCAAGAGCTCGGATGTGCGCGAGACCGTCGAGGCCTACCGGAGATACGCCGCCATCTCGAACTGGCCGCTGCACCTGGGGGTGACCGAGGCCGGGACGCTCTTTTCCGGCTCCATCCGGAGCTCCGCCGGCATGGGCATCCTGCTGTATGAAGGCATCGGCGACACCATCCGCGTCTCCCTCTCGGCCGACCCGGTGCGCGAGGTCATGGCCGGCACGATCCTGCTCGAATGCCTGGGGCTGCGTGATCAGGGCATCCGGGTCATCGCCTGCCCCACCTGCGCCAGGGCCTGCGCCGACATACCGGCCATCGCCGCGCAGGTGGAAGAGGCCGTCTCCGGCATCAAGACCCATCTGGTCGTGGCCGTGATGGGCTGCATCGTCAATGGCCCCGGCGAGGCGCGCGACGCCGACCTCGGCGTGGCCTGCGATACGAAAGGCGCCATGCTCTTCGTCAACGGTCGCCCGACACGGCGCATTGCAATATCCGAGATCGTACCCGCGTTGCTCAATGAGATCGAGAAGGAGACACCGTCATGAGACTCTCGCACCTGTTTTTGCACACCCTCAAGGAAGAACCGCGTGACGCCGAGGTGGTAAGCCACAAGCTCATGCTGCGCGCCGGCATGATCAGGAAGCTTGCCAGCGGGATCTACACCTACCTGCCTTACGGCCTCAAGGCGTTGCACAAGGTGGAGGCCATCGTGCGGGAGGAGATGAACGCCGCCGGCGCCCAGGAGGTGCTGATGCCGGGCGTGCAGCCCTCCGAGGTCTGGAAGGAGAGCGGCCGCTGGGAGGTCTACGGCAAGGAGCTGCTGCGCTTCAAGGACCGCAAGGGCGCGGAGTTCGCCTTAGGCCCCACGCACGAGGAGGTCATCACCGATTTGGTGCGCGGCGAGGTGAGCTCGTACAAGGACCTGCCCGTCACCCTCTACCAGATCCAGACCAAGTTCCGGGACGAGATCCGCCCCCGCTTCGGCGTCATGCGCGCCCGCGAGTTCATTATGAAAGACGCCTACTCCTTTGATCAGGACGATCAGGGGGCCGAAAAGAGCTACGACGCCATGTACAAGGCCTACGAGCGGATCTTCACGCGCTGCGGGCTCACCTTCAAGGCCGTCGAGGCCGACACCGGCCCGATCGGCGGGAATTTCTCGCACGAGTTCATGGTCCTGGCGGCGACGGGCGAGGACATCATCTTGAGCTGCGCGGCCTGCAGCTATGCCGCCAATGTCGAAAAGGCCGAGATCAGGCCGCCGGAGAATATGGCCTTCGCGCCGGCCCCGGCCGGCAGCCCGCGCAAGGTGCATACCCCCGGGCACCGCACCGTGGAGGAGGTCTGCGCCCTGCTGGGCATCGGGCCCCAGGGCCTGGTCAAGACCATGATCTATGCCACGGAGCAGGGGGTCGTTGCCGCCCTGGTGCGCGGGGACCACGAGGTGAACGAGGCCAAGCTCAGGCGCTGCCTGGGCGTTCAGACCCTGGAGCTGGCCGATGAAGAGACGATCGCCAAGTGCACGGGCGCCCCGCGCGGTTTCGCCGGGCCGGTGGGCTTGTCGGTTCCCATGATCGCGGACATGTCCCTGGCCGGCGGACCCTATGTCACCGGGGCCAACGAGGCGGACTATCACCTGAGCGATGTCTGGCTTGTCCGCGATGCGCGCGTGGCGAAGACGGCCGACATCAGGGTGGCGCTGCCGGGGGATGCCTGCCCGAAATGCGGCGGCGACTTGACGGCCATCCGGGGCATCGAGGTCGGGCATATCTTCAAGCTCGGCACCAAGTATTCCAAGGCCATGCACGCCGAATTCCTGGACGAGACCGGCGCGCTCAAGCCCATGATCATGGGGTGCTACGGCATCGGCGTCAGCCGGGTGGTGGCCGCCGCCCTGGAGCAGCACCATGACGACAACGGCATCATCTTTCCCGTGCCCCTGGCGCCGTACCCGGTCCTGGTCCTGCCGATCGACATCAAGTCGGACGAGGTCATGCGCGTGGCCATGGGCCTCTACGATGCCTTGAACGCCCAGGGCATCGATGCCCTGCTGGATGACCGCGACATGCGGCCCGGCGTCAAGTTCAAGGACGCGGACCTGCTGGGCGTACCCTACCGGATCACGATCGGCGCCAAGGGGCTGGCCGAAGGCGTGGTCGAGATCAAGGAGCGCGCCACGGGCGTTGTGGAAAAGATGGCCCCCGAAAGCGCGTTGGGGTACATACAAACCAAGCTGCCGCAGAATCGGGAGGGTTGCGTTCGCTCATAAAGGACCACACTCTTTGACGATCCGGATCAACGACATCCTCGATGAGGTTTCGGCCTACATCCCCGAGGCCGACAAGCGCATCATTGAGAAGGCGTACGTCTTTTCCGCCCGCGTGCACCAGGGGCAGACGCGCCTGAGCGGCGAACCGTACCTCACCCACCCCCTGGAGGTCGCCTACATGGCGGCCAAGATGCACCTGGACGTCGAGGCGGTAACGGCCGCCTTGCTGCACGACGCCATCGAGGACAGCCTGACCACCGTGGATGACATCAAGGCCGCCTTCGGGGCCGATGTGGCCGCCATCGTGGACGGCTTGACCAAGATCAGCAAGATCGCCTTCATGTCCAAGGAGCAGCAGCAGGCCGAAAACTTCCGCAAGATGATCCTGGCGGTCAGCAAGGACCTGCGTATCCTCCTGATCAAGCTGGCGGACCGCATCCACAACATGCGCACCCTCGAGTTTCACAACCGCGCCGCGCAACAGAGAATCGCCAAGGAGACCCTGGACATCTACGCCCCGATCGCCAACCGGCTGGGCATGCACTGGATGCAGATCGAGCTCGAGGACCTGGGGCTGAAGTACACCGATCCGGAAGGCTATGCCACGGTCAAGGACAAGCTCGATGCGGCCGCCAAGCTCAAGGAAGGCTACCTCAAGGACATCATGGGCGCGATTGAGGCCGAGCTTGCCAAGCATGGGCTCAACGCCGAGGTGTACGGCCGGGTCAAGCATGTGTACAGCGTCTACATGAAGCTCAAGCGCCAGGGCATACCCTTCGAGGCGGTCTACGACATCCTGGGCATCCGGGTCATCCTGGAGAGCGTGGCCGCGTGCTATGAGGTCCTGGGGATCATCCACTCGCTGTGGAAACCCATCCAGCCGCGCATCAAGGACTTCATCGCCATGCCCAAGGCCAACATGTACCAGTCCCTGCATACGACCATCTTCGGGCCCGGCGGCGAGCTGATCGAGTTCCAGATCAGGACCCGGGAGATGGACCGAATCGCCAACGAAGGCATCGCCGCGCACTGGCGCTACAAGGACGGTTCGAAGCTCGACGAGCGCGACGGCAAGAAGTTTTCCTGGCTGCGCCAGCTGCTCGAATGGCAGAAAGAGGTCCACGACCCGCACGAGTTCCTCGAGAGCGTCAAGATCGACCTGTATCCGGAAGAGGTCTACGTCTTCACCCCCAAGGGCGATGTGTTCCGCTTCCCCACCGGCGCCACGCCCCTGGATTTCGCGTACAATATCCATACCGAGCTCGGCCACCAGTGCACGGGCGCCAAGGTCAACGGCCAGATCGTGCCCCTGAAATACAAGCTCAAGACCGGCGACGTGGTCGAGATCATGCGCTCCAGCAAGCAGCACCCCAGCAAGGACTGGCTCAGGATCGCCAAGACCTCGCGGGCCACGGCCAAGATCAAGGCCTGGCTGCGGACCCAGGAGCTCCAGCAGAGTACGGCGTTAGGGCGCGAGATCCTGGAAAAGAAACTCAAGAGCCTGCATATCCGCAAGGACATCGACTTCGATCAGCTGGCCAGGGACTTTGCCTTGAAGGACGCCGGCGAGCTCTTCGGCGCCATCGGTTTCGGCCGGCTCTCGGTGCATCAGGTCGTGCACAAGATCGCCCCGGAGGCGCCCAAGGAGGCGGAGGAGCACAAGACCGCGGAGAGGAAGAAGAAGGGCGAGGGCTCGGGCATCATCGTCAAGGGCGAGGAAAACCTCCTGGTCCGCTTCGCGCGCTGCTGCCGGCCCATCCCCGGCGATGAGATCGTGGGCTATATCACCCGGGGCCGCGGCATCACCGTGCACCGCCGCAACTGCACGTACGTGGAGGAGGAAGATCCGCACCGGCTCGTGCCCGTGGAATGGGAGCGCGAGCCCCAGGAGGTCCACGAGATCGAATTTTCGGTCCTGTGCCAGGACAAGCCGGGCATGCTGGGCTCGATCACGGCCATTCTGGGCGAACAGCGCATCAATATCACCAAGCTCAAGGCGCACTCGCTGGCCAGCGGCAGTTCGGTGTGCGTCTTCAGGGTATCGGTGAAGAGCCTCGCCGAACTGGAGGCCCTCTTCGCGAAGGTCAGGCGGTTATCCGGGGTGGAGCGTATAGAAAGGCTGCAGGCCTCTTAGGCTGCCCGCTTCTTGATCCTGCCGGACTTGATGCACTGCGTGCAGACCTTGATGCTCTGTACGCCCTGCTCGGTCTCGACCTTCACCTTCTGGAGATTGGGCATCCAGAGGCGTTTGGTCTTGTTGTTGGCGTGGCTGACATTGTGACCGCTTGTCGCCCCCTTGCCGCATATCTCGCAAACCCGTGCCATAGCCGTTCCTTTCCTGTGTGATAAATAAAAAATGGTGCCGAAGCCGGGATTTGAACCCGGACGGGTTTGGCCCACCACCCCCTCAAGATGGCGTGTCTACCAAATTCCACCACTTCGGCAGTTCCGTCACGTCATAGCAACCTATTGCGCGGCTGTCAATATGGGATTGCTTTATGCCTTGACAGCGAAATGTGGGAACATATAAATGAATTATGACTCGTAGAGCTGTTTCTTCCCAATCTGAGGGCTGTGCTTATATAAAAACCTGTAGTGCCATGAGCGCGCACTCCTTTCATCAATAATGTTCTCCAAAAAGGCCATGCTCTACCTCCTCTTCAGCCTCTCCGGTTTTGCCGGGCTGATCTATGAATCCATCTGGTCTCATTACATAAAACTCATACTCGGCCATGCAGCCTATGCGCAATCTCTGGTATTGACTATTTTCATGGGCGGTATGGCCCTTGGCGCTTGGCTGATAAGCCTGATCTCCAGCCGTGTCAGGAACCCCCTTGTCTGGTATGCAATCATCGAAGGCGTCATCGGCATTTTCGGTCTTGCCTTTCATTACGAATTCCTATTCTTCCAGGAGGTTCTTTTCAACCATATCCTACCTATGACCAGCGCACCCATACCTGCTTTCATGATGAAATGGGGTATTGCAACCATGCTATTGTTGCCGCAGGCGGTCTTACTGGGCACCACCTTTCCGCTCATGAGTGCCGGAGCCATAAGATATGACCCGCAACATTCAGGACATACGCTGGGCATGCTCTATTTTACCAATAGCTTGGGCGCGGCAATTGGTGTTTTGTGCAGCGCCTTTATACTAATTCAAAATGTGGGTCTGCCAGGAACCAGTTTAACAGCCGGTATCATCAACATCTCTTTGGCTTTGTGTGTCTGGTTCGTTGCTAAGGGGCGATCTTCATCGGAATCGATGATCGACTCGACCCGGCAGGTGCTGCCGATAACAAAGGGTAGGATCTTGATAGTTGTTGCAGCGCTCACCGGCGCCACGTCTTTCTTTTATGAAATCGGCTGGATCCGCATGCTCAGCTTGGTGCTGGGCTCATCGGTAGAGGCCTTTGAGCTGATGCTCAGCGCATTTATCTTTGGACTGGCCTTTGGAGGTTACTTTATCCGGAGGAAAGCCGATGATCTGGCCGAGCCCTGTATATACCTGGCGTGGGTGCAGGTCATCATGGGTCTGCTTGCCACGGCGACCTTGCCGCTGTATACACGGTCGTTTTCCGCAATGAGTTTTCTGATAAACGGTCTCAGCAGGACGGATATCGGATATGTGCTATTCAATATCAATAGCCATTTGATCGCCCTTTGCATCATGATCCCTGCGACATTCATGGCCGGAATGACCTTGCCCCTGCTTACAAACATCTTGTTGAAATCCGGCGGTGGTGAAGCGGCGATCGGTCGCATCTATGCAGCGAATACTTTCGGTGCCATCGTCGGGATTCTTTCGGCGGTCAACCTGGTCATGCCTTGTTTCGGTACGAAAGGCTTGCTTGTAAGCGGTGGGTTCGTGGACGTTGGTGTCGGTGCTTTTCTGCTGATTGCCTTTGGCCGGATCTCTTCTCGCCTAATAAAGTATTCGATTCCACTCACCGCTGTGGCGGCAAGCATGGTTTTTTTCAGCCTGACCACGTTTGACCAAGCCGTCTTGTCATCAGGGGTCTATCGACTGGGGAAGCCTTCATTACCCGCTGGTGCACGCCCACTCTATTACAGGGACGGAAAAACGGCGACTATTGCGCTGATTCGTCACCCACAAGGACAGATGAGCATTCGTACGAATGGGAAGACCGATGCGCTGATTGCGCCACTTGAAATGCCGTATGGTGCCGATGAGATCACGATGGTTATGGCAGCGGTGGTTCCTCTGGCATTAAACCCTGCCGCAAGAAACGTGGCTAATATCGGATTGGGATCAGGTCTGACAACACATACCTTGCTGGCGACTGATTCGATAAAGATCGTGGATACGATCGAGATCGAAAGCTGTATGGTGGAAGGCGCCCATGGCTTCGGCAAAAGAGTTGCCCGGGCCTTTTACGACCCAAGGAGCGTGATCCATATTGATGATGCGAAATCCTTTTTCTCAACGCATCAGAAGCATTATGACATCATTGTATCCGAGCCTTCCAATCCCTGGGTAAGTGGGGTTGGATCGCTCTTCTCCTATGAGTTCTACCACTATATACAATCCTATCTGAATGAAGGTGGCATCTTTGTTCAGTGGCTGCAGCTGTATGAAATCAATCTTGGAGATGTCGCATCAGTTATCAAGGCCTTGGATCGAGCCTTCGCTTACTACCGCGTCTACAACACCGATAATGCAAATATTCTCATTCTAGCCAGCAAAGACAATCAGTTAAACACCGTGAATACGTGGGTGTTCGACCATCCGAAGCTCTCTTCAGAGCTCTCTCGGGTAGCTATACAAGGACCGGAAGATCTTAGCATCCGTTATCTCGGCGATAAGCATCTGATCGCCCCATTCTTTGAGAGCCTGAATTCACCATTGAACTCAGACTATTTCCCCTCTTTAAGCTACAATGCGCCGAAAAGCCGGTTCAAGCAGGATGACGCATCAGATCTGTCCTGGCTACACATCGCTGGAGTCCCCATATTGAGCTGGCTGAATGGGATAGAGCCACAGGGAAAAATAAGTCGGGAGGGGAAATATTTTGATTTCTATGATCGTCAGATCGATGCACAATTGGTTGTAGGAAATGATGTCGCCGGACTTGAAGACCAGAAGCTGCGTTTTTCCGCGGAGTTTGTGAACAGCGCTTTGACATTCTGCCGAAAACCACCCCTCAGCGATGAGGTGATAATCGATATACTCTATACCATCGCTGCCGCTATCAATCCGTACCTCTCGAAACAACAGCTCAACCAATACTGGATGGGGTTGATCGATCAATATGTTACTGAAGACACGAATGGAAAGATTGAGCAGTGGTTGAGATTTCACCATGCCATCAGCCAACGTCAGGCAGCTCTGACGATTGAGTACGCAAACAGGATACTATCCACCGAAGAAGAGCTTACGGAAAATCTGGTGCAGTACCTTGTTACGGCGATGCTTACCGCCGCAATTTCTGAAAATAGATATGATGTGGCATGGCATATAGTGAAGCGCTTCAAACTGGAACAAGGACTTGTCTCCAGACCTTTCGAACTTCGGTTCTTGTATGCACTAGCAGCGCAGGGA
>JAKQBR010000069.1 GCA_029574005.1 Deltaproteobacteria bacterium | reverse complement strand
ATCGCCCGCGGCCATCGTCACCACCTTTGGCGACCCCGAATATCTCCCCGCCGATATCCTCAAGATCGCTACCGTGTTCGGGTAACCGGTGGTTCGTCCGCGGCACCCCTGAGATCTTTCTTGACGCAAGCAAGCAAGCTGTGAATAATCATTTGCTATCATTTGCCGTTAGAGAGAAGGATGAGATCAGGAGAGACAGGCCCATGACGGACAAGCCACTGGAGCAGTGCCCGAAATGTTCCAGTAAAGTCACCAACCCGGTCGAGTGTGAGAACTGCGGGATAGTCTTTGAAAAATTCCTCCAGGCCGAGGCCCGCAGGAAAGCCGCGGCTGAAAAACCAGCGATGCCCTCCGGCGGTTCCGGCAAGCGCCCCGTCCTCATCGCATCAATCGGTCTGGCGCTTGTCGTGGTCGCATTGGCGGCCCTCTTCTCTATGATGAGACCGCCGGCGGCATCCGGGCCCGATAAGGCCGAGCCCGCGCCGCGGGTCCAGACGGGCCAGAGGCTTGTCGAAAGATCGCCCCAATCCGTGCCGGAGACCATACCGCTGCCTCTTGATGCCGATGGCGCAACGGAAGACCCTATCCAGAGGGCCTTGAGCGCGACCGTCTCGGTGCGCACCCCCTGGGGTTCCATGGGGTCGGGATTCTTCATTGCGGAGCACGCCGTGATCACCAACAAGCATGTCATCGCCTTCGACGACTCCAGCTACCAGGCCTTCAAAAACAGGGTGGAGCGCAACCGCAGGCTCATCGATCTTGAAATCGAAAAGATCGACGGTTGGAAGAGCAGGCTGCGGCAGATGCCCGATGGTCCCAACCGCAAACAATTGGAGCTGATCATCCAGGACAAGGAGGCCGATGTGAGCAAGTACTTGTCCCTGCAGCGCGATGACGAGGAAAGGCTCGCCAAGATAAGAGACCAGCGCTACTCCCAGGATATCAAGATCGTCACGAACGACAACAATGAGTATGCGGTCGATACAATCGTTACCAGCCCCACCCACGATCTGGCCCTTTTGAAGGTTTCTTCGGTCACGGGCCCGGCTTTGAAACGCAAGGCCAAGGCTCAGCGCCTCGAGCAGGGCCAGGTCGTGTACGCCATCGGGAGCCCGCTGGGGTTATCCAATACCGTGACCTCCGGGATCTTTTCCGCCTACCGCAAGAAGACCGACACGGACGAGACCTACCTGCAGGTCGACGCCGCCATCAACCCCGGCAACAGCGGCGGCCCCTTGATCGACAAAGAGGGCCATGTCCTGGGCGTCAATACCATGGGCATCCTCCAGGCCGAAGGCCTCGGCTTCGCCATCCCGATCGATGTGGTGTACGAGGACTTCGGCGACTCGTTATAAGTTAGAATTCCATCCCGCATGCCAGCGGCAGATGACGATGGTAATGTAAGATAGAAAGTATGCATTGAGTGATACTGGCGAAACCTTTAGGCTGGCTGGTGCGGATTTTAAGAATGAGGGGGTGATATTGGGCAAGAGAAAACATGCGGCGACATTTTGTTTCAGGGGCAGTATAGTTCCAAGGCACGGGCAAGCTTCGCTTAGCCCGTGGCACCCTGAATGTCCAGTTTTCTTAGCCCAGGCACCCGCCGACTCAATCCAAAGCCGACCAAAAACGTATAGATGGGAGGTCAAATGTTTTGGAAGGATCAGGTCTTCTGGACAGCCGCAGCGGTGATTGTTGCTTCCATAGCCGCTATCTGGACTGGCTATGTGAACTATAAGTTATCATTGTCATCATTTAAAGTCAATATGGGGGCAGGTAATCCTGCTTTCACTACCTGTATCGACAAAGAAAAAGGTACATACAGTCTCTGTCCCATCGTCCCCCTTGAATTTGTAAACGTTGGTGCTAAGCCGGGATTAGTGAATGATGTGATGCTTGTCGTGTCAACAGGGCAATGGAAATCGAAACTTATACCCATTGCGTTTGCCCCATCGTTTGGACAGGAAGCTCTTGATGAAAACAGGCGAGAGGTCTTTCATCCTTTCGCTTTGAATGCAAAAGAACGATTGTTTAAAAATGTCATCTTTTATCCAGGACAGGATCCAGGAGAATTGAATTCGCTTCAGATGAACCGTGGCCAGTTACTTCCAGAGGGTAACTATAACTTCGAGTTCTATTTGAACACCGATGCAGACAACAAGCTAAAGCTCGTATATGCTGAAACGTATTACGTTCCAAAGGAGGTTGTGAATAACCTCGCCATCGGAATAGGGCCAATGTACATACCAACCGGTGAGTCGATAGTCCGCGCAAGAAAGGTTCTAAAATAGATAGCCGCTATGTAGGCCAGAGGGAAAAAATGAGACACCCTTATAAAATCATAATGAAACAGTTGTGCCATTAATACAGTTGGGCGGCGGGTAGCCTGAACAAGCGCTGGATAGTTGACCGGGTGACACTGGCCAAGCCTTTAGGCTTGCCAGTGAGGTTGGTAAGGGTTGGTAGCGGTTGGTGTATTGGGCAGGAGCAACGATCCATCAAAAAACGCTTGACGGCCAGCATCATAATGCATGCATTATATCACAGCAAAGACGGGAGGTGCTCCATGAGTACAGCGATATTGGTACGACTTCCCGAAGTACTTGTCGAGCAACTGGACACCATATCCAAGGAGGCGCAGCGGCCGCGGTCTTTCATCATCCAGAAGGCCCTGGAATTTTACATCGAGGACTACGCTGATCTGCAGATAGCGCTCGATAGACTTCATGACAAGACGGATATTATTATCTCCAGCAAAGAGCTAAAGAAAAGTATGATGAGCTTATGAGACTGAACGGGACCATGCCTTGGGTAGGGAGTTTTCAGACGTGACAATGAAATTGCCGTTGGGTGCCATATGACCAAACCGATGACCATGTTCGGCGTGGGACCGCGCTGGGGGTTGATCTCCCTGGTGTATGGGGCGGGTGTGTTCATGCTCGCGCGGATGTTCCCGGTGCTTTACTTTCCGGCCGGTCTGCATCCGGGGCTGAATATCCTGGGGGCATTGCTGATCCTGGTCGGCCTGCCGTACTACTTTCTGGCGGTCAGGGCCATGACCAGGGCCTTCAAGGCAAAAGAGCTGGCCACCAGCGGGGTGTACGCCGTCTGCCGGCACCCGCTCTATGGTTCCTGGATCGTGTTCCTGGCGCCGGGCATCGTGCTGCTGACGCATATCTGGTTGGGCTTAAGCGTGCCCATGGTGATGTACCTGGTTTTGCGCGTCATGGTGAAGGAGGAAGAGGACTATCTGGCCACCACCTTCGGCAAACCATACCTGCAATACAAGGCCGCGGTGCCTTTTGTCAGTCCCACCGGGTGGCTCAAAAAACAGTAGAAGGTTCTCATCCCCTTGCTCAATCAACTATCATGTCCGGAGCGGGGTATAGTGAAGGATGAAAATGACGTTGCCCCCTCTCCCTGCCCCTCCCCCGCGGCGGGGGGAGGGAACCTGATTCCGCGTGCCTGGTGCGCTTAAAGGTTTTTTATCGTTCGCTGATGGTTGATTGAGAAATGGATAACCCGAATCAGAGTTCTGACGCCCGATCTCTCTAGGCCGCTTTCTTCGGCCATGCCTTGCTGCTGAGCGGCTGGCCGTCCTTGCTCCGCAGCCGCTTCTGGATCACCGCGGCCTCGGCCTTGGGCACGCTGATGAAGGTGCAGTCATTGAGCACCTCGATATCGCGCACGAGCTTTTCCTTGACCCCGGTCTGTTCGCGGATCAACCGCACGAGCTTGTGCGGATTGAGGCCGTGCTTGCGGCCGCGCGCCACGCGCAGGCGCGTCAGCGGCAGCACCGCCCCGGCGCTTGCGGGGGAGGCGATCTCGGCATATGCCCCCTGGTCCAGCTCGCCGCCAAAGGCATGCCGCAGGCAGGCGGCCAGGACATCGAGAGCCTCGCCTGTGTCCAGGAGCTCCTGGGCCAGCAGATGGTAGGGTGCGCAGTCCTGCTCCTGGCTGACCTGGGTGATGGTGGCCTTGAGATGCGCGTGTTTGGCCGCGATGAGCTCGGCCACGCTGGGGATGCGGGCCTTGCGCAGGTGCGCGCCGCAGGCCTGGCGGATATGGTCGAGCATGCGCAGCTCGCGCGATTCCACCAGGCTGACCGCGATGCCTTTGCGGCCGGCCCGGCCGGTGCGGCCGATGCGGTGCGTGTAGGCGTCCGGGTCCTGGGGCAGGTCGAAATTGACCACATGGCTCAAGTGGTTGACGTCGATGCCGCGCGCGGCCACGTCCGTGGCCACCAGGATGGTGATGGCCTTGCTGCGGAAACGGCGCATGATCTGTTCGCGCTGGTCCTGGCCGATCTCGCCGTGGATGCCGTCGGCCTTGTATCCCCGGCTGCCCAGGCGTTCGGCGATATCGGCGGTCTCGGCGCGCGTGCGGCAGAACACCAGGCCGTAAAAGTCAGGGGCCAGGTCGATGATGCGGCACAGGGCCTCGAACTTGTCCTGCTCGCGCACCTCGTAATAGATCTGCTCGGTCAGCTCCTGGGTCTTGATGCTGGTGGCCATGGCCAGGTATTCGTAGGCGGCCATGTAATGCTTGGCGATTGCGAGCACCGCCTTGGGCATGGTGGCTGAAAAGAGCAGGGTGCGGCGGGTCTTGGGCGTTTCG
>JAKQBR010000048.1 GCA_029574005.1 Deltaproteobacteria bacterium | reverse complement strand
TGCCGCGGCCGGCGATGCTGGTCACCAGGACCCAGGCCGGGAGCCTCTTGTGCAGTTCGGTGATCCCGGCCGGGTCCTTTTCCACCAGGCAGGCGAAGTTCAAGCCGCTCAGCAGGTAGTTCTCATCCAGCAGCCTGAGGTACTGGAAGCGCTTGGAGGCCTCGACCAAGCGAGCGATGTCATCAGACCCGGCGAAGAAGATCTTTTCTTCCTGCGGCAAAAGCTCGCAGCGCAGCGCCGCCCAGGTGCAGATCGCGAAACTGCCCTGCGAGCCCTGCGCGATGCGCCTGAGGTCCTTGAAGGTCGATGACAACGGGAGTTTATGCGCCCCTCCGACCTTGCGCTGATCCTCGAAGGTCTTTCCCGGCCCTTGCCCGCCGCCGGTCCTCACCATGGTGCCATCGCCGATGATCAGCTCCGAGGAGGCGATCGGATCACCTAAGTCCCAGGCGTACTTGGGCACCGTAAAGGGCTCCCGCTCCATGTACGCCCCGATGATGGACTTGTTGCCCCGCGGACAAAGCGGGATCATAGCGCGCATACCCTGCCTCTCCAACTCGCGCTGGAGCTGGTCAAAGGTGACCCCCGGCTCCACGCAGGCCACGCGGTTGCGCCGGTTGATCCACTCGATCCGCTTCATCCTGCTCAGGTCCACGATCACCGCGTCCTTGACCGCCGGGATGGTGTCGCCCCGGAAATGCGGCGGGCCCGAGCTCACCGGCACCAGCTTCACGTCCTTCGCGTGCGCCAGCTTCACCACCGCGATCACCTCGTCCCGCGTGGCGGGCGATACCACCAGGGCCGGCCTCCGCGGCGCCGTGTAGGAGTTGTCCGCGGCATAGCCCTCCAGGACCTTGGGGTCGTCCGTCACGCCCCCCCGGCCGACGACGGCCTGAAACTCATCCTTCCATATCATGGCTCACACCCCGCATCTCTTCAGCACATGGTCGCAGAACGGCGCGAACGTCTCGCCCAGCTTGTCCATGACCTCCTTGGTCGTCAGACGCACAAAGGGCACCATCGCCTGTATCAGCGTGCCCGCGGTCTTCCAGTCCTCGCCCATCCACGTGCCGAGCTCCTCCAGACGGTGCACCTTGACGGCAGGTCTCACCTCCTCCCACTCCTCCAAGGGCGCCTGCAGATAGTGGTTGAACAGGTTCATGAGCTTCTTGCGCCGGAGCTCCCGCAAGTCGCCGACGATCTCCACGACCGGCAGGCTCTTGTCCGTGAGGTCCTCGGCCCTCGGGCGTGTCCGCCAAACCCCCGTCGGGCCCATGCTCAGCTTGGTCACCTCCAGGCCTCTCTTGATCAGGACCACCTTCTTGCGCAGCAGCACCGGCAGCGCGTCCAGCAGGGTCAGCAGGGACGCCTCCAGGTCGTCCAGGATGCGCCGGTCGATCTCGAAACGCCCATACTCGCCCGCGATCGTCAGACCGCGCGAGTCCAGGGTCGCCCTGCCCGCCGCGGTCAATACCGTTCGTCCAACCTTCTCCAAGCCGATTTCTCCTTGCTTGATCTTGTCAAACAGCTTCCGAACCCTCGGCTTGTACTGCGCTGGAATCTTGGGGATATCACCTAACGACATGCGTGCCTCCTTCAAGCCGGTATCAGCGGCGGATCGGACGGACATCGTCCATGAGCATGTCAAAGACGTGGATCGCGCTGTCGGCCGCCAGTTCGGTGCCGATGCCCGTGCCTCCGGCATCCGCGCCGACGGCGTAGAGGCCCTGGACAGGCATGCGCGCCGGCGGTTTGTTCTTGCCGTCCTGATCGAAGCGCTGCCCCAGGCCGATGGACTCGGCCGCGCCCCGTCCGCCCAGGGCGGCGAAGAAATCGATGTTGCGGCGCACCTTCCAGAGGGTATGTCTCGCCAGACCGGGGAACAGCCGCTGCATGGTCTCCTCGACCATGTCCAGGACCACCTCGGTGGCGGCCTTGTTCTCAAGCGAGGGCGGGACGATGGTGCCGACCAGGAGGATATGCTTGCCTTCCGGCGCCAGCCCGGGGTCGGCCACGGTCGGGCTGACGATGTAGAGGTGCGGCGGTTCGATATCATGACCGCGCTCTACGCTGGCCAGGAACGTATCCGTTTTATAACCGTCCGGGATGTACAGGGTCACCAACTCCTGCATGGGCTGGTAGTCCAGGGCATACTGGACCACCACCGCGCCCTGCGAATCCTTGAGCCCTTCGGCATAGGCGGCGAAGTCGCTGGGGAAATGTTCCTTCCCCGCCATGGCCACGGTCTTCTTGTAGCCGGCATTGCTCACCACGATATCGGCCGGGTAGAAGCCCTGCTTTGTCTCCACGCCGACAACCTTGCCGTGCTCCACCCTGATGCGTTCGACCTCTTCACCCAGCCTGACGGTTCCGCCGTGGCGCTGGCAGACCTGAAGGAAGCTGTGCGGAATGGAGCCGTAGCCGCCTTTGGGGTAGCCGGTGTTGGCGTTTTTCAGCCAGTTGGCCAGGCACCACATGAAGTCCGCGGCCGAGGCCTCCTGGGTGGGAAGGACCATCATCAGGGACGCCAGGGCGTCCATGAGACCGTAGAAACGGGGGTCATTGACATGCCTCTTGATCAGTTCCGCGGCCGACATGCCCTCATAGGGTTTCAAGTCCTCCCTGGTCTTGATGCGGATCACCTTCCAGGCAAAGCTCAACGCACCCGGGGCGATCTGGGGCGAGAATCGAAAGGCCAGCTCGGATTTGAGCAGGGCGGTGGGTTTATAGAATTTCATGGGCATGCTGCAGGCGCTGTTCCCCAGGATCATCCGGAGGACCGGCTCCCGGCGCGTGAAGCTCATGTCGACATGCACCCGCCTGGCCAGTTCGGCGATCGGTCCCATTTCGCAGCGCGGCGAGACATGGATGGCGATATCCATGGTGAAGCCTTCATGGGTATAGGACGATGTCTTTCCGCCGGCAAAACGGTTGCGTTCAAAGACCGTCACGCTGAATCCGGCCTGGGCGAGCTGCGCGGCCATGCCGGACCCGCCGACCCCGGTCCCGATGACGATGGCACGTTTTCCGTTCGATGCTGAATCGTTCTCCATTCTATCCTCCTGACAGTGATAGCAATTTCCGGCTCACTGAGGCCTGTGTTCCAGGCGGCCGCGGCCGGTTTGTGGACGACTGTAGCGTGGTTCATGACCTCTTCCTGATCGCAAAGGTGAAGGTGGCCTTGCAGACCGCCCGGCCGTGCTGATTGGTGCAGGTCCCTTCCAGCGAGACCGTATCAAGCTTCTCCTTGTTCTCGATGTTGGAGATCACGCCCGATGTCGTGAGCACGTCGCCGGGCCGCACGACCTCGTAAAACTCGAAGGCCTGCTCGCCGTGCACCAGCATGCCCAGGTTGAGATTCAATTCCGGGTCCATGAAGAACGGCGCCGCAAGCTCTCCGGCGCACACCACGGCAAAGGTGGGCGCCACGATGACCCCGCCGTATTGGGTGGATTTGGCGAAGTCCTTGTCCATATAGTGCGGATCCTCGTTCTTGATGGCGCGCGCATACTCCTTGGCCTTCTCCCAGCCCACCTCATAGGTCAGGGGGCCGTACTTCCTGCCGATAAATCTTTTATCAAGGGCCATGATTTTTCCTCTACATCGTCATGATCCGGGAAACGATCATGCGCATGATATCGGATGTGCCGCCGCCGATGGCGCCTAAGCGGGCGTCGCGGTAGCTGCGCTCCACCGGATATTCGTGCATGAAGCCGTAGCCGCCGTGCACCATGACCGCGTCCGTGGCCATGGCGCAGCCCATATCGCCCACGTACATCTTGTTGACAGCCGCCAGCAGCGGATTCAGGAGCTGGCCGTTGTCCTTGGACGATGCCACGTGGTAGATGGCCAACTTGGCGGCCTCGATAAAGAGGCGCATATTGGCGATGCGGTGCTGGATGGCCTGGAAGTCACGGATGGGTTTGTTAAACTGTATGCGGTCATTGGCGTACTCGGCGCACGCGTCCAGGGCATGCATGGCGCCGCCCAGGGCCGGGGCCAGCAAGGTGCAGCGGTCCCACTCCACCGAAGAGAGGGCCATGACCCAGCCCTGATGTTCGCCGCCCAGGCAGTTTTCCAAGGGCACCTCGCAGTCCTCGAAAAACACCTCCGAGGTGGTGGAGCACCTGCAGCCCATCTTGTGAAAGGGCGCGCCCGTGGAGAAGCCGGGGAAGTCCTTCTCGACGATGAAGGCGGTGATGCCCTCATGCTTCTTGCTCTTGTCCAGCGAGGCATAGACCACCATGACCTGGGCGATGGGCGCGTTGGTGATGAAGGTCTTGGAACCGTTCAGGATATACTTGTCGCCCTTCTTGAGCGCCGTGGTGCGCATGGAGGCCGCGTCCGACCCGGCGCCCGGTTCGGTCAGGCCCATGCAGCCGATCCATTCGCCGCTGGCGAGCTTGGGGATATATTTCCGCTTCTGCTCAGCGGTGCCGAAGTGGTTGAGCGTGGCCGCGCACAGGTAGGTATGCGCGCCTAAGGCCAGCAGATGCCCGCCTTCCACGCCGTCATGGCCCAGGACCTCGCCCTCCAGGCAGCAGGAGACGATGTCCGCGCCCGACCCTCCCAGTTCTTCGGCGAACGGCAGGCCCAAGAGGCCCATCGACCCGAATTTGCGCCAGATCTCGAAGCTGAATTCGCCTCTGAGGTCCGCCTCCTCGCACAGGGGTGCAATCTCTTCCCGGGCGAAGCGGTAGACACTTTCCCTGAACATGCGCTGTTCTTCGGTCAGCCTGAAATCCATGCCTCCTCCTTTGCGCAATGACGCGTATGATCACGCCTCCGCCGCCGGGTACATGCTGTCGATCAGCTCCTTGTATTTGCTCATGACGACCTTGCGCTTGACCTTGAGCGAGGGCGTAAGCTCGCCGGTGGCTTCCGAGAAGGTGTCCTTGACGATGCGGTAGTACTTGATGGTCTCCACGCGCGCCAGCTTGTCATTGAGCTTATCCACGTGGCTGTCCACGATACGCTTAAAATCATCCATCTCGAACAGGTCCTCGGGAGCCGCAAACGCGATATTGGCCTCTCTGGCCAGGCGCGCCGATTCCTCCTGGTTCAGGTTGAAGAGCGCCACCAGATACTGGCGCCGGTCGCCGATGACGACCACCTGCTCGAAGAGCGGTTCCTGCTTGAACAGGTTTTCGATGTTCTGAGGCGCGATGTTCTTGCCGCCGGCCGTGATGATCAGGTCCTTCTTGCGATCCGTGATGATCAGGTAGCCGTCCTTGTCCAGGTGGCCGATGTCGCCGGACATGAGCCACCCGTCCTCGGTAAAGGCCTCCTTGGTCTGCTCGGGCATCTTCCAGTAGCCCTGGATGACGTTGTCGCCTTTGATCAGGATCTCTCCGTCGGGTGCGATGCGGACCTGGTTGCAGGATAACGGCTTGCCGGCGGTGCCGAACTTGTACTCATCCAGCCGGTTGAGCGTGGCCGGGGCGCTGCATTCGGTCATGCCGTAGCCCTCGATCAGGAAGACCTGCGCGGCATTGAAGAAGTCCGCGATCTCGCGCGCCAGCGGTGCTCCGGCGGCCACCATCCATCGCACGCGGCCGCCCAGGGCGCCGCGCAGCTTCTTAAAGACCATCTGATAGGCGATGCGGTACTGCAGCTGAAGCAAGGAGGGGATGGCCTCTTTTTGCTCCTTGAATCGGCTGTAGCGGGCTCCCACACCCACGGCCCAGTTGAACACGGCCTGTTTCCATGGCGCTTGCTGTTTCGCCTGGCCCAGGATCTTGGCATAGACCTTTTCGCACACGCGCGGCACGGCCAGGAGCACTGTCGGACGCTTGGTCTGGATGTCCTCGACGATGGAATTGAAGTCCTCGCTGTAGTGGGTGTAGATGCCGGCCCGCATGGCAAAGAAGTGCCCGGCCACGCGCTGGAAGACATGACAGAGCGGCAGGAAGGCCACGGCCACATCGTTCTCGTCCGCCCAGTGCATCTCATCCAGGGCCGATATCACGGCCAGAACGTTCTTGTGCGTGATCATGGCGCCCTTGGGATGTCCGGTGGTCCCGGAGGTGTAGACAAAGGTGGCCAGATCCTCAGGCCTCACGTCATCGGTGAGCTTTTCGAAGAGGCCAGGCTCACTGGCCTCGAGTTTCTGACCGAGCGCTTTTAAGTCTTCAAAGCTCATGAGCATCGGGTTGCTCATGTCGACATCCTTGGTGTCGATGACCACGATCTTCTTGAGCTGCGGGCATCCACTCAGGGTCTCAAGACCGTGCTTGACCGCGGTCTTGTCCTCGGCGATAAACACGATGGCGTCGGAATTGCCGTTGATATAGCCCACCTCTTCGGCCGGCACCGTGGGATAGATCGGGACGGTCACCCCGCCGATGCCGAGGATGCCCATATCCGCGACGATCCATTCCAGACGGTTCTGACTCAGGATGGACACGCGGTCACCTTTACGGATGCCCAGGCAGTGGAGCCCCAGGCCGACCCGCTTGGCCGATGTATAGTATTCCTCCCAGCTCATGCCGTGCCAGACCCCGTGCATGCGCTTTTCCACCGCCAGACGCTTCCCGAGCTTCAAAGCCTGCGACCTGAATATCTGAGCCAGATTCTGGTGCATGGAGACCTCCCGTCAATAATGAATCAAACAGTGGCCTGCCCTGGTGCGGGGCAGACGCTCATCCATAGAAAAAGGTTCAACGTTTTGTGATGCCCATGATCGCGCGGGCCTCATCGGGCGTGGCCGGTTCCCGGCCGAGACACGCCGCGATCTTTACCGCCACCTCGACCTGCTCGTAGCTGCCCTTGGCCAGCTCGCCATTCGGCATGCGGGTGTTGTCTTCCAGGCCCACGCGCATGTGGCCGCCCATGAGGCAGCTCATGGTGATGGCGTGGAACTGTTCCGTGCCCACGCCGCAGGTGGTGAAGTTGGCGCCGGGGGGCAGGGCATGGACCATGGCTACGAACATATCGGGCCGGAAGGCCTGTCCGCCTGCCACGCCCCACACGAAGTTGAAGTTCATGGGCGTGGTGAAGAAGCCCTGTTTCATGATCAGGAGCGTATTGTCTAGGCCGCCCATGTCGTAGACCTCGATCTCGGGCTTGACGCCGTTGCCTTCCATGGCCTTGCCGAAGTCCTGCAGCATGGTGAAGGTGTTCTCGAAGACATAATCCACGAAGATGGCGCCGGTCTTGCGGTCCACGATCGAGAAATTCATGGTGTTGGTATTGAGCGAGGCCATTTCGGGTTTGACGTACACAATCTGGCTGATGCGCTGCTCCGGGGTCTTGCCCATGCCCACGGCCGAGGAGAGGTTCACGATCAGGTTGGGGCAGCGCTCCTTGATGGCATCGTGCGTGGCCTTGATCAGCGCATGGTCGTGCGTGGGCATGCCGTCCTCCTGGCGGGCGTGCACATGCACCATGGCCGCGCCCGCTTTATAGCACTTCTCGGCCTCGTCGGCGAATTCCCGCGGCGTGTACGGCACGGCCGGGTTCTGGTTCTTGAACGTACCGGCCCCGGCCAGGGCGGCACAGACGATCACCTTGGATTTGTCTGCCATGGTACTCACCTCCCGTATTGGTTCTATGAGATCGGTTCGAAATGATCGATGTCACGGATCGTATTGGTGGTCTTTTCCGCGAACACGGCCTTGACCCGCATGCCGATCTGAACCAGATCGGGGGCGATGCCCTCCACGATATGCCCCACGGGCGTATCGGCGCCGTCCAGCTTGATCAGGGCCATGACAAAGGGCGCCCGCCGAGGCAGGTGCTTGTCGTTGTAGTTCACCACCGTGAAATTGGTGATCACGCCCTCGCTGCCGAGTTCCACCCAGTTCTCGTCCAGCTTGGTCAGGTCGACGTCGCAGTATTCGCGCGGCGGACAGTAGACCTTGTCACAGACCGGGCATCTGACGCCCAGGATCTTCTTGGCGTCCCTGAGCGCGATGATGAACTTGGAGCCCACCCGGCCGGCGAAATACTGGTTGGGCAGGGACATTTTGCCTTCCTGGATGAAGCACTCATCCATCGTTTTTTTGAGCTGGAACATATGCGTCTCCTTAATCGTTAATCGTCGATCTCAAAATAGAGCAGGTCCGTGAATGTGCCGCTGCGCTCGGTATTCCATACCGGCCGGATCTTCATGCCCGGCTTGATGCGGTCCATGTCCTTGGGATTGATCTCCATGGCGAAGCTCTCCATGGGCGAGCCGCCGTCCAAGACCATGTAGGCCCCGGCATAGGGTGTGGAGCGCACCTGGCCGGTCAAGGGATCGGGACTGGCATAGTAGACGGTGTCGATCAGGCATACCGTGCCCTTGGGGCCGACCTCCACGAAATCGTCGGTCCTGATATGGCAGACCGCGCAGACCTCGGTCGGCGGCACCATGACCCGCCGGCATACCGGGCAGCGCGTGCCGATGATCTTCTTCTCCTTGAGGCCGGCGAACCATTTGCCCATGTGTGTGCCGGTGGCGAAGCGCTGATTGATGGTGGGGATGCACTTGAGCGAGATGAGCTCCTCGCCCTTTTTCTCATCGGCACCGGCCGCCTCGAACTTGGCGAAGAGCTTGGCCGTGGTGCCGGCGGCCATGATATCCCCGTCGATCTTGACCTGACCACCGCCGAAGGCCGTGGCCGGGTCGATGGTGCCGGTGTTGATCCCCACGAAGACATCGGAGGACATGCGCATGGTGACCGTGCAATCGCTGTCGAGCCCTTTTTTCAAGGTGCAGGTGTTGTTTTTGACAACCATGGTCCAGGCCCCGCCGTCAGGACCCGCGAGGTCATAGCCGATCTTCAGGTCCACCCCGTCGGCCTTGTCGGGCTTGAACCGCTCCGGCATGCTTTCGATGATCGCAACCGCGCGCACCACCGGCTTGAAGGGCGAAAAGGCCTTGGGCAGGACATTCAGCACGGCCGTGATGTCTCC
>JAKQBR010000038.1 GCA_029574005.1 Deltaproteobacteria bacterium | reverse complement strand
CCACCATCTGGACCACCATGGAGGGGAACAGGCCGGTGGCATCCATGGGATCGGCCATGGGCTTGCCTTCGCTGATGGCCGAGCGCACGGAGCGGATGCCCTCTTCGATGACCATGTTGCCCGAGGTCTTGGACGTGATCTCCAGACCGTCCATGATGGGCACGCCCGAGGAGATCATGGTGGAAAGCGTGCGGGAGAACTTGGCCACCGCGACCTTTCTCAAGAGATCGCCGAAGACCGGGAGCTTCAAGGACAGCTTGTCGAGCTGATAGCGGCTCTTGGACTGCTTGCGGGCATAGATGAAGGCAAAGACCAGGGCCACGATGACGCCGATGATCAGCCACCAGAACTTGATGAAGGCATTGCTCAGGTTGACCACGAACTGGGTGGGCGCCGGCAGGGTGCCGCCGAACTCTAGGAACATCTCGCTGAAGGTCGGGATGACGAACCACAGGAGGATGCCCACCACGATGAAGGCCACGGCCAGCACGATGGACGGATAGGTCATGGCGCCCTTGACCTTGGCCTTGAGGGCCTCTGCCTTTTCCATATACTGGGCCAGACGATTCAGGATCGTGTCCAGGACGCCGCCGATCTCGCCGGCCGCGACGAGGTTGACGAACAGGT
Source organism: Deltaproteobacteria bacterium (assembly GCA_029574005.1). Lineage (GTDB taxonomy): Bacteria > Desulfobacterota > Desulfomonilia > UBA1062 > UBA1062 > JAKQBR01. The sequence goes on along the minus strand of JAKQBR010000038.1, from coordinate 900 downwards.
CGTCGAAGATGTCCGGGTGTTTCTTCAGGGCGTCCGCAAAGGTCGACCCGCTTTCGACGTCCTGCTTGATGGTGGCCAGGATCCGTTTGAAGCTGGGGTTGTCGTGCTGGTTGGAGAGGATTTCGAGACATTGCACGAGCGGCAGTCCGGCGTTGATCATGGTGGCGAACTGACGGGTGAAGACCACGATGTCCTTGGTCTTGATGCGCTTGGCGAACAGGGCGATGTCCTTGGCCTTGGCCTTGACCTTGGTGGGCGTGATGCGCTGACGCCTCAAGACCATGGTGGCGGCGGCCTTGGTCTCCGCCTCGATCTCGCCTTTGCGGGTGCTGCCGTCGGCCAGCTTGCCTTCCCATTGGAATACGGGCATAGTTTATCTCCTCTCGCTCGCGCCTGAACCCCGCTGAGAGCTCGGCGAGGCCATCATCTGGCGCAATTCATCCGGATCGACCGACCAGCCCAGGGCGTCTTCCAGGGAGATCAACTTCTTGGTGAAGAGGTTGTAGAGGGACTGATTCATGGTCTGCATGCCGTGCTTGGACTGTCCGACCTGCATCTGGGAATAGATCTGGTGGATCTTGTCCTCCCGGATAAGGTTGCGGATGGCGGGCGTGGTCAGCATGACCTCGGCCGCGAGCACCCGGCCTTTGCCGTCCGCGCGGGGGATGAGCTGCTGCGCGATGACGCCCTCGAGCACGAAGGCCAGCTGGGCCCGCACCTGGGACTGCTGGTGGGCCGGGAAGGCATCGATGACGCGGTTGACGGTCTGGACCGCCGAATTGGTGTGCAGCGTGGCGAACACCAGGTGCCCGGTCTCGGAGATGGTCAGGGCGGCCTGCATGGTCTCGAGGTCGCGCATCTCGCCGATGAAGACCACGTCAGGATCCTGGCGCAGGATGT
>JAKQBR010000017.1 GCA_029574005.1 Deltaproteobacteria bacterium | reverse complement strand
CGCCTGTCAGGCAGCCATCGCCCTGGGCACCATGTTCGGCGGCTGGCGTATCGTCAAGACCATGGGCCAGAAGGTCGCCAAGCTGAGACCCGTGGACGGCTTCTGCGCCGAGACCGGCGCGGCCGTCACTTTGTATGCGGCTACCTGGCTGGGTATCCCGGTTTCCACTACGCACACCATCACCGGCGCTATCATGGGGGTCGGGTCGCTGAGGCGTCTGAGCGCCGTGCGCTGGGGAGTGGCCGGCCGCATCGTCTGGGCCTGGATCCTGACCATCCCCTGCGCGGCCGTGATCGCGGCGGCGGCATACGTCCTGGTGCAATGAAGCTTACGGCTTTCTCAAGCGGCCTTCATCAAAAATTAACCCATCCTTTATGGTATCTTCATATCGACCCTTTAGAACCACGATAAAAACACTGGAGGAAGAGGATGAAGCAAAGCAAAAAGGTGATTACGGTTATCGTTATTCTGATCGCCGCCATGGTTTTCAGTGCGGAAGTATTCGCTGCCGGCAGACAGATTACCATCAAAGGCTCGACCACGGTCTTACCCATTGCCCAAGCCGCGGCCGAGGTCTTCATGGACAAGAACCCCGCCGTGAGCATCTCGGTGCAGGGCGGCGGTTCAGGCGTGGGCATCACCTCGTTGATTGAGAAGACCTGCGACATCGCCGACTCTTCGCGCAGGATCAAGGATGAGGAGATCGCCAAGGCCAAGGCGGTCGGCGTGGTCGCAAACGAGATCCCCATCGCCATGGACGGCATCGCCATGATCGTGCATCCGACCAACACGATCGCCAACCTGACCCGGCAGCAGATCAAAGACATCTATACCGGCAAGGTCTCGGACTGGTCGGAACTGGGCATGCGCAGAGGCAGGATCGTGGTGCTCTCGCGCGATACCTCCAGCGGGACCTACGAGGCCTTTGCCGAGCTGGCCCTGCACAAGGAGAAGGTGCGGCCCGACGCCCTGATCAACGCCTCCAACCAGGCCATTGCCTCCACCGTAGCCACAACGCCGGGCGCCATCGGCTATATTGGCCACGGGTACCTGACCAAAAAGGTCAAGGACATTACCGTCGACGGCGTCAAGTCCACCCGTGAGAATATCCTCTCCGGCAAGTACCCGCTGTCGCGGTCGCTGTATATGTATACGAACGGCAAACCGAAGGGCGACATCAAGGCCTTCATCGACTTCGTTCTTGGTAAGGAAGGCAAGCAGATCATCGAGGGAGAAGGGTTCGTGGGGTTGAAATAACCGCCCGGGGAGGGGCGTACCTGTAGGTGACGCCCCTCTGGGACGGGAGACGCCTCAAGGGGACGGACACAAGACGACTATGGACTTACGCACGCTATATGAAACGATCTACCGCTGGATATTCGCTGCGCTGGCCTTTGCCTCACTGGTATTTCTTGTCGGAATCATCCTGACGCTCTTCAAGGAGGCCTGGCCTTTCTTTTCGCACTACAGTTCCATCGGGGCACTGACCGGACAATTCTGGTACCCCACGGCCGAACCGCCGGAGTTCGGGATGCTGCCGCTGATCGCCGCCTCGGTTTTCGTCACGTTTGGAGCCATGGGAGTATGCGTGCCCATTGGGGTGGGCAGCGCGCTTTTCCTGCATGAGCTGGCCGGCCGTCGCCTGCGAGCCGTGCTCAAACCTACCATTGAGGTCCTGGCCGGCATCCCGTCCATCGTCTTCGGTTTCTTCGGCATGCTCATCGTGGCGCCTTTCCTGCAGAACCTACTCGGTATCCCCATGGGGTTGAACGCCTTCACCGCCAGTCTGGTGCTGGGCATCATGGCCGTGCCGACCGTTTCGAGCCTGACCGAGGACGCGCTCTCATTCGTGCCGGGTAGCTTCCGCGAGGCCAGCCTGGCCGTTGGCGCCACCCGCTGGCAGACACTCACGCGCGTGGTCGTCCCGGCCGCGGGCTCGGGTATCTCGACCGCCATTATCTTAGGCATGAGCCGGGCCGTGGGGGAGACCATGACCGTACTCATGGTGGCCGGCGGGGCCGCGGTGATACCGCGTTCAATCTTCGATCCGGTGCGGCCCATGACCTCCACCATCGCCGCCGAAATGGGCGAGGCCGTAACCGGCAGCATGCACTATCATGCCCTCTTCGCCATCGGATTGATCCTGTTCCTGATCACCCTGGGCTTCAACATCGTGGCCGAGATCGTGAGCCGGCGATTCCGGCTTAAGCTGGGGCTGGGCCGATGACCCGCGCGAGGATAACCGAAAAACTGGGCTTTGCCCTGCTATGGCTGTGCATGGCCTTCTGCCTGTTCTTCCTGGGCGCCATCATCTATTTCATCGTCGTGCGGGGGGCGCCTGTCATCAGCTGGGAGTTCCTGACTTCGGTGCCGAGGCGTTCCATGACGCAAGGCGGCGTGGCGCCGGCCATCGTCGGGACCTTTTACCTCACCCTCGGTGCCATGCTCATGGCCTTCCCGCTGGGTCTGGCGAGCGCCATCTATCTGTGCGAATACAGTCCCAAAAACGCCTCGGTGAACATCATCCGCCTGTCCATCAACAACCTGGCCGGCGTGCCCTCGGTGGTATTCGGGCTCTTTGGCCTGGCCCTATTCGTGAAGGCCTTCGGCTTCGGGGTTTCGATCCTGTCCGGGGCGCTCACGCTGGGCATCATGGCCTTGCCCGGCATCATCTCGGCCTCGCAGGAGGCCCTTACCGCCGTGCCGCAGTCGTACCGGGAGGCCTCGCTGGCGCTCGGGGCCTCGCACTGGCAGACCATCAAGAAGGTCGTGCTGCCCTCGGCCCTGCCTGGAATCCTGACCGGCATGATCCTGGCGGTCGGCCGCGTAGCGGGTGAAACCGCGCCGATCCTCTTCACGGCCGCGACCTTCTATACCCGCGACTACCCGACTTCGCCCCTGTCCGAGGTCATGGCGTTACCGTACCATATCTATGCCCTCATGACCGAGGGCACCCGGCCGGAACAGCAGACCCCGATCGCCTACGGTTGCGCGCTCATCCTCCTGGCGCTGGTGCTGACCATCTCGAGTCTGGCGATTATCGTGCGCGGCCGGCAAAGGAGCTCCTATGGTACCTGAGGTCAAGATCAAGGCCGAAAAGGTCGACTTCTACTACGGCAAGGCGCATGCCCTCAGGGGCATCGACCTGGACATCTACGCCAACCAGGTCACGGCCCTGATCGGACCATCCGGCTGCGGCAAGTCCACCTTCATCCGCCTGTTGAACCGCATGAACGACCTCATCCCCGGGGGCCGCATGGAAGGGCGGATCACCATGGACGGCCAGGACATCTTCGACCCCAAGACCGATGTCGTGAGCTTACGGCGGCGCGTGGGCATGGTCTTTCAGAAGCCCAATCCATTTCCCAAGAGCATCTTCGAGAACATCGCCTACGGGCTGAAACTGGGCGGCGTGCGCGACCGCGCCTTTATCGAGCAGCGCGTGATCGAGTCTTTGAAAAAGGCGGCCATCTATGACGAGATCAAGGACCGCCTTCATGAGAGCGCCCTCATGCTTTCGGGCGGCCAGCAGCAGCGGTTGTGCATCGCGCGCTGCATCGCCGTGGACCCCAAGGTGATCCTTTTCGACGAACCCTGCGCCAGCCTCGACCCCATCTCGACCCGCAAGATCGAGGAGCTCATCCTTGAGCTCAAGAAAGACTACACCATCGCCATCGTGACCCACAATATGCAGCAGGCGGCGCGGGTCTCGGATTATACGGCCTTTCTCTACCTGGGGAGCTTGATCGAGTTCGGCCCTACGCAGAAGCTTTTCACCGTGCCCAGGGAGAAGATGACCGAGGATTATCTGTCCGGAAGGTTCGGATAAGGGAGGATACCCATGCTGGAAGAAAAACAGATGACCCAATTGAAGCGCATCCTGATCGAGAATGCCACGCTGGTGGAAGGCATGATCGCCAAAAGCGTCAAGGGCCTGCGTGACGCGGACGCAGCCGTCCTGCATACGGTTATCGAGGATGACGAGCCCAAGGCCAACGCTTACGAGATCGACATCGATGAGCTGTGCGTAACCACCATCGCGCGCTATCAGCCCAACACCAAAGCCCTGCGCACCATCCTCATGGTCTTGAACATCTCGTCGGGACTGGAGCGCATGGCGGACCATGCCGTCACGATCGCCGAGAGCGGCCTCTTCCTGATCGAGCAACCCCTCGTCAAGCCCTTGCTCGATATACCCCGCATGGGCGAGATCACCATCGGCATGCTCAAGGACGCCATCACGGCCTTCATCGACGAGAACCCGGAGCTGGCGCTCAAGGTCTGCGAACGCGACAGCGCCGTAGACGGTCTGCGCAACCAGATCGCGCGTGAACTGATCACCTTCATGATTGCCGACCCGAGCACCATCGAGCGCGCCCTGCAGCTCTCGAAGATCGCCAGCAACCTGGAGCGCATCGCCGACCTGGCCACCAATATCGGCGAGGACGTAATCTACATGGTCAAGGGTACGGTCATCAAGCACCACAAGGACCAGGGGTAAACATTCGCCTGCGCAAGGGCTCTAATCCTCTTTCTGCGCTGGCAAGGTATCCTCACGATCGATTGCCTCTCATACCAGGGCATAGCCTTGTGCGCGGTAAGTGCCGGGTTGACTTTGGCTGAAAAGGGTATATAGAATCCGTAATCTCAGCTGAGAACATGCCTCCTGGCGTAAAAATCTCTCAGGGGCCGATAGGTGTCCCCTGTGCAATGACTGAAGCCTTGCATACATTCTGTTGTATGGGAACCAATAAGAAGGACCATACTCATGACAGCGAGATCCGGCGCCTCAAGGCATACATCGCCGAGCTGGAAGCGTTGAACTCCGGCTTTCAGGAGTCGCAGCATCGCTATGAATGCCTCTTTGATCGCTCCCTGGAATGCATCTACGTGCACGACCTGAAAGGAAATTTCATGGACGCCAATCAGGCCGCCCTGGATCTGATCGGGATCACGAAGGCCGAGATAGCATCCTTGAATATCCAGTCCTTGCTGGGCCAGGACCAATTGGCGCTCGCCGCCGCCCTATGGGAAGAGATCATCCATGGCGGCCCCGGTATTCATACCGCCGAATTCAAACTTGCGCGCCGTGATGGAGAGTGCCTCTTCATCGAGACACGTTCGGCGCCCCTGTACAAGGACGGCCGGGCCTATGCCGTTCTGGGCGTGGCCAAGGACGTCACGAAGCGCAAGGCCTTCGAGGAGGCCCTGCAGGAAAGCGAGGAAAAATACCGCTCACTGATCGAGAATATCAACGACATGATCTTCCGCGTGGACGACCAGGGGGTCTTCACCTATGCCAGCCCGGCTTCCTTAAGGCTGTTCGGGCTCACCCCCCCGGAGATCATCGGACGGTCATTGTTCGACTTCATGCTGCCACAGGACAGCCGGACGTTCAAGGACCGACAGAACGGCCGAAAGCCGGAAGCCTCGCTGATCGAAGAATTCCGCATCCTTGACAAGCACCGGGGGGTGCGCTGGGTGCGGTCCTCGAGCAGGCCGATCAAGAACGGCGGCCAGACATGCGGCTACCAGGGGGTGATCACCGACATCACCCAGAAGAAACTCCTGGAACAGCGCCTCATCCCGGCCGAGCGTCTGGCCTCCGCCGGGCAGCTGGCCGCATCCATCGCCCACGAGATCAACTCGCCGCTGCAGGCCATCACCATAACACTGGCGACCCTGAGCAAGTCGCTCGCGAGCGACAAGGGCTTGCAGGAAAACCTTGAACTCTTGCGGGACGCCTTCATCAGCATCCGCGAGACGGTCAAGAACCTGCTCGATCTCAACCGGCCCGGGGTGGAGGACAAAAAACCCTGCTCCATCAACACCCTGATTGAAAAGACCGTAAGCCTCCTGGGCTCGCAGCTCAAGCAGACGCGGGTCAAGGTGAACCTGCGCCTGGCGCAGGATCTGCCGCATATCATGGCATCAGGCCAGCAACTGGGCCAGGTCTTCCTGAATCTCATCAACAACGCCATCGATGCCATGGCAGGCGAACATTCGGCCCGCGACGAATACCACCACCAGTCCTCGGGCGGCACCCTCACCATCAGCACCGACCTGATCGACGGCACCATCGTGACCTCCTTCAGCGATACCGGACCGGGCATAACGGCCGAGGCGTTCGAGCATCTCTTCGACCCGTTCTTCACCCAGGGCAAAAAGACGGGCATGGGGATCGGACTGTACCTCTGCCGGAGTATCATCGAGGCCCATAAGGGCACGATATGCGCCCAGAATGCACCGAAAGGCGGGGCCGTGTTCATGGTCCATCTTCCGGTGGAACCCATTCAAGGAGAAAACCATGCGCGTTTTTGAAATCCTGTTGGTTGATGATGACCCTTTTATCCTGAGAAGCATCGGCTCCACCTTGAAAAACAACAAATACCTGGTCACGACGGCATTGAGCGGCGAAGAGGCGCTTGAGCACATAGCGCGCAAGGAGTTCGACCTGGTGATCACCGACCTGGTCATGGGCACGGTGGACGGCATCACGGTCCTGAAGGCCGCCAAACAGCGCAACAGCGAGACCGTGGTCATGATCCTGACCGGCTACGGCGACATGGAATCGGCCGTCGACGCCCTGCGCCTGAATGCCGATGATTACCTCCTGAAGCCCTGCGAACCGGAGGAGATCACCCTCAAGGTCGGCAAGAACCTCGAGCGTCTGTCCATGCGCCGCAAGATCAAGGTCTATGAAGACCTGCTGGCGGTCTGCTGCATCTGCAAGAAGATCAGGGACGATACCGGCAAGGACAAGGGCGAAGGCGAATGGATGACCCTGGAAGACTATCTCTACCGCCGCGCCGGCCTCAAACCCACCAGCACCTATTGCCCGGAATGCGCCAAGCAGGCCAAGCAGGATTTCGACCGCAGCAAGGACAAGCCGGAAGATCCGCCGGTCTGACGACCGCGGCTGCCTCAGTAGCGCTCGGCCAGCCGCTTGTGCGTGA
>JAKQBR010000010.1 GCA_029574005.1 Deltaproteobacteria bacterium | reverse complement strand
TACGACCCCACCGTGGGCTCCGGCGGCTTTCTGATCCAGTCGCACCAGTATGTGGAGGAGCAGGGACAGGATCCGAACGACCTCGCCCTCTATGGCCAGGACTCCAACGGCACGGTCTGGTCCATCTGCAACATGAACATGATCCTGCACAACATCACCCGGTTCACTATCGAGAACGGCGACACCCTGGAGGACCCGCTGATCCTGGAAAACGGCCAGGTGCGCAGATTCGACCGGGTGCTGGCAAACCCGCCATTTTCCCAGAACTACAGCAGGGCCAACATGAAGTTTCCGGGCCGCTTCCGCGAGTGGTGCCCAGAGACCGGCAAAAAGGCCGACCTCATGTTTGTGCAGCACATGCTGGCAAGCCTCAAGCCGAAAGGCCGTATGGCCACCATCATGCCCCACGGCGTGCTGTTCCGCGGCGGCAAGGAAAAGCTGATCCGCGAGATCTTCATCAATGACGACGTGATCGAGGCCATCATCGGCCTGCCGCCCGGCCTTTTCTACGGCACGGGCATACCTGCCTGCGTCATCGTTGCGAACAAGAACAAACCCGATGAGCTGAAGGACAGGATCCTGTTCATCAATGCCGACCGCGAATATGCAGAAGGCAAGGCCCAGAACAAACTGCGGCCCGAGGACATCGAAAAGATCGACTTCGTGTTCACCCACAAACTTCAGATACCCAAGTACAGCCGCCTGGTTGACAAGACCAAGATCATGGACGTGCACGACTGCAACTTAAACATCAGGCGCTATGTGGACAACACCCCCGACCCTGAGCCCGAGGACGTGCAGGCCCACCTGATCGGCGGCATACCCGAGGCCGAGGTTGAGGCGCAGGCCTTCGACTTTGCTCGCTTCGGCATAGAGAGAGGCTCCTTATTCAGACCCGATCGAAAAGGCTACCTTGCATTCAATGCAGACATCCCGGCCAGACCCGCCATAAAGAACGTGCTCGAAGCCGACCCGGCACTGGTCAGAATCCTGTCCGGCCACCATGATGCTCTCCAGGCCTGGTGGGTGGTGGCGCAGGTCGATTTCGCCGGGCTACGCGAGGGCAGAAAGATGCCGGAGGTGCGCCAGGAGCTGCTGAAGACCCTCAAGTGCAAGCTCACCCCCTTGAACGTGCTGGATGAGTTCAAGGCCGCAGGGGTGTTCGTGAACTGGTGGCAGCAGATCCGCTATGACCTGAAGACCATTATCTCAATAGGCTGGCACCATGGCCTGATACCGGACGAGTATCTCATCGCCGAATTCTTCCAGTTCGAGTCCGATGAAATCGACACGCTTGAGGCTTCGATCAGCGAGGCCCTCTCAGAGCTGGCGGAAGCGGTGGAGGCTGCACAGGAAGCGGCTGCCTATGAGCCGGAAGAAGAAGAGAGCGTCACGGCTTCTGTCATGAAGAAGGCCCTGAAAGACCTCATCGACGACCTGAAAGACGCCAAGGGCGAGTCCGCGATCAAGGAGCTCGCGGTCCTTCAGGGTCATGAAAAGGCCATGCTCGCCATTGAGAAACGCATCAAGGAAAGCAGGGCGGCTCTGAAAACCAAGACCGACGAGCTCGACCTCAAACTCCAGCTCAAGCGCCTGGGCAGCGAAGATTTTACAGCCGAGAGCAAAGACCTGATCAGACAGGTGGACGATCAGCTCGCAAAGCTTGATGCCACGAACAAGGACGACAAGAAGAAGATAACTGCCCTGAACAAAGACAGGGCTGCCCTTCAATCCCGCCTGGCAAAGACCGACGCCATTCTTGCGGCGATCGGCGGGCAGCTCACGCCAGAACAGGCCCGCACCCTCATCCTGAAAAAGCTCTACGATATCGTTGCCGGCGAGCTGAGCCGGTATCTGAACGCAGAGAAGCGCTCTCTTATTGCCGGGGT
>JAKQBR010000394.1 GCA_029574005.1 Deltaproteobacteria bacterium | reverse complement strand
TCTCGAAGAAAGGCCCGGGCCGGGCGATGCCGCAGAAGGCCAGTACCTTGCCGGAGACCGGCTTCTGGGCGCAAACGCCGCGGCGGTCCACCAGGCCCTCGACGACCAGGCGGGCGTGCAAGCCATGGCCCGGGGCGTCCTTGGTATAGACCACGCGGTCGGCGCGTGCCAGGGCCGAGACCGGTTCGCGCAGGTACCCGCACGGCAGCAGCCGCGCGGCCTCGAGGTCGCGGGACACCAGGCAGATGTTGTAGTCGCGGTGGATGCGGCGGTGCTGGAAGCCGTCGTCCAGGACCACGAGCTCGGCCCCCAGACGCCGGTGGGCGTATTCCGCCCCGGCCACGCGGTCGGGCGATTTGATCACCGGCAGACCGGTGGCGCGCGCCATGAGCAGGGGCTCGTCGCCGACCTCGGCCGCGGTATGCGACCGGACGACCTGCACCGGTCCAGCCAGGCGCCCCTTGTACCCGCGCGTGACGATGGCTATGCGGTGCCCGCGGCTCTTGAGGGCACTGCTCAGGGCGATGGTGAAGGGGGTCTTGCCCGTGCCGCCCACCTCGATGTTGCCCACGCTCACCACCACGGGCGGGGTCTTGATGGTGGAAAAGATGCCGCGGTCATAGGCGTAATTGCGCAGCGCGATGATCAAGCGGTACGGAGAGGCGAGGATCGAGCTAATGTCCATGGTCCGCGGCGTCTCCGAACTGCAGGTTGTAGAGCCTGGTATAGTAGCCGTTTCTGGCCAGGAGCTCGGCATGCGTGCCTTCCTCCACGATGACCCCGCGATTCAGCGCGATGATGTGGTCGGCCCCGATAACGGTGGAAAGCCGGTGGGCGATGATCAGGGTGGTGCGGCCCGCCATGAGCTTGTCCAAGGCGGCGTGCACCTCTTTCTCGCTCTCGGTGTCGAGCGATGAGGTGGCCTCGTCCAGGATCAGGATCGGCGCGTCCTTGATGATGGCGCGCGCGATGCAGATGCGCTGGCGCTGCCCGCCCGAGAGCCTCACGCCGGCCTCGCCCACCACGGTGTCATAGCCCTCGGGCATCTGCATGATGAAGTCGTGCGCGTTGGCCGCCTTGGCCGCCTCGATGACCTTCTCCAGGGACGCGTCCTGGCTGCCGTAGCAGATGTTGGCCTTGATCGTGTCGTTGAAGAGCACCATCTCCTGTGTCACCATGGCGATATTGGCGCGCAGCGACGTCAGGGTCAGGTCGCGGATGTCGTGCCCGTCCACCAGGATGCTGCCGGAGCTCACGTCGTAGAAGCGGGGCAGCAGGTTGATGATGGTGGTCTTGCCGGCGCCTGACTCGCCCACGAAGGCCACGGTGCGTCCGGAAGGCACTTCGAAGCTCGCCCCTTTCAGGGCGTATTCGCCGCCGTCGTCGTAGCTGAAGTACACGTCCTTGTAGGCGACATGACCGCTGGCGCGCCCAAGGGCCCTGGCGCCCGCCTTCTCCTCCATGTCGGGGGGCAGGTCCATGAGCTGGAAGACCCGCTTGGCCGCGGCGATGCCTTCCTGGATCTCGATGTTGATGTCGTTGAGCTTGCGGATGGGGGCATAGAGCATGAAGACCGCCGTGATAAAGGAGAAGAAGTCGCCCGGGGTCTTGACGCCCTGGATGACCTTCATGCCGCCGTACCAGATCAGGAAGCTGATGGCAAACCCGCCGATGAGCTCCATCAAGGGCGAGGACATGGCGCGCACGGCCAGGCGCTTCATCCAGTTGCGGTAGTAGCGACGGCTCTCGATCTCGAAGCGGCCGCGCTCGTACTCCTCCATGTTGTAGGCCTTGACGATGCGTATCCCGGAGATGGCCTCGTCCAGGATGGTCATGATATCGCCCATGACGTGCATGCTCTTGGTGGAGTAGCGCTTCAAGCGCTGGCCGAAGCGGTTGATCGGCACGGCCACGGCCGGGAACACGAACATGGCGATGACGGCCAGCTGCCAGTCGCGGTAGAAGACCACGCCGATCAGGGCCAGGATGGTGAAGATCTCCTTGATGAGGCCGGTGACGGCATTGGTGACCGAGGACTGCACCATGTTGACGTCGTTGGTGATGCGTGAGATGAGCACGCCGGTGGGGGTCTTCTGGAAGAACTTGAGCGACAGGGTCTGGATATGGCCGTAGAGTCTGTTGCGGATGTCCAGGATGATGCGCTGGCCGACATCGGCCATGAGGTAGTAGCGTCCGTAGTCGCTGAATGATTTGACCAGGAAGATCAGGATGATCGCGACAGGGATGAGATGCAGCTTGGTGACATCCCTGGCGATGAAGATGTCGTCCATGACGGGTTTGACCAGAAAGGCCAGCAGGCCGCTCGTGCCCGAGAGGATGATCATGAGGGCCCCGGCGCCGGCCAGGCGCAGGACATACGGCTTCAGGTAGCCGATCAGCCGCCGGTAGACCGCCAGGTCTTCTTTGTTGCTCAAAGCAAACTTTTTGCCCACTGTGCCACCTCGTGCGAGGCCTTCTTGCCGCCCAGGGTCGCCCGCAGCGCCAGGAACGCAGCGCGGGTCTCCTGATACAGGGTCTTGTCGTTGATGTAGCGCAGCATCAGAAAGGCCAGGTTATTGCCGGTGAACGTTTCCTGGATGAGCTCCGGGGCCACGGTCTTTCCGGCGGCGATGTTGGGCATCCCGATATGGTCGATGGTGATGAAGGCCTTGGCCAGCCGGTAATTGAAGGCCGACGTGGTGTAGCAGATGACCTCCGGCACGCCCTTGAGCGCCATCTCGAAACAGGCCGTGCCGGACTTCACCATGGCCAGATCGGCCCTGGGCAGGCCCTCGGTCAGGATGATGTCCGGGTCCACCATGGCGCGGATGCGCTCCGCGTCCAGACCGGGGGCCACGGGCAGGAACCAGCGCAGGTCCTTGTGGCGCGGCGCGATCTGGCGCTTGGCCTCCAGCATGACCGGCAGCATGCGCGTTATCTCGTCCCAGCGGCTGCCCGGCAGCATGGCGATGCGTTTGGGCGGCCAGACCACGTCCTCGACCAGCGGGGCGTGCTCCAGGGCAGGGTGCCCGACATAGCGTGCGTTCACCCCGTAGCGCTTGAAGAAGTCCTCCTCGAAGGGGAAGATGACGCCCAGGCCGTCGGTGATGCGAGCCAGGCGCCGGGCGCGGCCGCGCCGCCAGGCCCAGGCCTGCGGCGCGATATAGTACAGCACCGTGATGTCCCGGCGGCGCGCATATGCCGCCAGGTGCATATTGAAATCGGGCAGATCGACGGGGATGAAGATATCGGGACGATACGTGCGCATGAGCCGTTTAAGGCCCCAGGAGATACAGAGGATGCGCAGGAGTTTCGGCAGCACGGCGGAGAAGCCCATCACGGAAAGCGCCGTCATGGGGTAGCGGGCCTCGAAGCCCTCCTTGACCATCTCCGGTCCGCCCAGGCCGTAGAACTCCGCCTGCCCCAGCCGATCTTTCAGCGCCCGGATCAGCAGGGCGGCATGCTTGTCGGCGCTGGCCTCGCCGGCCGTCATCAGGACCCTGACCGGGTTCATGCGCCTTCCGGAAGGATCATGGTATTCTTGATCATCTCAGCCACCTCGAAGGCCTTGCGCCCGGCCTCGCCGTCGACCAGGATGGCGGAGCCGTGCTTGAGGGCGTCCACGAAGGAGCGGATCTCGGCCTGCAGGGCGTCGGCCTCGCTGATCTCGTCGCGCGCGTGCAGGATCTGCCTGTCCGCGCTTAAGGTGAAGACATCCACCGCGTGCTGGGCATAGTCGATGGAGATGTAGGCGTCGGGCTGGAAGATGCGGATCTTGCGCATCACGTCGGCCGAGATGCGGCTGGCCGTGATGTTGGCGATGCAGCCCGACGCGAAGCGCAGCCGCGCATTGGCGATGTCGATCGATGAGGTCATGACCGGCACGCCCACGGACTCGACCGAGACGATCTCGGAGCCGACCAGCGAGAGGATGATGTCGATGTCGTGGATCATGAGGTCCAGGATGACATCCACGTCCGTGCCGCGCTCCTTGAAGGGGCTGATGCGGTGCACCTCGATGAACATGGGCTTGGTGATGCGCTCTCTCAGCTTGAGGATGGCGGGGTTGAAGCGTTCCAGGTGGCCGATCTGCAGCCGCGCCGCGCCCGCGTTTGCCGCTGCCAGGATCGCCTCGGCCGCGGGCATGTCGGCGGCGATGGGCTTTTCGAGCAGCACGGCAATGCCCTTTTCGAGCAGCGGCACGGCCACCTCCGCGTGCAGGGAGGTGGGCACGGCCACGCTCACGGCCTGCACCGGCACGGGGATCTCGGACAGCGCGCCGTAGGCCCTCGTGCCGACCTCTTGGGCGACCAGGGCCGCGCGCTCGGGGTCCACATCCACCACGCCGACGAGTTCGACGTCCTCCATGGCGGCGTACTTCTGGGCATGAAAGCGCCCCAGATACCCGACCCCGATAACCGCCACCTTCAACCTTTCCATTGCAATCCGCCTTTATCTCGCTATCCCCCGCGATGAGGCGCGGATGAACGCGGTCAGGCGCTCGACCTCCGGCGACCCGGGAAGTTCGGTCTCCAGGGTCGCCAGGGCGTCCTTGAGGGTACGGCCCTGTTTGAAGACGATCTTGTAGGCCTTGGATATGGTCTTGATGGCATCGGCCGAAAAACCGTTCCGCCTCAGGCCGATGGTGTTGGGGCCGAAGATGCGGGCCCGGTCCCCCGAGGCCTTGGCATACGGCACGATATCCAGGCTGATCATGGACCCGCCGCCGATGATGGCGTAGGCCCCGATATGCGTGAACTGGTGGGCCGCGCACAGGCCGCCTAAGATGACATGGTCCCCGACCTCGACATGTCCGGCCAGGGTGGCGAGGTTGCCCATCACGATGTGGTCGCCCAGGATGCAGTCATGGGCCACATGGGTGTAGGCCATGAAGAGGTTGTGGCTGCCGATGGTGGTGACCCCGCCGCCGTGGGCCGTGCCGCGGTTGATGGTCACGAACTCGCGGAACGTGTTGTGGTCGCCGATCGTAAGGCGCGTCTTTTCGCCCTTGTACTTGAGGTCCTGCGGCGGTCCGCCGATGCTGGCGAACCCCGTCAGGGTGCATTCAGAGCCGATGGTGCTCGGCCCCTGGATCAGGCAGTGCGGCCCTACGCGGGTGCCTTCGCCGATCTCGACCTCGTCCCCAATGATGCTGTAAGGGCCGATCTCTACCCCGTCATGGACAACCGCCCGGGGGGAAACCTGGGCGCTGGGGTCAATCTTTTTCATCGAGCCTCCTTTCCAGGGTCCGGATGCGTTTGAGCAGCTCGGGCAGGTCCTTGTAGACATTCTGGCACTTAAGCCACCGGCGGTGGTCCATGGCCGGGTATCCCGAGACCACCGCGCCGGGCGCCAGGTCGGCGGTGATGCCGGCCCGGGAGGCCGCGGTGCAGCCGTCGCCGATCGTGATATGTCCGGCTACGCCGCACTGTCCGGCCAGCACGCAATGGGCGCCTATCCGGGCGCTGCCCGCGATGCCGGTCTGGGCCACGATGATGGTGTGGTCGCCGATGCTCACGTTATGCCCGATATGGACATGATCGTCCATCTTGACGTCCGAGCCGATGACCGTGGTGGTCAGGGCCGCGCGGTCGATGGTGCAGTTGGCGCCGATCTCGACCTCGTCGCCGATCACGACGCGGCCGATCTGTGGTATCTTGCGGTGGCGCTCGCCGTCCCAGACAAAGCCGAACCCGTCCGCGCCGATGACCACGCCGGCGTGGACGATGCAGCGCGCCCCGATCTCGCAGCCGTCATAGACCGTGACGTGCGGATACAGGATGGTGCCTTCGTCGATGCGCGTGTCTTCGCCGATGAAGCAGCCCGGGTGGATCACGGCGCCCGCGGCGATGCGAGCACCCTTGCCGATGGTGACGAAGGGGTACACGGTCGCGCCCGGACAGACCTCGGCCCGGTCGTCTATGACGGCCTGCGGGGCGATGCCCGGGGCGTGCCGCCTGGGCGGGTGGAGCAGGGTGAGGGTGGCGGCGAAAGCCAGGTAGGGATTGTCTACGATGATCTGGGGCAGATCCGTGTCAAGGGGTTCCTTGACCAGGATCGCCCCGGCCGCGCAGCGCTCGGCCTTGTCCCGGTACTTGGGGTTGGACAGGAAGGTGATCTCGTGGCCGCGGGCCTCGTCGATCGTGGAGACCCCGCTGACCTCCACATCCTGGCCGACGAGACGGCCTCCCACATGCGTGGCTATCGCAGACAGGCGCATTGTTTTACGGCTTTTTCTTCCCCTTGTCGGATGCGGCCGGCGCCTCGGCTTTGCCCTGGGACTGCTTGTTGTAGATATCCAGGATGGCCGCGGTGATGTCGATGCGGTCCGACGCATAGATGATGCCGGGGGCCTTGACGTCCAGGATCAGGTCGATGCTGTTCTTGCGGCCGTACTCGTCGATGATCTTGTCCAGGTCGTCGCGGATGGGCTTGATAAGGGTCGCCTCCTTCTTGCGCAGCTCTTCCTGGGCGTCCTTCAGGAAACGCTCGCGGTCGCGCAGCTCGCGCTGATACTGGTCCTCGAGGTCGCTCTTGGCCTTTTCGCTCATGGCGGGCGTCTTGGCCGCCAGCTGTTCTCCCAGTTTCTTGATCGAGGCCTCGAGCTTTTCGAGCTGGGCCTGCTTGTCCTTCTGGAGCTTTTCCATCTCTCCGGCCGCTGCCTTGCCGGGGATGCTCTCCAGGAGCAGCCGCTGGGCGTCGATGTACGCGAACTTGTTCTCCTGAGCCTCTGCCCCCTGGGCGATCAGGACGCATGCCAGCACTGCCACGATTCCGGATAAAACCTTTTTCATGCTTCGATTCCTCCCTCTTTTTTTAAAAGAACGTTCCGATGGTGAAGTCCCAGCGACCGGTGGATTCCCATTCCTCGGGGTCGATGATCTTGCCGTACTCGAGGCGCAGAGGCCCCATGGGGGTTACCCAGCGGATCCCGGCCCCGTATGACTTCTTGAGATTGGATAGATCGACCTCCTTGCTGTAGGCGTTGCCGGCGTCGAAGAAGCAGACCCCGGACAGACCGGGCACGTTGCCGATCGGAAAGGTGAGCTCGGTGTTGAAGACGGCCATGCGCTGTCCGCCGATGGTGTTGCCGAAGCTGTCCATGGGGCCGACCTCGCCCGATCTGAAGCCGCGGATCGAGTTCAGGCCCCCTAAGGTAAAGAGTTCGGTCGTCGGCACCTTTTCCCCCCTGCTGCCGTTTATCGTACCCCATCTGAACTTTAACATCAAGGCCACCTTGTCCTTGTAGACCGGGAAGAACTGCGCTACGCGCGCCTGGGCGCGGGTGTAGAAGTAATCTCCGCCCAGGCCGGCATACTCGATCGACACGGCTGAGTCGTTGCCGCGCGTGGGCCGGTAGAAGTCGTTGGTGGTGTCGCGGTACAAGGTGTTGGTGATGCTGCTGGTCAACCCGCCTTCGATGTCGTCATCGCTCAGGAGGTAACGGTAGGTGGGGTCGATATCGCTCAGGCTCACCACCTCGTTGTAGGTGTAGGTTATGTTGTGGCGGATCTCCTCCCAGACGGGGTAGCTGATGCGGATATTGCCGCCGCGCGCCTCGCGGTCGTAGTAGAGCAGCGTGCGCTCCTCGTTGAAGACCCTGGCCCCCAGCGTGACGGGATAATCGAAGAGCCAGGGCTCCTCGAAGTCGATGATGTAGGTCTTCTTGCGCGACCCGTATTCGATGCTGGCCCTGCTGCGCAAGCCCGTGCCGAAGAGGTTGTTCTCGCTGACCTC
>JAKQBR010000369.1 GCA_029574005.1 Deltaproteobacteria bacterium | reverse complement strand
GCCGTCGCCCGCGTTGATCACGCTGCAGGGCATGATCCTGGCCAGGCGCGCCACGGTCCCGGCAAAGGGGTAGCGGATCACGATGCAGTCCGGGTTCATGGCCATGATGTTCTTGGCGGCGTCCAGCATGGTCTCGCCCTTTTCGAAGGAGGAGCCGCTTTGCGATATGGCCACGGTATCGGCGCTCAGCCGTTTGGCCGCGATCTCGAATGACAGGCGCGTACGGGTGCTGGCCTCATAGAAGAGCAGCACCACGGTCTTACCCCGCAGCGTGGGCACCTTTTTGATGTCCCGCCGGGAGATCTCCTTGAACGAAGGGGTCATATCGAGGATGGTCTCGATCTCGGCCGCGGTCAGGTCGGCGATCCCGATCAGATCCTTGTGCGGCCAGTTCATCGGCGCGCCTCACAGAGCAGGACTTCCCCGAGCGCGCCCTCATCCTCGGGGATCACGAGTTTGAGGACCTTGCCCTCCGGCAGGCTCACCCTGCGGCCGACAAAGTCGGGTTGGATGGGCAGCTCGCGGCCGCCGCGGTCGAAGAACGCGAGGAGATAGATGCGGCGCGGGCGTCCCAGATCGACGATGTGCTCGATGGCGGCGCGCACGGTGCGGCCGGTATTGATGACGTCGTCCACCAGGATGACGATCTTGTTGCCCACATCGAAGGGGATATCGGTGGGGCGCACCTCGGGGTACAGCCGCTTGGAGAGATCGTCACGGTACAGGGCGATATCCAAAACCCCCAAGGGCAGACGAGCGCCGGTTTTGGCCTCCAGGCGTTTCACCAGGTGGCGGGCGAGATGCTCGCCGCCGCTTCGGATGCCGATGAAGACGACATCATCCCACTGCGTGAAGCGCCGCGCCACGCTTCTTGCCAGCTTGTTCAGGATGGTCTGGATCTCGTTGGGCTTGAGGGTCGGCGTCGTCATGAAACGTCCCTATTTGATCAGGTGTCCGATGCGCCCCAGACGGCGGAGCATGTTCCCGCGTTCATAGGAGAAGTAGATGATCAGCGCCTTGCCCTTGATGTTTTCGACGGGCAGCTGCCCCCAGAAGCGGCTGTCATAGCTCTGGTCGCGGTTGTCTCCCATGGCGAAGACATGACCCTTTTGCACCACCACCTCGGGCATGTTGTCACGCATCCTGCCCGGGCCTTCGGTGACGATATAAGGGTCGGTATACTTTTCATGGCCCAACGAGAGCTCCCGACCATTCACCACGACCTTTTTATTGCGGACGGCGATGGTATCGCCGGGCAGGCCGATCACGCGTTTGACAAAGTCCACCGAGGTGTTGTTGGGAAAGGAAAAGATGATCACGTCGCCGCGCTTCGGCACGATATCCTTGCCCCAGAGCTTATGGGTGGTGAAGGGGATGGTCATGCCGTAATTGTACTTGGTGGCCAGGATATGGTCGCCTTTCAGGAGCGTGTCCTCCATGGAGGAGGACGGGATGCGGTAGGCCTGCAGGAGGAAGGCACGGATGATCAGCGCCAGGATCAGGGCGATGATCAGGGCCTCGGTCCATTCCCGCACCGCGCTCTTGGGCGGCTGCGTCTGCTCCATGTCTTTTGGTGAATCCATATCCAGTTCGGCGGTACGCGGTCTGTTCAACGCTTCACTCCTTTTTCGCTTCTTTTCCATTGATCAGGGTGCCGATGCGATCCAGGCGCGGTGCGTGGCGTTCACTGTCCCAGGAGAAGTAAACGATCATCGCCTTGCCCTTGATGTTTTCGACGGGCAGCTGCCCCCAGAAGCGACTGTCATAGCTCTTGTCGCGGTTGTCGCCCATGACGAAGACGTGGCCCGGTTCGATCTTGATGGGCCCCAGGTTGTCGCGGGACCGGTTCGGTCCGTCGCTCAGGAGGAACGCGTCTTCGAACTTCTCGTGCCCGTTGAGGTATTCCCTGCCGCCGATGATCACGCGCTTGTTCTTGATCTGCAGGGTCTCTCCGGGCAGGCCGATGACGCGCTTGACAAAATCAAGCGACGGGTCCTTGGGGAAGGAGAAGATGACGACATCGCCGCGCTTCGGCACGATATCCCGGCCCCAGAGTTTATAGGTGGTGAAGGGAACGGTCATGCCGTAGGAGAACTTGGCGGCCATGATATGATCGCCCCTCAAGAGCGTGTCCTCCATGGAGGAGGACGGGATCTTGTACGGGTGCAGGATGAAAGCCCTGATCAAGACGGCCAGCACAAAAGCAATGACCAGGGCCTCGATCCATTCCCGGCCGGTGCTCTTGCTTGAGCGGCTCATCATGCTCTCTCTCCTTGTTTAGGGTTCTACCGTACAGACCCCATGGTCATTACCCTCTATCCAACGTATGCTCGTCCCTTGTCAAGGGGGGAAAGCGGCATTATCAGGCCTCTTGCCGTCTTCTAGGGCACCGTTACCGGACGGCATAGCCTTTGGAGCGCAGGTAATCCTTCACCTCGCGGATGCTCAGGATCCGGAAATGAAAGACCGAGGCGGCCAGGACGATCTTCGCCCCGCCTTCCGACACGGCACGGTGGAAGTCTTCAAGCGTTCCGGCGCCCCCCGAGGCAACCACCGGGATCTGTACGGCCTGGGAGACCGCCCGCGTAAACTCGATATCGAACCCTTGCCGGGTTCCGTCGCCGTCCATGCTCGTGGGCAGCAGGCAGCCTGCACCGAGATCCTGGCAGCGCGCGGCCCAGGCGATGGCGTCTTTTCCGATGGGCTGTTTGCCGCCGGAGACGACGAGTTCGAAGCCCGAAGGCTGGGCCGGGTTGCGGCGGGCATCGATGGCGACCGTGATGCTGGCCGGACCGAAGGTGCGGGCCGCTTCGCGCACCAGCTCGGGGTTTTTGACCGCGGCCGTGTTGATCGAGACCTTGCTGGCGCCGGCATTCAAGACGAGTTCGATATCTTCCAGCGATGAGATTCCACCCCCCACGGTCAAGGGGATCGAGATCACCGCGGCGACGTTCTTCACCCATTCGAGCCTGGTCTTGCGGTTCTCGAGCGTGGCCGCGATATCGAGCATGGCGAGCTCGTTCGCGCCTTCGGCCTGGTAAAACCGGGCATGCTCCACCGGATCCCCGGCTTCGCGCAGGTCGACGAAATGCACCCCTTTCACCACCCGGCCGTCTTTCATGTCGAGACAGGGCATGATCCTGATCGGTTCCATGGATGCTCCTTTCCACTTAGGTCAATGCGCTGAGTGTAACACGCGGCCTGCCTCTGCGCAAACAGAGAAAGGGCGGGGCGCGAATGGATTTTTTGATCCGGGCCGTAAAGAGGGCGCCGGAGACTCTCCGGCCGTCGCGGGCATTGAACGAGACTTGTGATGAAAAACATGATAGTGGTATAACAGGCCGGGAGAATACAACCGCTATGACGGGAGTGAATCGGTGAGGCGATGAAGGAGGGCTACTCTCTTTCCGCATCCAAGCTGGGCTTGCTGTTCGATTTTCTGGAGAGGCACGGTATCGCCCGGCAGGCCTTTTGCGATCGCATCGGGCTTTCACCTTCCGCCTTTGAGCCGCCCGACAACCGGATACCGCTGGATGCGCTTGAGCGTATCTTCGCCCTGGCCTACGAGCTTACCCGGGACGCCCATTTCGGCCTGCACTTCGGGGCGCAGATCGAAAAGGGGCCATCCAACATCCTCAATTACCTGATGATGAATTGCGGCACGATCGAGGAGGTGCTGAAGACCTACTGCGCCTTTGAGGCCATCCAGGACAACGTGTCCCAGACCGATTACCGCTGCTCCGGCGGCATCTGTACCGTGGTCGTAACGCTCAAGGGCGGATCGCCCTTTTTCCGGGCCCAGTATCTCGACTCCAAGTTCGCCTCCATGGTCTATTATGCCAAACGGCTGACCGGCCGGGACCTGACCCTGCACGAGGTCCATTTCACCCATAGGCCGGCACCGGACCTCCATGGCGAGTACGCGCGCATCTTCAGGTGCCCCGTGCGATTCGGCCGCCCACAGGGCCGCATCATCCTGACGCAAAGCGACCTTGCGATCAGGATCAGGGAGCCCAACCCGGAGCTGCGGCAGGTTTTTGAACGGCATGCCCGCGAGAGGCTGAACGACCTCTTTCAGGCCGACTCGTATGCGGCCAGGGCCGGGAGGATCATCGTTCAGGGTGTCCCGACCGGCATACCGCGCATCGAGGCGCTCGCCTCCAGGCTAGAAACGAGCGTGCGCACCCTGCAGCTGAAGCTCAAGCAGGAGGGCACTTCGTACCGCGCCATCCTTGATTCCGTGCGCAAAAGCGCGGCCATGGATCTGCTGCGCGACCGGACCATGCCCGTTTCCGAGATCGCCTTCATGCTCGGGTTCTCCGAGCCCAGCGCGTTTCACCGCAGCTTCAAGAAATGGACCGGCCTGACGCCGCGCCAGTTCCGGATATCCGCCCCCATGGACCCGACCGGGGCGTCCCGCCCCTGAGTCTGCGCATTTCGTCAATTTTTTGCGTCTCCGATCATTGAACCCTGCGCGCAATACGCTATGATATCGTTCTCGTGTTGGCCGTCCCCGTGGCGGCCTGAACTGGCTATGAAAAGGAGGACGCTTTCATGAAGAGATGCACGTCAGCACAAGCCGCCTGCGCCGATGCTATCGACCGGTTGGGGCGCGACATCTTCGTCGTGTCGCCGCTCGGGATTGGGGCGGGAAACCAGTATCTGAACGGTTTCGCCCGCCAGGCCAAAGAAGGCCGGATCAACCTCTCCGTCCTGACGGCCCTGGCCCTGCAGGTGCCTGAGGTGACCGGCGGGATGAAGGCCCGGCTGCTCAATCCGATCTTTCAGCGGGTGTACCGCCGCTACACCACCTTCACGTATATCGATGAATGTCTTGAGGCGAAAAAGAACGGCACGCCCATGCCCGACTACCTGAAATTCTACAGCTTTTATTTCTTCCCCGGCTTCTCCACCGCCGCGCCTGACGCCCAGCTCGATTATACGCCGATCAACTTCCGCGACGTCAACGAGGCCCTGCGGATGCGGGGCGCCAATGTCGTGGCCATGAAGGCCGCCTATCGGCACGGGCGGTTCAACTGTGGCACGAACACCGACATCATGACCAGGACCATTCGCGACGTGAAATCCGCCGGTGGGGTGGTGATGCTCATCGAGACCGACGACATGCCCTACTGCCACGGCGACGGAGACATCCCCGAAGCCATGATCGATTATGTCATTGAAAGCAAGGAGCCGCTGTACAGCATGCCGCATCAGCCCTTGAGCGTTGTGGAGCATGCCATCGGCAGCTATGCGGCCGAGCTCATTCCGGACGGGGCCACGCTTCAGATCGGGATCGGCCAGATGGCGGACGCCGTCGGCTTCTGGCTCAAGCGGCTCGGCCGGACCGGCATCAACGGCGTCTCCGAGATGATCTCACCGGCCTTCATGTATCTCATCAAAAACGGCGTCATTACCCGGAGAAACGAGAAGGGTGCGCTTGTGACCGGCTCCTTTGTGGTGGGCAGCGAGGAGCTCTTCCGCTACGTGGACGACAACCCCGATTTCTACCTGACGAGCGTGCACGACACCAACAACCTTGACGTCATCGCAAAGCTGCCGCTCTTCCATGCCGTGAACAGCACCCTGCAGATGGATCTCTTCACCCAGTGCGCGTCCGAAGGTCTGATCAAGGGCTCGCGCTTCATGCAATACACCGGTATGGGGGGGCAGTTCGAGTTCCAGGAATCGGCCATGAAAAGTCCGGGCGGCAAGTCGATCCTCTGCCTCAGGAGCGCGTACCGCAATGAAAAGGGCGTGCCTGAGAAGAGCAACATCGTGCCGTTGCTTTCCAACGTGATCGGCGTGCCCCGCAATAAGATGGATTACATCGTGACCGAGTACGGGTGGCGGCGTGTCGGGTTCGCCACGATCAGCGACCGGGCCAAGGCGGCGATCGAGCTGGCCGACTCCGCCTTTCAGAAGGAGCTGCTTGCGAGTGCGCGCACGCTCGGGATCGTGGATGCATCCTATACGGTGCCGGAGGCCTGCCGCAACAATACCTATTCCGAGCTTGTCAGGAAATTCGGGGCCGTCAGCGCCGCGAACGTCTATCCGCTCGGGTTGGGCATCGCCCTGGAAGCGTATGCCACCGAGGCGGAAAGGTCTCTCATCAGGGCCGGACGTGATGGCGCCGGGATGCTCATGAAGGCCAAGCTCCTCTGGCGCTTGAGGCGCGAGAGAGACTGGGCGTCGGCGGCCTGGCGCGCATCGTTCGCGCAGCTGGGGGAAATACTCTCGGCTTAGCGCCCAGGCGCTGCGGCCGTATTTCCCATAGGGGACGAGGGGACCCGGACCCATGACGGGCCGGGGCCCCTTTTTTGCGAAGGCAGCCCGAGGCAATCTGGCCATTGACAGATCGCGAGCGCCTGCCTACTATGCCGTGAGAGTCCATGAAGCAAGGGGGGCTGATGGAAGCCCGGGAAGAGATTGAAGCGATACTCAGGGCGTTGTTCGCCTCACAGCAGTTTGCCGTCCTGGCGACCCAGGACCAGGGGCAGCCGTATGTGAGCCTGATGGCGTTTGCCCACACCGAGGACCTCAGAGGCCTCGTCTGCGCCACGGACCGCGCCACGCGCAAATTCACCAACCTGCTTTCAAACACCCGCGTGGCGGTGATGATCGACAACCGTTCCAACCAGGGATCCGACACTGAAACGGCCACGGCGGTAACGGTCCTGGGCCAGGCCCTGGAGCTCAGCGGGGCGGAGCGGGAACGGCATCTGGAGGACTATGTGCGCAAGTACCCGCACTTAAGCGCGTTCGCCCGATCGGACACGTGCGCGCTGATACGCATCGCCGTGGAATCCTACTACGTGGTGAGGGGGTTCCAGGATGTGCGCGAGCTGCATTTCAAGGACTGACGGGTACGCCGTGATCCGACCGTGCACGGCTGAAGATTTCGAGGAGGTCTACGCCGTCATCAACGACGCGGCGATGGCCTACAAGGGCGTTATCCCGGACGATCGCTGGCAAGAACCCTACATGCCCCGCAAGGAACTGGCCCAAGAGATCGCGGCCCCTGTGGCGTTTTGGGGGTATGAAGAGCGGGGCCGGCTGATCGGGGTCATGGGGATCCAGGACGTGCGGGACGTGACCCTCCTGCGGCATGCCTATGTGCGCACCTCCCGGCGGCGGTGCGGTATCGGGGGCGAGCTCCTCAAGGCGCTGCTCGCAAAGACCTCCCGGCCGGTGTTGGTCGGCACCTGGGCCGCGGCCGATTGGGCCGTGCGCTTCTATGAACGGCACGGCTTCCGGCTCGTAACGCCGGGGCAAAAAGACCGGCTCCTCAAGACATACTGGTCCATCCCCGAGCGACAGATCGTGACATCGGTGGTGCTCGCCGATCAGAAGGCCCTTGAGCTGCTCCGGACCACATGAGATTTTGCCGCGCTTAAGGAGTGTAAGGACATGTTTTTACCCATCGGCGATACCCCCAACCAACCCGGATTCATCCCCTGGATGACCTGGCTGCTGATTGCGGCCAATGTGGCGGTCTATCTCTTGATCACCGTTCCCCTGGCGTCTAAGGGCGTTGATGTGAATGACCCGCGGGTGCAGGAGTTCATCCGTCTGATCGCGCCGACCCTGCCGCCCTCCCTAACCCTGCCGCAGTTCATATCCCAGATCACGGCCTATGACCTCTTTACGTTCATGCACGGGTACAAGCCCGGCGCCCCCTCGCTCGCGGATCTGTTCTCGGCCATGTTTCTGCACGGGGGCTTCCTGCATCTCTTCGGCAACATGCTCTTTCTCTGGATCTACGGCGACAATATCGAGTACCGTCTGGGCCGGATAGGCTTCCTGGCGGCCTACCTCTTCACGGGCGCGGCGGCGACCCTGGTGTTCGCCTTCTTCGCCGGTTATTCATTGACCCCGCTGGTGGGCGCTTCCGGCGCCATATCGGGCGTGCTGGGCATGTACTTCATCCTTTTCCCCAAGAACCGCATCAAGGTCTTCGTGCTGCTCTTCCCCTTCTTCATGAATATGATCCTGGTGCCTGCGCGGGTGGTGCTGGCCCTTTTCATCATCATCGACAACCTGCTGCCCTGGGTGGCGGGCGCGCCGACGGGGGTGGCCTATGGGGCCCATATCGGCGGCTTTTTCGCCGGCCTCGCAATTGCCTGGGCCGGCGAGCAGGTGGTGTGGCAGCGGCCCTGGAAGGACGGCTACTGGCGCATGGGGCTGCGTCCCGCACGGCGTCCATCGCCGGATGGAGCCGCGCCGGGTGCCTCCCTGGACGACCTGCGCGCGGCCCTGAGGCAAGACGCCCCGGCAAAGGCGCTGGAGACGATCGCCCGGCTTGACCGGAGCGCAATAGCCGCCCTCGAGCCGGCCGAATGCGTTACCTTGGCCGGGTGGCTGGAGGAAAGCGGGCATCCGATCGCCGCCACGCATCTGCTCAGGGGCTGCCTTACACGCCGCGGCCCGGCGCAGGACCTTGCGGATGTCTATCTCATGCTGGGGCTGATGCGCCTGAGGCAGGGCCAGCCGACCGCGGCCTACCAGCACCTCTTGAGCGTCTTCGATCACAACCCCAGCGAGCAGACGCGCACGCGCGCCCGCGAGGCCTTGGACCGCATCCATGTCTACGGCGGCGCGGGCAAGGGACGCGGAGGCGCCGACTCTTGAGCGGTCAATCGATTCACCTTTTGGAGAGGGCCCTGGTTCAGGGGCTGGGTATCTTCGAAAGCGCCGTGCGCTACCTGCACCCACCCCGCATAGAGGATCTCCAGGCCATGCTGAAGCCGCATGTGCTGAGCCTGGAGCAGGCCTTGGAGCAGGCGGAAAACACCCCCGGCCTGCCACCGGAGTTTCTCCAGGGCATGCACCTCGTTTTTGAGGCGCTGTGCCTCTTCATGGATATCGACGCGCGGGTGCGGGCCTTTGCGTCTATCCTCACGTCGCTGCGCAAAGGCGGTCAGGCCATGGAAACCCTCTACCCCTTGAGGCATGCCTATCCGGCGCTGGGAGACGTGTTCCTGGAAAAGGACGCGCGCTCCCGCAAGGCGTACCTGGACCCGGCGGTGCCGCCGGCGGCCAGGGTCGGACTGATCCATGCTGTTCCGGAGGATGAGCCTTACGCCCGAGGGGGCTCTAGCCTCTACGTCCCGGAATCTTATGACGGGGCTGAACCCCTGCCCCTTGTGGTGGCCCTACACGGCGGGTACGGTCATGGGCGCGATTTTTTGTGGATGTGGCTCAAGGAGGCCAAGAGCCGGAGGTTCCTGCTCCTGGCGCCTTCTTCCAGGCTTCAGACCTGGAATATCGTGCAACCGGGCTATGACTACGATACGATCATCTCCGCGGTGGAAAGGATACGAAACGGCTGGGGCATCGACCCCGGCCGCGTCCTGCTGACCGGCTTATCGGATGGCGCCACCTATGCATTGGCCTGCGCCCTGAGGGCGCGTTCGCCGTTTGCGGCCGTAGCGCCCATCGCCGGCGTGTTGCCGCCCATGGGGCTTACAGGGGCCCACGGCAAACGCATCTACTGGGTGCACGGCCGGCATGACTGGATGTTCCCGGTGCGCCAGGCGCTGCAGGACTGCGAGCGACTGCGAAACGCCGGGGCCGAGGTGGCCTTGCGCGTGATCGAGGACCTCTCGCACACCTATCCCCGCGAACAGAACGCCGCCATCCTTGAATGGTTCGATCCGTCCCTGGCGACGGGGCCTCTGCCGGCTTGAGGAGATCGCCCGCACGGCCACGCATCGATCCATGAAAAAATCCGATACGATGACCACGGAACTTTAAAGAGGGACATACGCTATGCAGACCTACCTGATCACGGCCCTGATGCTGGCATTGAGCAATATCTTCATGACCTTTGCCTGGTATGGACACCTGCGCAATCTGTCGCACACGCCCTGGATACTGGCGGCGCTGGTCAGCTGGGGCATCGCCCTGTTCGAGTACCTCATCCAGGTTCCGGCCAACCGCATCGGGCACCAGGTGATGAACGTCGGCCAGCTCAAGATCATGCAGGAGGTCATCACCCTCTCGGTCTTCGTCCCCTTTTCCATCCTGTACTTGAGGGAAAAACCCAGCTGGGACTATCTCTGGGCCGGGGTATGCCTTTTGGGCGCGGTGTTCTTCCTGTTCCGCGAAAAATTTCTCGGCAGCTAAGCCCCGTCCAGCGATGAGTGCTCGTGCTCGGTGAACCAGGCCTGCGGGTTGGTCAGAAAGAGGTGCATGTCCTCCAACGACGCGTGGTGGCCGCGTTCTTCGCCGACGATCTGGGCGAGGAAATCCTTTTCCTGCGGGTCTTGGGCGCGCTTCAGGC
This sequence comes from Deltaproteobacteria bacterium, assembly GCA_029574005.1. GTDB lineage: Bacteria > Desulfobacterota > Desulfomonilia > UBA1062 > UBA1062 > JAKQBR01. The sequence goes on along the minus strand of JAKQBR010000369.1, from coordinate 24,602 downwards.
AGTCCTCATAGAAGGCGATCGATTCCAGCTCGAGATCGATGCCGAACCTCAGGACATCGAGATCCGAGGCCTCGGCCCTGATCATGCTCTTATGCTCGCGCGCCATCTTGTTGAAAATGGCATTGACCTCGTTCTTGTCCACCACCAGGGTCTTCCATTCCACGGTCCAGGTTTGTTCGGCCTTCAATGACCCGGCGATCATGCGGATGCGATCCATATGCACAAGCTCCTCGCGCATGAGGGCGTCGAGCATCTCTCTCCCCAGCCTGCTCTGAACGTCCCGGATGGCCTTCTCGTAATAGGCCCGGCCTTTCTCCTCCAGGTTCAGCGCCGCCTCCAGCATGGTCATGGAACTGTGAGATCTCTCGTTCATACACCCCTCCTTATCAGGTAAAGGCTACGAAGCGTTCCTTTTTCGCCCGGCAGATCGGGCAGACCTCGGGCAGGATCCCGTCCGACACATATCCACAGTAATCGCAGACATAGTAGGTCGTGTCCCGCTCTTCGATGGTATGATCGATGGCCTCTTTATAGAGCTTGGCATGGATCTCCTCGGCGTCGCGCGACTGGCTGAAATACAAAGATGCGGCCCGGTCGCCGACGGCCAGCGCCTGTTTGATGAAATCGTCATAAGCGACCTGGGCTACCCGGGTCTCGCTTTCGAAGCTGGTCTTGAGGTTTTCCTCGGTGCTCTGGATCTCCTTGAGCAGTTTCAAGGCGCGCTTAGCGTGCAGCTCTTCGGAGAAGGCGATGACGCGGAAGAGCTTGGCCAGTTGGGGGAACCCTTCTTCGGCGGCCTTGTCGGCATAGACCTTCAGGCGCAAGGTGGCCTTCGATTCTCCCGTATAAGCCTGAAAGAGGGCGGTCCTGATGGTTTCATCCATGGGCTTGGCTATCCTTTTAAAAGGTCTGTCCCCCCGCCCCTACAGGGGCGCGGGGGCTTGCTTTCACAGCGGGTTGAAGTCGCCCTTGCTGGCCCCGCACACCGGACAGCTCCAGTCTTCCGGCAGCTTCTCGAAGGGGGTCCCGGCCGGGATATTGCCTTCCGGATCGCCTTTTTCGGGGTCGTAGATGTATCCGCACACACTGCATTCATACTTCTGCATACTCGTCTCCTTTTTCTCTGGTTCTGATTTGGTCGGCTCACCTCGGTAGGTGGGGGCGTTCTGGGAGGCCTTGCCCTTCTTGACGTCCTGATAGTAGGCGTAGGTCAGGGGGGTGCCCTTTTTCAAGACCTTGGCGGCCTTCACCTCGACGATGAAGACCGTGTGGGTGCCGGCATCGGCGCTGTCGATGACCGTGCCCTCCAGGTAGGACAGGGTGTTCTCGGTCACGCAGGGACAGCCCGTGACCCCGGTCGTATGGGCGGCCTGGGAGAGCTTATCGATATCCCGGCCGGACTTGAATCCGAAGAGGCCGATGAAGGGCATGGGCGTCTCCTCTTCCAGGGTCGAGACGGCCAGCACCTTGCTCGCCATGATGTAATCGTGCGTCAGATTCTCCTTGCTGATGCTCACCGCCACCTTGGCCGGCTTGCCGCTGACCTGGAATACGGTATTGGCGATCTGGCCGTTTGGCTTGCCGTCCTTGACCGAGGTGACGACATAGAGCCCGTAGCTGATGTCGTAAAAGGCCTTGCTGTCGATGGCGCCGTCCATCAGCCGGCCACCTCTATGAGCCTGCGGGCGACCTTCATGCCCATGGCATGGCATTGGGCAAGGCTATCCTCATGGGGGACGTACTGACACTTGACCGGCTCGTGGGCGATCTCGATCTTCATCTCGTTCAGGATATCGTTCACCTGAAGGGCAGATTCGCCGCTCCAGCCGTAGGAGCCGAAGGCCGCGCCCACCAGGTTCTTGGGGCGCAGGCCCTTGAGGTAGGTCAGGACATCGGCCACGGTGGGGAAGATGTTGTTGTTCAGCGTCGGTGATCCGACCACCAAGGCGCCGGCGTCGAGGATCTCGTAGGCCACGTCGCTGCGGTGGAAGGCGGCCATGGACATGAGCTGCACCCGTGCCCCGCCTTCGCGCAGGCCTTCCTCGACGGCGCGGGCCATGCGTTCGGTCGAATGCCACATGGTGTCGTAGAGGACCACGGCCTTGCGGGTGGGCTTCTGCTCCGACCAGGCGCGGTACTTGTCCAGGATGACCGCGAGGTCGCGGCGCCAGATGGGACCATGATCAGGGGCGATCATGTCGATGGCGAGTCCCGTGGCCTTGACCTTGTCGAGCAGGGCGGTGATGAGGTTGGCATACGGCAGCAGGATATTGGCGAAGTAGGTGGCGGACTCGTAGTCCAGAAGCCCTTGATCCACTTCGTCGGAGAAACGTTCCTCGCTGGCCAGGTGCATGCCGAACCCGTCCTGGGAAAAGAGCAGGCGCTCCTCCTTGAGGTAGCTGAACATGGAGTCCGGCCAGTGCAGCATGCGCGTTTCCGTAAAGGCCAGCGTCTTGTTGCCGAGGCTCAACTCGTCCCCGGTTTTCAAGGGGACGATCTCCTGCGGCAGGGTGAAGTGTTGGTTGAGGGCCTTGGCGCCCATCACCGAGGCAAAGACCTTCTCGGGCTTCACGATCTGGATGATCTCCGGCAGGCATCCGGAATGGTCCATCTCGGTGTGGTTGGATACGATATAGGCGATATCCCGAGGATCGATCACCGAGCTGATCCGCTGGAGCAGCTCATCTTTGAAAGGCGCCTTGACCGTATCGATCAGGGTCGGCTTGTCGGCCAGGACCAGATAGGCGTTATAGGTGCTGCCATGGTGGGTGGTGTAGCCGTGGAACTCTCGGATGTTCCAATCGATGGCGCCCACCCAATAGACGCTCTCGCTGATTTTGACGGCCTTGAAGATTGCCATGGGTCTTTCCCTGTAATCCGTTAGGCGGTCGCGAGCTTTTCGCTCAGGCTGACGAGATGCCTCATCTCCTCGGAGATGATCTGCTCGACGGTCGACTGGCCGAGCGCCTCGGGCACCAGGCGCTTGATGCCGGTGTAAAAGGCGATCGAGTTCTTCTCGGCCTCGATGGCCAGGTTCAGAACGTCCTTGAGCGTCGTGGACGGCGTCAGGGTGGCGCACAGGTCTTTCTTGGCGTCAAAGACCTTGCCTTCGGTAAAGGACTTGATGTAGGCCACGGCCATCTCGTCCGGGTCATAGCCCTGATAGTCGTTCGAAAGGATCTTGGAGCGCATGGAGGCGAACAGCCTCTCGTGCCCGACCTCCATCTTTGACAGGCCCGTCAGCATCTCCTGGATGCCGGTCTCCTTGAACAAGGTCGCGGCCTTCTCATAGAAGCGCGCCCCCTGGCGCTCGATCTCCTCGGCCATCTCGAAAATCTCATCCGCATTGAAATACAGCTTCATAATCGGCACCTCTCTTTTTATTTTTGCTTGGTAGGCTTACCCGGCGCTACCGCTTTAAGCATCATACAGAGCCTGATGTCGGGGAGCAAGAGGCAAGTGGAGACAAGCCTCCTTGCCGGCCCTGGTGATGGGTGACCCGCGCACGTTCAGGCCGCTGGCGCGGGTGGGATAAAAGCCCGCTGCGCCAGTTCGCGGTCCAGCATCAGGAGGCCGGGACCTGCGTCGCCGGTCAGCTTCAGCTGCTGCACCAGGGCCTCCGCGTTGGCCTCCTCTTCCACCTGCTCGTTCACGAACCATTGCAGGAAGTTGTTGGTGGCATGGTCCTTCTCCTTGATCGCCAGGTCGACCAGGTCGTTGATCAGGCTGGTAACCTTCTGCTCATGGCGGTAGGTATCCTGGAAGACGGCCAAGGCCGATTCCCAGGTCAAGGGCGGCGAGTCGATAGCCATTAATTGAACCCGTCCTCCCCGGTCGAGCACATAGGCGGAAAGCCTGTCGGCATGGGTGAATTCCTCCATGGCCTGCACGCGCATCCAGTTGGCGAATCCCTTGAGATTCATGGCCTGGAAATGCGCGCTCATGGACAGGTAGAGGTAGGCCGAAGAGAGCTCGGCATTGATCTGTTGGTTGAGCGCCTTCTCCATACTTTTCTTGAGCATAGCGGACTCCTCTTATTGATAACCATTCCTAGTAAAGACATAAGCGACTGATGTCAAGATATTTTTTAAGCACACGTGGCTGAGACGTCGCGTTGTCAACTCAGGTGCACAGGCGTGTCCACAGGTCGTCGTCCGTGGAGCGCTTCACGCACAGCGCCATGCGATCCTTGGATGGTTCGATGCGCGTCACGGTTCCGAACACCGTGATCTGGTTGGCCTGGAAATAGACCAGGGCTTGATTGTTTTCCAGGACCGAACCCGATACGTGCTCGAAGCCCTTGAGCGCCTTGATGTTGGTGAAGCAGATGCCGCCAAAGCTGATATTCTCCACCTGCGCGCGTTCGAAGATATCGCCGGTGTCCGTTCCGATCTGCAGCAAGGCCATGTCATTGAATCCCTTGCGCGGAAACGCTCTCTTCTCCACGGATGTGTCCATGTGCGTACCTCCCCCCCGGGTAATCTGGCCATGCAGACTAATGATAATCGGGAGGCGGCACTTTGCAAGGGCCTCACGAGATTACGGACCCAGGGGTCGCACCTTCTTCACGATCGCGTCCGCGGCGCGGATGCCGTCAACCGCCGAGCTGACGATCCCGCCGGCATAGCCGGCGCCTTCGCCGATGGGGAAAACCCCCGGCCGGTTGAGCGCTTCATAGTTCGCGTCGCGCGTGATCCTTACCGGCGAGGATGTGCGCGTTTCCACGCCGATCAGAACACCCTCGCGGGTGATGAAACCGCGCATGCGGGTATCGAAGACGCGCAGGGCCGTCCTCAGTTCTTCCGCGATCCAGTCCGGCAGGTAGGCGTGCACGGCCGCGCGGACGCCTGGACGGTAGGAGCTCTCCGGCAGGTCCGTGTCGAGCCTGCCATTCAGAAACGAGGTGATGCGCTGGGCCGGGGCCGTGAACTGTGAGCCGCCCTCGGTGTAGGCCCCTGCCTCGAGCCGGCGCTGCCACTCGATGCCGGAGAGGGGGTGGTCGGGGAGGTCGGAGGGATGCACGCTGACAACCAGGGCCGCGTTCGAAAAGGCCGAGTCGCGCGCCGCGTAGCTCATGCCGTTGACGCACAGGCGGTCCTGCTCCGAGGATGCATTGATCACCTCGCCTCCGGGGCACATGCAGAAGGAGTATATACCGCGGCCCGTGGCGCGGTTGGTGAAGCTCAGGGCGTATTCGGCGCTCGGCAACAGCGGGCCTTCGGCCATGGGTCCGTACTGAATGGCGTTGATGAGCTTGCGCGGGTGTTCGATCCGCAATCCCACGGCAAACCCCTTTTTCTCCAGGTGAAAGCCCTTGGATAAAAGCAGCGCGTACATATCGCGCGCCGAATTGCCAGTGGCCAGCACGACGGCAGAGCCGCGGTAGGCCTCTCCGTCCTGGGTCAGCACCCCCTGCAGGGCCCCGTGCGCGCTCAAAAAATCGACCACCCGGGCATGAAACACGATCCTCGACCCCGCGGCGTGGATACGCTCGCGGATGCGGCGTAGCAGTGGCGCCAGACGGTCGGTGCCCAGATGGGGTTTTTGTTCGTACAGGATGGATTCCGGGGCCCCGCATTCGACCAGGGTACGAAAAAACCAGGCCGTTTCCGGTCTGTGAATGCGGGTGGTGAGTTTGCCGTCCGAATAGGTGCCGGCGCCGCCTTCCCCGAACAGCACATTGCTCTCGGGGTCCAGGGTGCCGGAGGTTTTGAGGTCCTGGATATCATGGAGCCTCTTCTCCACCGGCGCGCCGCGCTCCAAAACTGTGACCGTAGCCCCGGCCTCGATCAGGCGCAAGGCGCAGAAGAGCCCTGCCGGTCCGGCGCCGACGATGATCACCTCCAGTCCTGAAGCCTGGGCGATGAGGGCGGGTGCCTGCGGTTCAGGGACGTACGGGCGGACCCTCGGATGCTTCAACACCTCCCGCGCGACGCTATCCGGGACCTCGGCCAGGAGCTTATAGCGATAGACGATCCGACGCTTGTGACGGGCATCCAGCGATTTTTTGAGGATGCTGATCACGGCGGGTTCCGCGATGCCGTGGCTCAAGGCGATCTTGGCGCCCAGGCGCTCTTCGCCCTCACGGGGGGAAAGCGTGATATCGTCGAAGACCAGCTTCACGTTCCCACGACCTCGCCGTCCAACCGGCCGCTTCTCCTAGAAATGCTTCACATAGATGATCTTGCTGTCGCCGGGGGCGTAGAAATCCTTGAGCCGCGCTTCGGCCTCATACCCGCAGCGTTCATAGAACCGCTGCGTCGGCCGGTAGAGCTCGCGCGCCGAGGTCTCGATGTAGACGCGCATCCCGCCGGAGGCCTGGATGCAGATCTCGGTATGCTCAAGCAGCTCGCGGCCCAGGCCCTGCTGCTGGCGGTTCTTGTCCACCGCGATCCAATACAGGTCGAAGCTGCCGCGCGTGCACGCAACCGGGCCGTAGCAGGTGTAGCCGTGCACGCCGCCGGCGTCCTGCGCGAACACGAAATGATAGCCGGAGTCCGGACCCTGTTCCAGATGGGCCTGGACGAGTTCGACGGCCATGTCCACTTCATCGGGGTAGAAGAAGCCCGTTGAGTCTACGATGCGCCGCACATCCTCGCAGTCCGAGGGGAGGACCTGATAGCGGAAATTCATGCCAGGGACTCGCGGCCAAGCGTATCTTCCAGGATCCTCTGCACCATGGCATCATAGCCCAGGCCGGATTTTTCGCAGGCGACCGGGAATCCGCTGCCCGAGGTTATGCAGGGGTTGGCGTTGATCTCCAGCACGAAAGGTTCACCCTGCTTATCGACCCTGAAATCGACCCGTGCGTAACCGCGCAAGTGAAAGAGGTCCCAGCATCGTTTGGCGATGGCCTTGAGCTTCTCCAGCAGATCGTTGTCGGATGGCGGCAGATCGAAGGTGCGCTGAGTTCCCTCCCACTCAAGGGTGCCTTCCACCCATTTGGCCTTGTAATCCATGATCTTGGGAACGCCTTCGGGGAAATCGAAATTCATCTCGGCCGGGGGCATGGCGTCGACGCCCCCGGGACGTCCCAGCAGGGACAGATTAAACTCCCGGCCTTCGATATAGCGCTCGGCGAAACAGGCCTTGCCCAACAGGCGCTGCCGTTCCCTAACCAGGTCCATCAGTTCCTCCCGGCTATCCGCCGTAACGATGGCCGAGGCGTCCAAACCTACCGAGGCCTCCTCGCTGACCGGCTTGATGATATAGCGGCCCGGGAAGGTGGGCGCGCTCATGGGAGGATTTTCCATGGCCAGCCATTCAGCCGTGGGTACCTGTGCCATGGACATCCATTTCTTGGCCAGCACCTTGTGGGTGGTGAGGAAAAGGGCCTCGGTCGAAGCGCCCGTATAGGGAATCCCCAGGTGGTCATAAAACGCCGGGGCCAGGTGCTGCAGCTTGCTGTCGCCGTCCACGGCCTCCACCAGGTTGAAGATGCAGTAGGGCTTGATGCGTTGCAGGGCCTGCTTCATCTCCACCAGGTTGGGATTGAAAGGCAGAACCTCATGCGCGTAGCCCAGGACTCCGACGCTGTCAACGATCTCTTCTACCTGATCCAGGACGTCGCGTTCGTCGGCGGCCGCCAGTTCGGATACGGGGTTATGGATAATGGCGATGGTCTTGGGCGCGGCCATGTCATCTCACCGCATGCGTCGTTTCCACCCGTTGCAGGGCGGATTCCATGATCTCGTCGATGAGCTGCCGGTAGGGTATCTTGAAGAGCGAACAGAGGATCGGCAGGTCGGAATGCACGGGATTAAGCCCGGCTAATGGATTGACCTCGATGAAGTTCGGCACGCCGGCGGCATCCATGCGGATGTCGACGCGGCCCCCATCACGGCAGCCTAAGCCGCGCCATGCCGTCAGCGCAAGATCCCGGCATTGTTCGAGCACCTCGGTTTCCGGAATGCGGTAGTGCACGATCTCTTCGTAGTTGGCCTTGGTATGGTACGAGTAAATACGATCAAAATCCATTGCCTCTTTAAATACCACCTCCATGACGCCGATGCAACGACTATCGCTGTCCGTTCCGACCAGACCGGCCGTGAATTCGCGCCCCGGCAGATAGGTCTCCACCAGCACGGGCTGCTTGAATTCGGTCAGGAGCCGGAGACACTCGGTTTCCAGTTCGGCGTGCGAGGATATCCTTGACCTCCGGCTGATGCCCTTGCCGGTGCCTTCGGCCACGGGTTTGGCAAAGAGCGGCAGGGGCAGCTCGATAGCCTCGATGTCTTCAGGGGTTTTCACCACAGCAAAATCGGCGGTGGGGATGCCCAGCGCGCGCACGATCTGCTTGGTCATGCCTTTGTGCAGGGTCAGGGCCAGGACCAGGGGGTCGGAGAAGGTATACGGTATGCGGTAGGCATCGAGCAGGGCCGGTACCAACGCCTCGCGGCCGATGCCGTAAAGCCCCTCGGCGATATTGAAGACCATGTCCCAGCGATCACCCCGGGACAGACGCTTCACGAGCTCTCTGGCATGCCCGATGCGATCGGTTTCGTAGCCCCGTTGCCTCAGACACGCCTCCAGGGCAGCGATGGTGTCGCTGCGATCGAACTCGGCCGTTTCTTCCAGGCTGAAGCCTTCCTTCAGGTAATCCTCGCGCAGATCATAGGTAAGCCCGATCAGCAAGCGCTTCATACCACCCTAGGATTGGACGTCCGGATAGCGAAAGAGCCTGCCCTCGAAGTTCTTCAGGACGATCTGCCCGTGCTGCGTGCCCTGGTAATATTCGGGAAGGAGCGGGATCTTGCCGCCGCCGCCGGGCGCGTCCACGACATAGTGCGGCACCGCGTAACCGGAGGTATGGCCGCGCAGGCCCTGGATCATGTCGATCCCGCGCTGAACGGACGTGCGGAAGTGTCCCGAGCCCAAGATCGGATCGCACTGATAGAGGTAGTAGGGCCGCACGCGGATCTTCAAGAGGCCCTGGAACAGCCGTCTCATCGTCTCGACATCATCGTTGATGCCCTTGAGCAGCACGGTCTGGCTGCCGAGCGGCACGCCGGCGTCGGCCAGCTGGTTGCAGGCCGCGGAGGTCTCCGGGGTGAGCTCGTCGGGGTGGGTGAAGTGGATCGAAAGCCAGAGCGGCTGATGCTTCTTCAAGGTCTTCAGCAGCTTGGACGTGATGCGCTGCGGCAGGACCGCCGGCACCTTGGTGCCGATGCGCACCATCTCCACGTGCGGGATAGCCTTGATGCGGGTGAGCAGGTAGTCCAGTTGACTGTCCATCAGGGTCAAGGGATCGCCGCCCGAAAGCAGCACGTCGCGCACACTGGGCGTAGCATCGATGTAGGCGATGGCCTGGTCCCACTGTTTGACGCTGACGCGGAACTTGGTGGTGTTGCCCACCATGCGCGAGCGGGTGCAGTAGCGGCAATAGGTTGAGCAAAAGCCCGTTGTCAGGAAGAGCACCCGGTCGGGGTAGCGATGGACAAGGCCCGGCACCGGGCTCTGGTGATCCTCTCCCAGGGGGTCGGGTGATTCTCCCGGACAGGTCACGAACTCGGAGCTGACCGGCACCACGCAGCGGCGCATGGGCTGTTCGGCGTCCTCGCGGTCGAGCAGGCTGGCAAAGTAGGGCGTGATGCGCAGCGGCAGTCCGGCGCGGCTCTGGCTCATGGCCAGGATCTCCGGATACGAAAGCCTGAGGAAATTTTGAAGCTTGTCGGCCGTGCAGATGCTGTTCTGGAGCTGCCATTGCCAGTTTGACCAATCCTCGGGGGTTGCCTGAGGATAATGATCGCATAAGAACCGGAGCGATTTTTCGCTTAAGGGGATGAGTCCGGAGTACTCTTTTTTGCGGCGTAAGTGCTCCTTGACGGTGAGAACCTTGGCGAGGGCCGTGCGTGAGGATGGGGGCTCTTCGCTCGGGTCCTTACCCAAGGGGTCGGGATCTTCAGTGGGGACTGCCAATTCCTTCGTCTGGCTCATCTTAGCCATTCTCGCTCCTCCTTATTCCGGCATTATCGGATTTTGAAAAATAATATTGAGGGAAAAATATCATTTCGACCAAGAAATTCGATTGCTTCCGGAGGTGGTGTGAATGGAGCGGGCAAGACACCTGCGATGTTCGCTCTCTTCCCGCGTGAGCCGCGATGCGCTTACTCTGTGCTAAGCCATGCATATCACAATTAAAAATTGTCCGGCCCCCATGATTTTTCATCCCATTTCTGCTTGAGCATATAGAGAAGAAAGCAGAATAAATCAATAAAAAATCCGTGGTTCATTTTATTTTTTTCCTGCCGTCGCGACCCTTCCGGGCGGCCGGTCTTTGATGCGTGACATGGATAAAATTATCGTGTTACCTCGTCGATCCATTCGAGGAAGTCGGGATTGCCGCCGGAGATCGGCACGGACACGATGCAGGGCACACGGTAGCTATGCAGGGACTTCACCCTTTCGACCAGCGAATCCACCAGGGGCGACGTGGTCTTGGCGATCATGACGACCTCATGGTCCTCCTGGAGTGTTCCCTCCCACCAATAGAACGAGCGCATGTGTTCGATAATGTTCACGCAGGCGGCCAGGCGTTCACCAACCAGGGCCTTGCCGATTTTTTCGGCCTCTTCGAGCGAGCCGGCGGTCATATAGATCAGGTAAGGTTGCATACGTGCTCCTTTCTTTCTGGCCTAGGCGTCCTCAACCTCGGCCGGAAGGTTTCGACCGTTCATGGATGTCTCTTCGGCCGCGCCTCTTCTCGGTATGAGCAGTGTATGGGCGTGGCATTGACCAATCCCAGGGTGCAGCGGTTGCAGGATACGCACGTGGAGTCCTCGCGATGGCCGCTCATCCAGCGGCGGGGAAGGTCGGGCTCCCGCAACAGCGGCCGCGACATGCCCACCAGGTCCGCCGTGCCGCTGGCAATGGCGTGTTCCGCTTCGGCGAAGCGCCGGAATCCGCCCGACAACAGCAGGGGAACGGTGAGTCCCCGCCGTTTCAGCTCGCGCGCGGCATGCGTGAAGTAGGGCCCTTTGAACTTCGTGAACGGGGTATAGCACACGGCGATGGTTTTCCAGTACAGGCGGTGCAGGGGGCTCAAGGAATCCCCCACCACCTCGATGGGCATGCCTCCCTTGGCAAAGGTGATGGTGATGTTCTCCTGCACCCCGATCGCGAACTCGATGGCGTCGACCCCCAGCGCCTGCATGCGCACGCCCGCGTCATAGTTCCCGGGCCACGGCCGGCCCAGCAGCAGGAAATCGCCCAGATGCAGCTTGGCGAAAACCGGATAGTCCCTCCCGCACGCCCGGCGCACGGCGTGGTAGACCTCCTCGAAGAGCCGGAAGCGCCGAACCTGATCGCCGCCCCAGTCATCCGTCCTGCGATTGGTGAGCGGAGAGAGGAAGCTTGCCAGGAGATATCCCCCGGAGGAATGGATCTCCACACCGTCGAAGCCCGCGGACTTGACCCGTCCGGCCGCCTCTCCGAAGTCGCGGATGATCTCCCGGATTTCCCGCACCGTGAGACGCTTTGCCCAATGCAGATACATGAGGTTCGGCATCGCAGAGGCCGCCCTGGCCTTGGCCCCATTCAGGACCCGCGGGTCGGCCAGCCTGCCCGCATGCGAGATCTGCATCACGATCCTGCCGCCCGCGGCATGCACCTCGTCCGTCAGCGCTTTCCAGCGCGGGATCAAACGGTCGGCGTGCATGCCGTTTTCGGCCATATATCCCTTGCCCGCGTTGTTTACATAGGTAAGCCCCGTGATCATGAGCCCGCTGCCGCCCGCAGCCGTGCGCTGGAAGAACCTGGTCATTCTATCGGTCGGCGCCCCGTCCTCATCCGCCATGGCCTCCATGGTGGGGGCCTTGAAGATGCGGTTCTTGAGCTCAAGATGGTTGATGGCTATGGCGGTGAAGAGCGGTCCTGGTTGATTGACGGGCGCTTGTGAGGCGCGCATACACCCTCCTTGTCGATAGGAAATGCAGAGCAATCACGGTTCAAGGCCGTTCATCGGCCGTGGATTTTATAGCAGACGGATGGCGGTCTTACAAGCAGACAATCATCAGATGGAGGCGCTTGCGACGCCTGGCGGCCACGGGTCCGTAGCGCCGAGTGACCCTGTCGTGCGGGGGCCTTTTCAGCTTTTTCATCGGATACATGCTTGACTGGGCGCGGGGTTTTTGCTGATAATCCACGGCATACTGAATACGGGGAGGCTTTCTCGCATGGAGCAGAATGTCGGTTTTCAAGACCGGATGATCAGGCTGGGCGTTGCCCTCGCGGTGGTGGCGTTGTATCTCCTGGGATGGCTCAAAGGCAAGGCCGGTCTCCTGCTGGTTGTGGCAGGAGCCTTGCTCTCCAGCGCGGCCTCGGGCTATTGCCCGCTCTACGAGCAGCTGGGCACGACCACCAAGGCGCCGGCCAAGGGGCACTGATTCCAGTTTGCATCGAGGCCCCGGAGGGTTTTTAGGCCTGCCCCGGACGCGCTGAATCCGGTGCGGGGGTGATGACCGGTGGCGTTATGCCGCGTTGCTGTACGCCTGGCGGAAATAGTCGTACACATAATCCCACCCGCTCCACACCGCGAAGAAGGTGGCGATCCACAGGAAGTACAGCCCGGCGGTATGCATCTGCGCGGTCAGGAAGGGGGAGGGGAACAAAAGCGGTATGCAGGCCGCGATCTGGAAGGCGGTCTTGTATTTGCCCAGCCAGTTGGCGGCAATGATGATCTGCCGCTCGGCCGCGATGGCGCGCACCCCGGTCACCACCAGCTCGCGGATGATGATCACGGCCGCCATCCAGGCCGGCACCCTGCCCAGGGGGATCAGGAAGACCAGCACCGCCACGATCAGGATCTTGTCGGCCAGGGGGTCCAGGAGTTTGCCGAGGTTGGACTCCATATGGTAGGCCCGGGCCAGGTAGCCGTCCAGCCAGTCCGTGATGGAGGCGATGATGAACAGCACGGCCGCGGCAAGAGACGGCCAGAAACCACCGTCCATGAGCAACAGCGCAATGATCGGTACGACGAGGATGCGCGAAAGCGTCAGGGCGTTGGCCAGGTTCATCAGTATGCCCTGCCGGTGTAGCGCGAGATGATGGTCCGCACGTAGTCCTGCGTCTCCTGGAAAGGCGGGATGCCGTTGTAGGAATCCACGGCATTCGGTCCGGCGTTATAGGCCGCGAGGGCCTTTTCCAGGTTGCCGTTGTATTTCTTCAGGAGCCAGGAGAGGTACTTGGTCCCGCCCTTGATGTTCTGCACCGGGTCCCAGGGATCATCCACGCCTAAGTCGCTGGCCGTCCCCGGCATGAGCTGCATGAGGCCCATGGCGCCCTTGGGCGACAGGGCCGAGGGCTCGAAGCCGGATTCCACCTCGATGATACCGCGCACCAGCACCGGGTCCACGCCGTGATTCACGGCGATGTCCTTGATCAGTCCGTCCCATTCCGAACGGCGGTAGCTGCGCGAGGGGCCGCGGGCATAGCTGCGCGTCCTGGCCCGGGGGCGTTCGCGCATGTAGACGGTCCAGCCTTTGCCTAAAGGACAGTTGCTGAAATTCAGGCTGCCGTCCGGCATCTCTTTGACATAGATGTCCGCCCGGGCCGGAGTTCCCGAGCCCGCCATGAGGAGAACCATCAGCATGATCGTGATCGCGAAAGAAGTCGTGCGTATGCCCAAACCAGTGTGCCTCCTCGATTCCTATCGACCGCAGCCGGTAATCACTTTACCTAGCACAGTTCAGCCTTCCGGCGCCACCGGCTTTTTGGCGGCCATCACCCGCGGCAGGTAGATCCGCATGCGCGTGCCCTTGCCGAGGATGCTCTTGACCGAGATATAGCCCCGGTGCTCCTCGACGATCATGTAGACCTTGGACAGCCCCACACCCGCGCCCTGAACCTTGGAGGTGTAGAAGGGATTGAAGATCTCCTTGATCTCGTCGGAGGGGATACCCTTGCCCGTGTCCACGACATCCACGATGAGGTAGTTGGGATTCATGGTAACCTGGATCTCCAGCGTGCCTTGTCCTTCCATGGCCTCGCAGGCATTCACGAACAGGTGCCAGAAGGCCTCCACCAGGTAATCACGATCGGCCTTGATCTGTTCGATCTCACCCGGAATATTGATGCTGTACTGTACCCCGGTGAAACGCCCCGGGGTGAAGGTCTTGACGAGGGCCTCGTCGATGACGTCCTCGATGTTGGTCGGTCCGAAATGCGGGCGGTGGATCTTGGTATAGTTGACGTACTCCTCGATGTCCTGGATCATGGCCTCCAGGCGCTTGACGTCCTCGATGATGTAATCCACGTACACCCGCTGCTCCGCGTTGGGTTCCAGGCTGCGCTCCAGGCGCCGGGAGAAGCCTCCCAGGGAGGTCAGCGAGTTGCGGATCTCATGCGCCACGCCCTCCACGACCTTTCCCAGCGAGGCCATCTTCTCGGTGTTGATGATCTCGCGCCGCATCTCCTCGATGTCGGTCAGGTCCCGGACTACCACCACGATGCCGCCGGTATGCGGTTCGCTCTTCATGGGTGAGGCCGTCACCATCCCGGAGAAGGTGCTCTGGTCGTTTTTCAAGAACACGCACTCGCGCTCGTAGCGTTCGATGCCGCTGGCCAGGGCGTTCATGATGTCACGATAGATGTCCTTGTGCGCGTCGTGGAAGAGCGACTCCAGGTTTTTCCCCATGAGCGCATCGTCCTTGCCCCAGAGCCTGTGCGCCATGGAGTTCATGAACACGATATGGCCCTGCCGGTCCAAGGTGACCACGGCCTCGCCCATGGTCTCGGTGATCGACACCAGGTAATTCTTGTAGGCATCGCCGCGCGCCTTCAAGCGGATGTTTTCCAGGAGCATGTCATGCTCCTTGATCAGCTTGTTGGTCAGGCCGATGAGTTCGGGGAAGGAAATCGGCTTGGTGATATAATCCTCGGCCCCGGCCTTCATGGCGGCCACGGCCACGTCCTCCGAGCCCTCTCCGGTCATGAAGACCACCACGGCCTGGGGATCTCTTTCCTTGATGTGCTTGAGCACGTCGATGCCGTCCAGCTTGGGCATGCGGTAATCGAGCAGCAGCAGGTCGGGTTTCTCGTTGAAGTAGGCCTGGATCGCCTCATCTCCGTCAAAGGCCTGGACGACCTGGAACCCGTATTCGCACAGGATCTCCTTGATGACATGGTTGACGTCCCGGTTGTCGTCCGCGACAACGACCTTGCGCTTCCGGATCTCCTGGTCTAGCGTGACATCGGACATATCTCAATTATCTCGTCATCGCCCAAGGCATTCTTTACCTCCATGATAGACCTTCCCGAGGGCAAGATCAACTCGGGAGCGATCTGCGCCAGAGGATGGATCACGAAGGCCCGCTGTTCCAGGCGCGGGTGGGGGATCGTGAGCTCGCCGCTCTTCACCTCGCCGCCCTCCAGCAGCAGGATATCGATGTCGATGGTGCGCGGCGCATGGGGGTAGGGCCGTTGCCTGCCGAGGGCATCCTCGACCTGCCGGCAGACCTCCAGCACGCGCACGGGCGCCAGGTCGCTGCGGATCTCGAGTGCGGCGTTCAGATACGGACCCTGGTCGTCGCTCACCTCCGCGGCCCGCGTTTCAAAGGCATCCGACACGGCGATGACCTCGACGCCGCGACCCTTGAGTCCGGCGATGGCCTCGCTCAGGTTGCGCATGCGGTCTCCCAGGTTGGAGCCCAGCGACAGATAGCCTTTGCCCATGGCACGATCCTAGACGACCCTGTTCTCCAAGACCCCAATGTCCTGGATCTCCACGCGCACCACATCGCCGCGGTTCAAGGGACCGATCCCGGACGGCGTGCCGGTGGCGATCACGTCGCCGGGCTCCAGCGTCATGATGCCCGCTATGTACGACACGATCTCAGGGATGGAAAAGATGAGGTGGCGCGTATTCGACGACTGCCGGACCTCTCCATTGACCAGAAGCCTGATGTCAAGATCGTGCGGGTCGGCGATCGCGGTTTCGATCCAGGGGCCCACGGGCGCGAAGGTGTCGAAGGACTTGGCGCGCGTCCATTGTCCGTCCTTGGCCTGGAGGTCGCGCGCCGTGACATCGTTGAGGCAGGTATATCCCAGGATGCAGCCTGAGGCCTCGTCCGGGCTCACCATGCGGCAGCGCCGCGCCATGACCACGGCCAGCTCGGCCTCATAATCCACGCGATGGGATTGATCGGGATACACAATCGCATCGCCGTGGCCGATGATGCTCGAAGGGGGCTTCAGGAACAGGATGGGTTCGTCCGGGATGGCAAGACCCATCTCCTGGGCGTGGTCGCGGTAGTTCAACCCCAGACAGACGATCTTGGAGGGCCGGCAGGGCGGCAGAAGGCGCGTGATGCTGAGCTCGGCGCCCGAGGTGCCGGTGGCGGGGTCATACGCCAAGGTCGTGCCGTCCTGACCCAGCGCGGCCCATACCGCCGCACCATCCGAACGGAGGGCCCTACCGATCTTCATCGCTCAAACCCAGCACGTCCAGCATGCTGTACATCCCGGGCGTTTTGCCCTTGATCCAGCGCGCGGCCCGTAAAGCGCCCCGGGCAAAGTTCTCGCGCGAGTGCGCCCGGTGGGTGATCTCGATGCGCTCGCCGCCGCCGGCGAAATAGACCGTGTGATCGCCCACGATATCGCCGGCGCGCACGGTCTGGATGCCGATCTCGCCCAGCGGACGTTCGCCGATGATACCGTTTCTCTCATAGCGCGCGTGCTCGTCCAGATTCACGCCGCGCGCCCTGGCCACGGACAGGGCCAGCGCCTTGGCCGTGCCGGAAGGGGCGTCCTTCTTCAAGCGGTGGTGCGCCTCGACGATCTCCACGTCATAGTCTTCGCCCAAGAGACGGGTCAGCATGGCCACGGCCTTGAACATCACGTTGACCCCGATGCTCATGTTGGGGGAGATCACCACCGGGACCCCGGCCCCGATCTCAAAAAGCGTGACGCGCTGCTTGTCCGAAAAGCCGGTCGTGCCGATCACCATGGCCTGGCCGCCCGCTGCGGCAAACGTGAGGTGCTCGATGGTGGCCATTGGGGACGAGAAATCGATGATCACCTCGCAATCGGCAAAGGCTTCCGCCATATCCGTGCAGATGGTGACCCCGAGCGGCAGCCTGGCGATCACATCGCCGACGTCGCGGCCGACCATCGGATGCCCCGTGACCTCCAGTGCCCCGGTGAGCACAAGGTCTTCGGACTCCACCACCCCGCGCGCAATCAGCGCGCCCATCCTGCCGGCCGCGCCCACCACACCGATTTTAATCATCCGTTGCTCCTTCTTTTTTATATGCACCCATAGGATTTGAGCACGGCCGCGAGTTTGTCGCGGTTGGCCGGCTCCATGGGTGTCAGGGGGAGTTTAAACTCCTCGGCGACCTTGCCCATCAGAGAAAGCGCGGTCTTGACCGGGATGGGGTTGGTCTCGATGAACATGGCGTTATGCAGATCGATGAGCGCCAGGTGCTCGCGCCTGGCCCCGGCGAGGTCGCCCGCCCGCCAGGCCTTGATGACGCCCGCGACCCTGGCGGGCATGATGTTGGCGGTCACCGAGATCACCCCCTTGCCGCCCACGGCCAGGATGGGCAGGGTCAGTCCGTCGTCGCCGGAGAGGATGTCGAAGTCCGGCGCCACGGCCTTGGCGATCTGGGAGATCTGCATCACATCGCCGCTGGCCTCCTTGATCCCCACGATGGTGTCGATCTTGGACAGGGCGATGGTGGTCGCGGCGGTCATATTGACGCCGGTGCGGCCCGGGACGTTATACGGAATGAGCGGAAAATCGCAGGCCTTGGCCACGGCGGTGAAGTGCTCGTACAGACCCTTCTGGGTCGGCTTGTTGTAATACGGCGTGATCAACAGCGCCGCGTCCGCGCCGGCCGCTTTGGCGTGCCGGGTCAGGCTGACGGCCTCGTCCGTGGAGTTCGACCCCGTGCCCGCGATGACCGGCACGCGTCCACCCACCTCGGCCACTGTGATGTCGATCACGCGCTCGTGCTCGACATGCGTCAGCGTAGCGGATTCGCCGGTCGTGCCGCACGGCACGATGCCCTCGATCCCGCCGTCGATCACGTAATTGATCAGATCCCGGAAGGCCTTTTCATCGATCGCGCCTTCCTTGAAGGGCGTCACGATCGCCACGATAGCACCGGAAAACATACCTTACCTCCCCATGATCTCCTCCGGGACATGCTGCCCGGAGAGCAGGTCTTCATAGCGTTGGCGCTGTGTTACCACAAAATAGCGTGACTCATCCACCATGACTTCCGCCGGACGCGGCCGGGCGTTATAGGTGGAGCTCATCGTGAACCCATAAGCGCCGGCGCTCATCACGGCCATGAGATCGCCGCGGCTGAACACGGGCAGGACGCGGTCTCTGGCCAGGAAATCGCTCGATTCGCAGATCGGACCGACCACGTCGACCTGTTCCGTATCGCGTGCACGCATCTGTTCCGGCTTGATGTCATGCCAGGCGTCATAGAGCGCCGGCCGGATCAAATCGTTCATGCCGGCGTCCACGATGATGAAGGTCTTCTTGGGGGTCTGCTTGCGGTACTGGACACGGGTCACGAGCACGCCGGTATTGCCGACGATCACGCGGCCGGGCTCGAAGACGAGCTTCAGGCCCAGCCCGCCCACGGCCTCCAGGATGGCCCGGGCGTATGCGCTGGGGTGCGGCGGCTCCTCGTTGGCATAGGTGATGCCCAGCCCGCCGCCCAGGTCCAGATAGCGGAAGGAGATCCCGTGGCGGGACAGCCTCTCGATCAGCACCTTGAGGCGCTCGACGGCGTCGATGAATGGTTCGACCTCGGTGAGCTGGCTGCCGATATGACAGTCGATGCCCACGATCTCGACATGCGGCATCTCCTTGGCCTTGAGGTACTGTTCCAGCGAGGCCTCGAGGGCGATGCCGAACTTGTTCTTCTGCATGCCGGTCGAGATATAGGGGTGCGTGCGGGGGTCCACGTCCGGGTTGACCCGGATGGCGATGGGCGCCCTCTTCCCCATCACGCCCGCCCGCGCGTTGATGACCTCGAGCTCCTCGCCGCTCTCGATATTGAACATCATGATCCCGGCGGACAATGCCATGTCGATCTCGGAGTCGGTCTTGCCCACCCCGGAGTAGACGATCTTGGAGGCCGGGATGCCGGCGCGCAGGGCCAGATACAGCTCGCCGCCGGAAACAACGTCGGCGCCCAGGCCGTGGCGCGCCATAACGCTTACAACCGCCAGGTTGGCGTTGGCCTTCATGGCGAAGCAGGTCTGGTGTTCCACGCCGGCCAGAGGTTCTTCAAAGGCCTGGATATGGCGCCTCAAGGTGGGCAGGCTGTAGCAGTAAAAGGGTGTGCCCACCGCTTGGGCGATATCGGCCAGGGGCACATCGCCGCAGCACAGGCGGCCGTCCTTATAGTCGAAATCATGCATTGCTCGAACTCCTCACCGAAATTCCGCTTATTTTTATTTACATACCAGGCGCGCCGGGCTCAGGAAACGCGTGGTGTCCTTCTCCAGCCTGACGCGGTACACCATGCAGCGCTCCTCAGGGGCGCGGTCGCTCAGCGTGACCTTGCCCGCGACGTCGGCTTTTTCCTCCCGCACGGTCAAGTCATCCGTACACTGCGGGCATAGGCCCTGCGCTTTGCCCAAGAGAACGAGCTTGTCCGCCGGCATGCGGCACACGACCGTGGCCCGCACGCCCCCGCCCTCGAAGGCGAGCGACGATATCTCGGCCGGATCCTCCGGTCCCGGCGGCACGGGGGGCAGTTTCCTGCCGCAGCCCGGCACGGCCAGGATCATGAGCACGCCGAGGCACAGGATCAGGGCGCCCCTCACGGCGTAAGCCCTTCCAGGCGCTGGCGGGCCTCGGCGATGGCGGCCCGGACGCCTGGGCGCGCCGTGCCGCCATAGCTCAGGCGCCGGTCGACCGAGGCCTCGGGGGTGATGAAGGCGAAGACATCCTCGGCAAACGCCGTCGAGAAGCCCGTGAGCTCGGTGAGCGTCAGGTCCGCAATGGTGCGGTTCTGCCGCACGAGCATGGCCACGATCTCGCCCGTAATGCGGTGGGCGTCCCGGAAGGCCACCCCCTTGCCGGCCAGGTAATCCGCGATGTCCGTGGCCGTGATAAAACCCTTCTGCAGTGCCTGACGCGCCACGTCGGACTTGACGCGCATGCCCCGCACCAGTCCGGCCATGAGTGTAAGGCATGCCCGGGCCGTGTCCAGGCTGTCCATGACCGGCAGCTTGTCCTCCTGCATGTCGCGGTTGTAGGTCAGCGGCAGGGCCTTGAGCATGGTCAGGAGACCGAACAGGTGGCCGTAGACCCGGCCGACCTTGCCGCGGATCAGCTCGGCCACGTCGGGGTTTTTCTTCTGCGGCATGATGGAGCTGCCGGTGGTGTAGGCGTCCGGGAGTTCGACCAGGCCGTAGAAGGGTGCATTCCAGATGATGATCTCCTCGGCCAGGCGCGAGAGG
This sequence comes from Deltaproteobacteria bacterium, assembly GCA_029574005.1. Classification (GTDB taxonomy): domain Bacteria; phylum Desulfobacterota; class Desulfomonilia; order UBA1062; family UBA1062; genus JAKQBR01. The sequence goes on along the minus strand of JAKQBR010000369.1, from coordinate 4,175 downwards.
TGCTGCATGGTCAGGCTCAGGACAAACACGGCCTCCACCGCGAAATCGCGGTCGGCCACGGCGTCCATGGAATTCCGGGCCGGGGCGGAGAACCCCAGTGCCTCGGCCGTCATGCCCCGGTCGATCGGAAAGGGCGTCCCGGCCAGGGCGGCAGCGCCCAAGGGCGAGATGTTCACGCGGACAAGCGCATCGCGCACGCGCTCCTCGTCGCGGGCGAACATCTCGAAGTAGGCCAGCAGGTGGTGGGCAAAGGACACGGGCTGGGCGAACTGCAGATGCGTCATGCCCGGCACGATGGTATCCACCTCCTGGGAGGCCTTGTCCACCAGGGCGCGCATGAGTTCCGCGAGGTCGTGCCGGACGCCATCCAGCGCCTGCCGGACATAGAGCCTCAGGTCCGTTGCCACCTGGTCGTTGCGGCTACGGGCCGTATGGAGCTTTTTGCCGGGCTCGCCGATGCGGCGCGTCAGCTCGACCTCGATGTTCATGTGCACGTCTTCCAGGGCCGGATCGAACCGGAAGGTCCCGTTCTCGATATCCGTGCGGATGGCCCTCAGTCCCGCGACGACGGCCTCGGCCTCATCGGCGGTGAGCAGACCCACGCGGGCGAGCATGCGGGCGTGCGCGATGCTGCCCGCGATGTCCTCAGCGTACAGCCGGCCGTCGATGCTCACACTCTCGGTAAAGGCCTCGACGGTCGGGTCGAGACCCTCAGCGAACCTGCCTGACCAGGGTTTGTCTGCCATAGCCCTGTCCTTCTTCCCTGCTACGATTTCTTGGTGCCCTTTTTCGCCGGGGCCGCCTGCTGATCGCGGATGGCGCGCATGCGCAGGCGCAGGGCGTTCAAGCGGATGAAGCCCTTGGCGTCCTTCTGGTCATAGACCGCGTCTTCGTCAAAGGTGGCGACCTCCGGATGATAGAGCGAGCACGGCGAGCGGCGGCCCGTGACCGTGGCGCTGCCCTTGTAGAGCTTGACGCGCACCTCGCCGGTGACGTCCTTCTGGCTCTCGTCGATGAGCTTCTGCAACGCCTCGCGCTCGGGCGCGAACCAGTAGCCGTAATAGACCAGGGCGGCATAGCGGGGCATGAGCTCGTCCCTCAAGTGCATGACCTCGCGGTCCATGGTGATCTGCTCCATGCCGCGGTGCGCGACCTTCAGGACCGTGCCGCCCGGGGTCTCGTAGACGCCGCGCGACTTCATGCCCACGTAGCGGTTCTCGACGATATCGACCCGGCCGATGCCGTTGGCCCCGCCCAGCTCGTTCAGTTTGGCCAGGAGCGCAGCCGGGCTCATGGCCTTGCCGTTGATCTTCGTGGGGTTGCCCTTTTCGAAGGAGATGACGATCTCGGTGGGCTTGTCCGGGGCCTTTTCGGGCGAGCAGGAGAGGATGAACATGTCCTCACTGGGCGCGTTCCACGGGTCTTCCAGGATGCCTCCCTCGTAGCTGATGTGCAGCAGGTTGCGGTCCATGCTGTAGGGCTTGGCCTTGGTCACCGGGACCGGGATCATGTGCTTCTTGGCATAGTCGATCATCTTGTCGCGCGATCTGAGCCTCCATTCGTCCATCTTCCAGGGCGCGATGACCTTGATGGAAGGCTCCAGGGCCCAGAAGGTGAGCTCGAAGCGCACCTGGTCGTTGCCCTTGCCGGTGGCGCCGTGGGCCACGGCCTCGGCCCCTTCCTGCCGGGCGATCTCCACGGCGCGCTTGGCGATCAGCGGCCTGGCCAGGGAGGTGCCCAGGAGGTAGATGCCCTCATAGGCCACATCGGCCCTGAAGGCCGGGAACACGTAGTCGCGCACGAACTCCTCGCGCAGGTCGTCGATATAGATCTTCTTGGCCCCGGTCTTTTTGGCCTTCTCGGGCAGACCGTCCAATTCCTCGGCCTGGCCGAGGTCGGAACAGTAGCAGATGACGTCATAGTTCAGCTCGTCCTGGAGCCACTTCAGCATGACGGAGGTATCCAATCCACCGGAATACAACAAGACGACTTTTTTCTTTGCCATATCCTCTCCTCTTTTTTATCTTATCTCTCGTGATGGTGTCCGATCAGGAAGTCCATGATCGCTTCCTGCACGTACAGCCGGTTCTCGGCCTGGTCCCATACCACGGACTGGGCGGATTCGAGCACCTCTTCGGAGACTTCTTCCCCGCGGTGGGCCGGCAGGCAGTGCATGAACACCGCCTCGGGCGCGGCCTGGCCCATGAGGCGCGCATCCACCTGGTAGCCTTGGAAGGCCTGGGCGCGGATGCCTGACTCCTCTTCCTGTCCCATGCTGGCCCACACGTCCGTGTTCACGGCGATGGCTCCGGCGACCGCTTCGGCCGGGTCGCGCACCACCGTGACCTTGGCGCCGTCGATGAAGGCGGCGTTCAGGATGGCCTTGTCCGGTTCATAGCCGGCGGGGCAGGCCAGCGACAACTCGAAGCCAAAGAGCGCCGCGGCGTTGATCCAGGAGTTGGCCATGTTGTTGCCGTCCCCGATCCAGGCGATCTTCTTGTCCGTCAGTTCGCCGAAGATCTCGCTCAAGGTGAAGCAGTCCGACAGCACCTGGCAGGGGTGCAGCAGGTCGGTCAGGGCGTTGATGACCGGCACGTCCGCCCACTGGGCGATTTCCTCGATGGTGGCGTGCGCATAGGTGCGCATGACGATCATCTCCGCGTAGCGCGACAGGATGCGGGCGGTGTCCTTGAGCGGCTCGCCGCGGCCCATCTGGCTGGTCCCGGGGGTCAGCACGATCGGATGCCCGCCCAGCCGGTCGATGCCGACCTCGAACGATATGCGCGTGCGGGTCGAGGCCTTTTCAAAGACCATGACCACGGCCTTGCCCTCCAGACTGGATTTGAGCCGGCCCTGTTTGAAGGCCTGCGCCTGCTCCAGGACCTGTGAGAGCTCGTCGCGGCTGAAGTCCCTCAGCGATAGAAAGTCCCGTTTCATCAGAGCCCCTTTTCTTTCAACATGGCATCGAGGATCTCCACCGCCATGTCGATCTCCTTGATCGATATGGTCAAAGGCGGCACCAGCCTGAGCACATGGTCCTTGATGACGTTGAGCAGGAGGCCTTTTTCCAGCCCCGTCTTGGCCAGGAACCCCACCGCGGGTTCGAACTCGACGCCGATCATGAGACCCTTGCCGCGGATATCCCTGATGCCGGGGTGCACGGCCTTCAGTTCGTTCAGGCGCTTGCTAAAATGCGCCCCCCGAGACAAGCTCTTGCCGGCCATGTCCTTGGCGCGCATGGTGGTGATGGTGGCGATGCCGGCCGCCATGGCTAAAGGATTGCCGCCGAACGTTGAGGCATGGCTGCCGGGCTCGAACACGGAAGCGATCTCAGGCCTGGCGATGATGGCCCCGGCCGGGAACCCGTTGGCCAGGGCCTTGGCCATGGTCATGATGTCCGGTGTAATCCCCTCGTGCATGTAGGCGAACATGCGGCCGGTGCGGCACAGGCCCGTCTGCACTTCGTCCAGGGCCATGATCAATCCATGCGCGTCGCACAGGGCGCGGACCTGCTGCAGAAAGCCGGGCGGCGGCGCGTTGATGCCGCTCTCGCCCTGGATCGGCTCGAGCATCACCGCGCCCACGGATTGGTCGATGGCCTCTTTCAGGGCATCGATGTCGCCGTATGCCACGCTCTTGAACCCCTCGGGGATGGGGTCATAGCCCAGCTTGAACTTGTCCTGGCCCGTGGCGGCCACGGTGGCCAGCGTGCGGCCGTGGAACGAGCCCTTGAAGGTGATGATGGTGCTGCCGCGTTTGCCGTTGGCGTTGCAGGCGCGGCGGATGAGCTTGATCGCGCCCTCGTTGGCCTCGGCCCCGGAGTTGCAGAAGAAGACCTTGCCGGAAAAGCTGTTTTCAACCAGCAACTCGGCCAGGGTTTCCTGGGCCGGGATGCAAAAGAGGTTCGAGCAGTGGAAGAGCTGGCCCGCCTGGTATTTGAGCGCCCTGACCACCTCCGGGTGGCAGTGCCCCAGGTTGACCACGGCAATGCCCGCCACCAGGTCGAGGTAGGCCTTGCCGGTATCGTCCCAGACCCAGCAGCCCTTGCCCTTGACCAGGCTCACCGGGAGCCGGTTATAGGTATCCATCAGGTATTCCATGTGCTACCCCTTTACGATCTGCGTGCCGATCCCCGCGTCCGTGAGGAGCTCCAGCAGGATGGAGTAGGGGATGCG